>PMOK01000116.1 GCA_003162425.1 Bryobacterales bacterium | reverse complement strand
GGCGGCGGAATGGGCGGCGGCGGTGGTGGGATGGGCGGCGGGGGTGGAATGTACGGCGGCGGAATGAATGGTGGCGGCGGGATGTACGGCGGCGGCGGAGCGTACGGCAATGGTGGGAATTATGGTGGCGGAGCGTACGGCAGCGGTGGAATGTACGGCAATGGAAGCTATCAGCAGCAGTACGGTAACCCCACCGGACAGACCGCCGGTGGTGCGCTGCTAGCCGCGGGCGTTGGAACCGCTCCGGCAAACGGGACCACGGGGACCGACCTTACAGGCCAAAATCTCGGATACCCGCAGGTTCCCGGGTCGCTCGTGGGCCGCGTGCCGCGCGTGATCGCAAATCCATTCAACAACACCCTACTTATCCAGGCCACTCCTCAGGAATACGACAACATCCTGACGCTATTAAAAGATTTGGA
Organism: Bryobacterales bacterium; assembly: GCA_003162425.1. Taxonomy (GTDB): domain Bacteria; phylum Acidobacteriota; class Terriglobia; order Bryobacterales; family Bryobacteraceae; genus Palsa-89. Next base: position 41,458 of record PMOK01000116.1, on the reverse strand, counting down.
CATTCCTCCGCGTCAGGTCTTGATTGAAGCGAAGATTTACTCGGTGGACTTGACCCACGCGTTTTCGAGCGACGTCTCTGCGGCCCTTCAGCAGATAACCGGGAGTTCGCCTGCGAGTTCGAGTACCGCGAGCCCGCAAAGTACGGCGCACAGTTTCCTCGCAGGCTTTGGCCAAGGCGTGACCAATCTTTCGGGAGCGGCCCTGGTGGGAAAAAGCCGCCAGCTTTTGGCTGCGGTCCAATTGCAGGAATCGGAGAGCCGCGCCAAGGTTCTTTCAGCTCCCTCCGTGATTGCCACTGACAGCATTGCGGCCAGCATCAATGTCGGCACGGAAGTCCCAACGCTTTCAGCGCAGGCGGTGACTGGAGTCCAGTCCGGGGGAAATTCCTTGTTCGCCAACTCCATCTCAAATGTGAATACCGGAGTTACTTTGAACATACTCGCGCGCGTGACCCCCACCGGTGTCGTTACCATGGTGATCGATCAGGAAGTGAGCGACCCGACGCCCACCACTACTAGCGGGATTCAATCGCCATCCTTCGACAACAAATCAATCCATACTCAAATCACAGTGCAGGATGGGGATACCATTGCGATCGGAGGCATCATTTCCGAAACAAACACGCTCAATAGCTCGGGGATCCCGCTCCTGCACCGGATCCCTTATCTCGGCGCACTCTTCGGGACCCACTCCTATTCCAAATCGCGTTCTGAGCTGATCATATTCATGACTCCGCGTGTCATCTACGACAGTAACCAGATGTCCGATGCCACCGATGAGCTGAAGAGCCGCCTTAAGGCTCTGAAGAAGGACGTTAAGGAATAACTCAGCGGTGCCCTAGGGCCCATTCAGACATGTCAGCCCTCATTTGAGGGAAGTATCAGTACGTACCGGTAACACCTTTCTTGACGCCATTCAAGCGCCCGAAGTCGCCGTTGGCTGTAAAATGTTGACTTGCCTTGCCGCGCTATGGTTAAATCATGTGCTAGGCCGTTTTTTGGTTCGGGGGCCGATTGAAAAGTTCAATAGTACTTTACGCTTGACTTAACTTGCGTAGTAGTGTTATGAATGATTTGACTGCATCCGGACGGTTTGGCGGCATTCATCTTTGACGCATGAATCCCGCGAGCACAGATATTACGAGAAGTTTAAGAAACAAGTTGAGCCCAATGAAGACGATGAAACGAATTCGGGTAGGCAAGGCAGGAAAGGCAGTGCAGAGCTACTTCGCGCCAGGTCTGATCGGGTGAGATTCGAAATCTTCATGACGGTTGTTGAATCGAGGCTCAGGTTGAAAAAGAGAACTTCCATCAATTCAATTTCAATTTTTCACAAGGAGAAGGAAATGGCAGATTTTCGCAAATGGTTCTTAGCGTTTGCTGTAGTAGCCCTTTTGCTCGGCATGGGTAGCACGGCGAACGCGCAAATTGGCTTGCAACAGCCTGCGTTTAACTGCACAGCGAATGCGGGCAACCCGACGATCGTCCGTGCAGAAGGCTTAACGGAGCTGGTAGGTGACATGCTCCTGAATTGCAACGGCGGAACTCCCACGCTAAATGGCGCGAGTATTCCGTTGTCTAACGTGACGGTCTTTTTGAACACTAACATCACCAGCCGGCTTGTTTCCGGGAATATCTCGGAAGCTACGCTGATGATTGATGAGCCGCACCCGCCATCCGGGCAGGCAGTACCCAACAATACGGTGGTGCTACCTCCGGCTGGCTCGCCTCCGCAGATCCTCTGTACGCCTCAAGGTACCTCGTGTAATGAGTTGGGAAAGTTCGTCGGGGTCCCCTCCAATAGTCCGTATCTGACCCAGCCGAACGTATTTTCGGGACAGCAGAATAGCGCCAGCTCAGTTGTCTTTTTGGGTGTCCCGATTGACGCACCCGGAACAGCCGGCCAGCGCGTGATCCGTATTACCAACATCCGCGCGAATGCGTTCCAGCTCGGAGTATCTTCTACCCTGATTCCGACCCAAATCACCATGTACATCGCGGTGAACGGTTCGCAACAGGTAACCATCAACAACCCGACCCAGACGGTGGCCTTCATTCAGATTGGCCTCATCGCTTCGGTCACGAACGGTACCTTCCTGCAGTGCACCAGTAACAACCCTGATCTATTGGGGAGTAGTCCCGCTCCCGATGACAGCGGCGACGTCTCCATCAAAATCAAGGAAGGCTTCGCTTCGTCCTTTAAGAGGCGCAATTACGCTCTGTCGCAGGACACAGCGCATGGTTTGACTTCACCTGCGCCTGTAGATCAGAACGTGCCTGGCTTCCCGTATAACACGGAATCCGGCTTCTATGTGCCTGAACTCTTCACTGGAACGCCGATCGTCGGCTTGGCCGATTTCGGCACTCGGATACTGATCCGGTTCAACAACATCGCAGCAGGCGTGCATATCTTTGTGTCTACTACGGCGCCTCTCCTCACTCCTGGAGGTACCCAATCGGTGCCGCCGCAACCCCAGCCCGGGAACGGGTTAACTCTTCCCGGATATGCAGACGCCCAGTTGGACTTGGTTTCCACTGACGTAAACGGAAGCTCGGGACCGGGCTTCACTGCCGTAGCCGGGGCCGGTGGTATTGCTGAAGTTAGCTACAGCGGAACCACTGGCTATGCCACCTACGAAACTGTGAACTCCGACCCGAACGTGCCCGAGAACGCGATCATCACGGCGTATGTTGCGTTTATCTCGAACACCGCGCAGAATCTGCCGGCCCCTGGGACTGGCACGGTGAACGTTAGCTTTGCTCCTCTCAGCAACGACGGAACTGCTTCGGCCACCGACCCGATTCCGCGCTTCGGCGATACTTCCTCGGCGACGAACGCGTTCGACATCAATCTGTGTACCTGCGACCTGCTGTTCCCATTCGTAACCAACCAGTCTGGGTTTGACACAGGTATCGCACTGGCGAACACATCGCTTGACCCATTTGGCACCGGACCCCAACAGGGAACGGTAAAACTCTACTACTTCGGCAGCACGGCCGGAGGAGGCGTAGCGCCTCCGCCGTTTGTAACTCAAACGGTGCCGGCGGGCCAGGAGTTGATCTTCAACCTCTCGGGTGGTGGCAACTTCGGAGTACCGGCGGTGCCGGGCTTCGAGGGTTACATCATCTCGGTGGCCGACTTCCAGTACTGTCACGCATTCGCCTTCATCAGCGACGTGGGTGCGCAGAAACTGGCGGAAGGTTATCTCGCTATCCAGCTAGACTTCCCCTTCAACTTGCTGGGGACTGGCGCGGTTCCTGGCAACAGCAGGACGGGCGTGATCGGCGAGAACGAAGGTCACTAACCGTAACCGTTGTCGCATTAACCAAAAAGGGGGGGCTTCGGCCTCCCCTTTTTTTTTCGTCACAAGCAACTTGACTTTTGGTGCTTTGTGGTACTCTTGTAAAGTTAGCTCGCCCCGCGTCCCAGCTATATCCTACGGAAAGGTTCTTGTATAAAAATGTCTAGAAGGCTAACTCTGTTCCTTGCCGCCTGCACCGGGTTGTTCGTTTCCAATCTTCAGGCCGATGATGTCGCGGCATTGCCTGGATACAAATCGCTGGGATCGAATGTTGCGGTGTTTGGCATAAATCCGTTGACCTCATTCGGCAGTTTCACCGCCGGCGACAGCACGTTTTTGATCCTGCCTAAGCCGGACGGATCGAAGTACTACGTCATCGCGAAGTCCACCAGCAGTTCGGTGACGACAGTTGACACCAACTTCGAGAATCCCAAATTGATCGCCAGCTTCGTAACAACTCCCAGTGCGGCGGCGATCACTTCCAATGGCGGGAAGCTGGTGGTGGCAGCCGGCACTCTTCATATTTTTGAAACCACCAAAGACCAGGAACTGGTCCCGGGAGGAATCAACACGGGAGTCACCATTTTTGACGTGGCTGTGAGTCTGGATGGGACCACTGCCTACGCCCTGGGCACCAGTACGTCAGGCGGCAGCCAGGTGAATGCGATTAACCTCACCAACAATACGAAGGGCAACGCGCAATATGGACTTCTGGGCACCGCGACTGGGGTTGCGGTGGGCCCTAACGGCCGTGTCTATGTCAGTAATCAGAATCAGATCATTGAGCTGGATCCCACCACACTCCAGCCCACTACGGATGGAGTGATCGGCGTAAACGCAACCCCTGGTAGATTGGTTTTTACGCCCGACGGCAAGTATGCTTTGGCGGCAAATCAGAACCCGGTCACCGGACAGGCCATATTGCTCATCGATCTCAATGCCAAAACAATCGCAAATTTTGTCGCCAGCGCCGACGTTCAGGACCAAATAATCGACACTCTGCTGGTCCCTAGCAGCACGACGGTTTTCGCATATTCCAGCCAAGCTGAGACGCTGTATCAGATGGGTATTGGCAGTGGTTCTATCGCCTGCTGCACCGGTGCTCCCGCGGGCGTTTCCAGCACCTTCGTACAGGGCGTAGCTATCTCGAATGAGGTCCCCTTTCCAGGCCGGACTACAGCGCAATACCTTTTTGTCGCGTCGTCCAATATCCTGTTCCGTGTTGATCTCACCGTTGACCAACTCACGGCCCAACTAGCGCTTCCGACGAGTCAATCGTTCAACGCTTTGGAGTACCTGGCTCCGGAATCCACGAATGGCAGTCCGGTCGCTTTGCTGCCATACGGAAATAGTCAAGCCCTCGCACCCAACACAACCAGTGAACCGCTGGTGGTCCTGGCGCTGGATGTGAACGGCAAACCCTTGAGCGGAGCCACCATTACCTTTTCGACCAATCTGGGGTCTCTTTCGAACACCTCGGTCACCACCGGGGCGAATGGATACGCCTCGACGGTCTTGACCGCGCCGGCCACGAACGGAACAGCGGTCACCGTCATTGCCACCAATGGCAAGCTCCAGCAGGCATTCACTATCACAGTGGGGTCCGCCACCGTACAGAACGCCGGATCCATCGCAATTGTCGCCGGGCAAGGACAACTCATGACCGAGAACAACAATACTGGCATCCCTGGCTTTGGCTCTCCATTGGAAGTCCTGGTTACGGATTTGAACGGAAAACCGGTGAGCGGCTCCTCAGTCACCTTTAAGATCACAAACGGCCCAGGGAGCCTGTTTGGTGGCTCTAACACCTTGGCTGTCAAAAGTAACGCCCAGGGTGTGGCGTCGGTGGGTTTCCTCAGTAACGTGGTTCCCCTCGGTCTCGGTTCCGTCCAGACCCAAGTCGCGGCTCAAGCTTCTGGCACGAATACGGTGACTTTCTACGAGACCACTTACCCCTCCAATGCAACCTTGGTCCCGCCCCCTACGGTCCAACTCCTTTTGCCGCAAGCAGGACAAACGCTGACCGGCCAAGCGGGCACAGTCATCACTGGCGCCTTCACAGCCAACGTCGTCGATGGTCACGGTTTTGCCATCCCCAATGTCAGCGTTTTCACCTGTGTACCTCAGGCCCCGACAGCGCCCGATCAGCCCAGCGTGTGCAACGTGCCCTTGGCCAACTCTGGGCCCTTTGGAACCTGCCAGAATTCCACGGGAGGGCTTGTCCTATCCGACGCGCACGGCCATATATCTTGCGATCTGCTATTGGATGGCATAGTTGGAACCGGCCCGATTGGCGCGCAGTATGGCTATCATTTCGATACCATCGCCTTTCCTCTGAAGATCACCCCAGGCCCTCCGGGAACAATCACATTGGTTCAGGGCAACAACCAGACCGGCAAACCAGGGGCGCAATTACTCAACGCCCTGGTGATACAGGTCACGGACTCATTTGGAAACGTTTTGACAGATTACGGTCCCGTAACGTGGTCAGTCCTGGCAACCGGAGTACCGGCGACTCTACAGAATACGAGTTCCGCCACGAATTCAACCGGCAGCGCCTCCACGCTGGTCACCCTAGGCAGCACGGTGGGAGTCGTGATCATAAAAGTGACAGCGGGCAACGCATCGACCGAGTTCACGCTGACGGTTGCCAGTACAGCGGCGAGCGTTCAGCAAGTCTCTGGGAACAATCAGACGGCCTTCGTGAGCGCGGCCTTCCCGGCGCCATTAGTAGTTAAGGTGGAGGACCAGCTAGGAAACGGTGTTCCCGGTGCTCCCGTAACGTTTACGGTCTCGAGTGGCAGCGCGGTCGTTGCTACCCCCAGCACCACCACTGACCCGACTGGCGCGGCCTTTACTGCCGTCACCGCCGGTGCGACTCCCGGGAATATCTCTATTGTCGCGACCTCGGGTTCTTTCACCACCACGTTCACATTGGTCGCGGGTCTTGTGGGGCCCACGAACATTATCTTCGTCAACGGCACAAACTTCCAGCTTCAAAACGGCTGCCAGAGGCCGGGCTGCGTAGCGCCAGGTGAGATTGTCACCGTCGAGGGCGGAGGTTTTGCAAATGGCGTTCAGGGGGTAGTAAGCGGCCTCAGCATCCTCGGGCCGCTCCAGACCTCGCTAGCCGGTGTCAGCATCACGTTTAACGGTGTGGCGGCGCCGATCTTCTACGTCTCCAACGTGAATGGTGTCCAGTCGATGACTATTCAAGTGCCTTTTGAAACACCACTCGGCAACACTACGGTTATGCTCACGCCTGCGGGTGGAGGCCCTCCGACCCCCTTAAACGTAACCACTCAGCCCTACGCGCCAGGCGTCTTCACCAACACCTACGGCAACGTAACAATCGCGGTCGCGGTGCGGTCAGACGGCAGCTACGTGAGTCCCACTAATCCCGCTCACCGCGGCGAAACCATTTACGTGTTTGCAACGGGTCTTGGCCTGACGACACCGGCAGCGGTGACCAACGAGCCTGGGGCCGGCCAATCCGTAACCGCGACTGTTGTGGTAGGCCTGAACAACAAGGGCGTTGCGCACACAACAGTTGATTATGCGCCAGGCCTGGTAGGGGTTTACATTATTGGCGTTCAGGTGCCCGCAAATACTACTCCAGGTCCGGGGCAGCCCTTCGGCCTGATATTGATCGATCCGTCCGGGAACAAGTATTTCGCTCAGTCCACCAAAATCCCGATCGAATAACTGAAAAGGGGGCAGGTCTTGGGCTTGCCCCTTTTTCACGCCTACCATCAAGAGTTCTGCGCTGGCGGCACCTGAATGGATCCGCTAGGCGGATTGTTGGGATCGTATGGCGTTATTCCACCACCCGTTATACCCGGCGCCGCTGCCACCGGCTGCTGAAGCGCTGAGGGTACCCACGTATAGCCATACGACTCCCTGGCTGCAGTCACTTTTCCCGCATCCCATCCCCAAACCATAATCGGGACATCTATGGAGTAACCTTCGCTCGCAAGTTGCTCCCCGAGATCTTTTCTCTCGTTGATATCCTGGATTCCCCGGAGTTGTTGAACCGCCGCCGGCTGCGCAGCCCAGTAGGCGTCGTCGGCAGGAGTGCTGGCGTACCAAGTCTGGGAACTCGAACCCGTGCTAGAAGCCGTCGCAGGCGTGCTGGCTATAGTTGGCGTCGACGTTGTCGGCGGAGCCACAGCGGTGGCGGAAATCAGACTCGCGACAGCTGCTGCACTCGCAGCCGGAGCTTGGCTAGCGGTGGCGGTTTGAGTCGCGACGGGAGTTTGGATCGTGGCAGGAGTTGCACTCGCGGCAGGAGTTTGGCTCGCGGCAGAAGTTTGGCTCGGCTCGTCCTGGAAACTGAGCTGAATACTGCTTGGATTAATTCCGAGCTTCGACAATGTCTCCGAGAAGGCCTCCGACAGGAGTTCGGTAAACGATTGAGCCGAAAGCGATGAAAGCTGACTTGTCTGGTTTGCTGTTGCGGAGCTCCCAGTTATGCCAGTCAGAGTCAAGTCGATGTTGATCATTCCGTGTTAGCCTCTGCACAATGGCTAGGCACGGGAAATGCCAATCGGAAGGCTACTGTTTTGGGGCTGGTGGCCGTAGTTCCTTGGGCAACTGCTTTTCAAGTTCCGGTGGAATCGCAAACACGATCCTCACTGAAAACACCTGCGCCGTGGGTTCGATCCGGATGTTAGCAATAAGCTTCGGCTTAGGCAGCTTGTAACAGTCGCCACATTGCTTCTTAGCTTCTTCGGCATCGTATTCGAAGACTATCGCGGAGGTCTCTTTGGGACCGATGTCGGCACTGGCCTGCTTAATGTGAAACCCCGGCAGAGGTGCGCAGTTGATAAGGACTGAAATGGTCCCGGGCATAGTGTTGGAAATGTGCAACTCATCCTTCGAGGTCTCGTAACCCAGCAGGTGTATTTCCTTCTTGTCGACCTTGATCTGGCTCAGAATAGCCCTGGCCATCGATGCGGGATCTTTCAACACCGTCTCGATGTTGGTATTGACGGTGGTCGATCCCGGAGCTTTAGGATCGTCGGGAGTTATGGTGGAGAGACCCCAGGGGGTCATCACTTCTGTCGGTTTCAGAAAATACCAAAACCATTGCCCGTCAACCACCTTCCAGGTGCTTGTCAAAGGAATGGTGGCAGGGATATGGCTATTGTGCCAACGGTACTCACCGTGGCAGTTCTCGCGTACTGTGGCCTTCGTGAAATTGTCGGTATAGGTGATTTTTATGGTGTCGCAACGGTCGTAGGTTTCTTTAGAAGCTTCCAGATACTGGTTCTGCATATCGTCGGCAACCACCTGGAAGGCATCGCGCCATTTTCCGCTTATGTTCGCCGAGTAAAATTGCGTCACTCGAGCGCGTAGGGCCTGATCGATTTCAGGAGGTGCATTTTCAGACGGGACCGGCGTATCTTGGCAGAATGCTAAGATGCACGAGAGCGGGAGCAGGCAAAGCTTTAGAGACTTCATGGCGTATTTGGCTGGGAGGCAGGGACTCGAACCCCGATACGCAGATCCAGAGTCTGCAGTCTTACCATTAGACGACCTCCCAAGACTCTCTTATTTTAGCATCGGAAGGCGGCTGCCGATTGCAAAACGCACGTGAGCGCGAATCCCCGATCGCGGTTACTTGACGGTGAAACTCGCAGGTTTACTGGCGACGCCTCCTACCGTGACTACCACTGGCTGCGTCCCGCGAGGAACATTCGGCGGCACAGTGAAGTTAATCTGAGTCACGCCGACCAGCCCACAGGGGATCCCAACAAAAAGAGGCGTGATCTCGACGCCGCCCACCGTGAGCGACAGCGGGAGTCGCGGCGCCGGCAGTTTATTCACAGGGGTACCATTCGCTGGCGGATCACCGGTGTCTAGCATCGGCATCACATCGCCGACGCCGGTGACGAAGAGCGGCAAAGAACCGCCAGGCGCACCGCTGGAAGTGGGTACTAGCTCGCCGCTGGACCCCACGAAAATTCCCGGCGCCGAGGCTTGCACTTCGAACAAGTACGATGCGACTTGCCCTCGATGGTTCAAGCCTAGAATTGCAGTGCCCGCTGCTGTTTCGTATGGAATTTGAATATTCAATTGCGTGGGGGAAGCATAATACAAAGGAGCCGGGGCTCCGTTGACCGTGACCGACGCTCCGGCCAGCGAGAACGGGAGAGGGACGGCCGGCGCGGACTCGGCGGAATCGGCAAGGTTCCGTCCAAATACATCGAGGATCATTCCGGGAGCAAAGGCCTGCTCGAAGCTCGCTCCGTTCGCTACCCCCTCGATGCCGATACTGTTCGAGGCCCCGATGACGAAGGTGATTGGCACGTTCACGAACTGAGGACTGGTGTTCACGGATTGAAAGACCAGCGTCGCTGTGTAAACCCCGCTCTCCATTCCGGCGGCGGAAGCCACTAGCTTTACTTCCGAAGAACCTGCGCCGGACAATGGAAACACCACCAGCCAGCTGCTGTTTTGATTGGCTGGGAAAACCGAGACGCTCCACTTCTCGGCCGAAGAAACATTTACAGCCACGGTTGCGGTGGCGCTTTGGGAAACGTCGGCCGCCATGGAAACGGAGTCTTCCGACGCCGAGAGCCCGCCGGCGCTCTGCTGCGGGCCCTGAAACGGGACCGACAACGTCGCGGTGATCTCGTTTCCATCCGTATCAACGCCGTCAATCTCATAGCTCAGTGTGACGGGAGCATTATCGAGCTTCCAGCAGATGCCGGCTTGAAGCGCACCGAGCGGCGCCAAGCGCCACGATCCGAACCATTCCGCAATCTGGCCGCTGAAATCGTTTCCCCCTGCCAGGAAGCGAGTCAGGTGGATCTCATAGCCGTTCAACTCCTGAAGGTTCAACTGCTGGTAGTTAAGGATAGTCCGCGTCGCAGTTGGGATCGCCGTTGGGATTCTGAATCTCCGACGAAGGCGAACTGGATAGTGCCATAGCGGCCGACAGTTGCTTGCCATAGAAGGGAACCGAAATCTGCTGGGTCCAGGATTGCCCGCTCGCGTCCACGCCTCCAAGAATGAATACACGATTCACGGGCACGCTCGCCAGCTTGCTCCGTATATCCGCGGAGAGCGTCCCGTTGGCCGGAATAGTAGTGCTTCCAAACCAGGTGTCGATGTCAGCGGAATAGTCGTTGGCGTCGATCGAGAACCTGTTGAGCGTAGTGGACACGCCGGCGATTTCGGTGAGTCTTACTGTATAGAACCAGCTATACCCATCCGAATCGGGCTCTTCCTCATAAACCGGATTCGGCACTACGGATGGAATGATCGCCGAGGACGCTGTGGGTACGCTGACCGTCACGGCCACGGAGCCCGAGGAAGCGGCGAAGCCGTTGCAGCCGCTGTAGCTCACAGTGATCATGTTATCCCCGACCGGCAACTGGCTTCCGTAAACGGTGAGAGAAGCAACGGCCGCTCCTCCTGCACCGGAGAGGTTGGCACTACCCAACGCGGTTTGTCCCAAACTGAAGGAAACCGATCCGGTGAGCGAAGCCGAGCCGGTAGCGGCAGTCACAGTGGCCGTGAGCACAGTGGTGGCGCTCGCCACGATGCTGGCAGGATCGGCAACCGCGGTGACATTCGTTGAGGAGGTGCTAGGCTTGGTGCTGCTTCCCGCCCATGCTCTCGCCAGGTTGCTCACGTCTATGGATCCAAGACCGGACGCTTGGTCATATCCCGGGCCAGCACTATACCCGTAACTCCCGGTGTCGCAGCCAGGGCTGCCGGCGGCGCACGGCACAATGTTGCTTCCCACGGTGATATCGTGGAAAACATTGGTCGTGTTCTGCGCAAGCGTGTAAAGCGTCGGATTGATATTGCCAAGGCCAGGCCCAGACAGGACGCCGTTGGAAACCAGATACTGATTCAGCAGCGCGAGCATCCCGGCAAACGATGGTGTGGCGGCCGAAGTTCCGCCGTTCGGGATGATGTTTCCGCCCGTGAAAAGAATATAGGGATCGTGATCCCAGGATGCGGTGAATGCCACATCCGGAACGTCGCGGGCGTTGTCATTCGGCACTCCCGGACCAGTCTGCCAGGCCGGTTTTGGGAAGATCACACTGGCGCCACCGCCCCCGGCGGCCAGGTCGCCTTCCAGGGCTGTATCGTTCCAAACCATTTCCGGGATATAAGAGACCGCGGATCCTCCGTGGCTGTCATAGGTTGTGTTCCAATACCCGCTTCCATTTCCGTCATTAAACTCCAAGCCGCCGACGCCTGTTACCTCGGGCGTGCTGGCTGGGGATTGCACAGCGGGCCCACTGACTGCGACAATGTCAACTTGCTGCTCCTCGCAGCCGGCCGCACCGGGGTCCCCGGCCGAGGCTACCCAGGTGATGCCCTGCGCGTTCGCCTCTTGGGCAAAGGACTGAATCGCTGTGACGCTCTCCGGTCCGGACGTAATCTTCTGTTCGCAGGCGCCATAACTCATGCTGATGATGGGCGCAAGAGCTTGGTCAATAGCATATTGAGCTGAAACCACAACATCCGTGGAGTAAACAAAAAGAATCTGCGCGTCCGGTGCAATACCACCGGAGTATTCCAGGTCCAAATCCGCTTCTCCTTCATCCTGTGTTATGCCAGGATCCGGGAATCCGGCCACCAGCACCAACTGGGGATCGTTCGCGGACAACCCGAACGTGCTGCGGAAGTTTTCGATATCCGACATCTGGATATTGGTCTGCCCGACAACGGCAATGGTCTGGCCAGACCCGGTGATGCCCGCCTGGTAGAGAGGATTAATGTCGTAGATGGTTGCCAGATCGGCCGGTCCAACGGCGTGTGTGCCGTCGGAAGTGGTGAAATGAGGCTTGTTGTTCCGAACGCCTGGCTTCAGACGGAAATCGTCCAGGCCCCGGATAACCAGCGCCACTGGCGCGAGCGCAGCGGGAATCTCGGGATCCGTGGCGTTGGCATAATGTGTTTCCTCGGCGGCGACGTAGCGATGGATCTCGACGTGAAATGTAGTCTGGATCTGGCCCACGGTTCCGCTGAAGCCGATCCAGCTGCGGGCCCGCGCTTTGTAGTCCACGCTGAAACCCTGGGATCGTAACCAGTCGATCGCCTTCTGAAAGTCGTTGCGGCTGAGCCCGAACCGGTCCGCGTATTCCTCCGGCGTGAGCCACCGATGGTAGTTGGGCGAAGTTGGATCCCTCTGCTGCTCGAGTAAACTTTGGAGCGCCGCGCGCTGGCTGGCCGAGCCCTTTAGCAAAATGGTGATGCCGCTGATCCGCTCGCTGGACGCTAGGCGTCCTCCATCGTTTTCCAGGCGTGCCCTGAAACTCCGATCACCTTGAAGGACAATCCGTCGCGACGCATCGATGGATGTCACAATACGGTCCTGCTGCGCAAGGACGGATGCGCCCCCGAGCAACACTCCGGAAACCAAGACCAGAACTCTTCGCGCGACTTTCGACAGTGACATAGTTCTCCCCAGCGCCGTGGAAGAAAGCGCCAAGAAGCATATCGGCGCGGTTCGGAGAAAATTGTGTCGCCTTCCCCTTGCTCACGCGCGGGGCTACAATTCCAGCCCGTAGTAGCCCCGCGCGTAAGCAAGGGGACCGCGCGGTCTTACAATCGAAATCAGCTTGTCAGGGACTCAAACGCGGCGACGCCGGAACATTCGGAGGTTCGGCCTTCCGCTGTAAAGGCTTGCCATGAGTCCAGATCCACGCACGGTACGCCATCAGCAGCGTCAGAATCCCTGCGTAGAGCAGCGGCAGCCGCACATCCGATTTAACCAGCCAGTAATAATGAATCACTCCGGCCAGCGCGCTGAAATAGACCAGCCGATGCAGCCGTTGCCAGCGCACGAAACCGAGGCGCCGAACCCATCCGGCGGTGGATGTGATGGCCAGCGGAATCAGCAAAACGAACCCAGTCATGCCAACGGTGATGAAACGGCGCTTCACCACATCCTTCCACATTTCTTGAACATCGAAAAACTTGTCCAGCCACACCCAAGTGGTCAGGTGGAGGCATCCATAAAAGAATGCGAAAAGGCCCAGCATCCGCCGGAAACGCGCCAGCTTGGGCTGGTTCAACAGAATTCGAAACGGAGTGACGCACAGGGTAAAGAGCAGGAAGCGCAGGGTCCAATCACCGGTGGCATGGGTGATGTACTCGATGGGGTTTGCTCCCAGCTTGTTATTGTAGCCGCGCCATCCCAGCAGGAGTAGGGGCGTAAGGCACAGCAGGAATAAAATCGCTTTGGTCCAGCGGCTGGAGAGGACCTTGTTCATGCCCTTCAGAAGTACTTGCGAACCAGATCCATTCCAGTGTACAGACTCGCCACCTGATCGCCGTAACCATTGAACTTCGCGGTATCGCGCATCCGGAATTCGCCGATCCGCCGTTCTTTAGCTTGGCTCCAGCGCGGATGATCTCGCTCCGGATTGACGTTGGAGTAGAAGCCATACTCGTTCGATGCCGACAGGTTCCAGGTGGTAGATGGTTCTTTCTCCACCAGCCGTATCTTGACAATGGACTTAATACTCTTGAAGCCGTACTTCCAGGGAACCACCAACCGGAAAGGCGCACCATCCTGGTTGGGAAGGCTTTCGCCATATAGTCCGACGGCGAGCAGAGTGAGAGGATGCATGGCCTCATCCATCCGCAGCCCTTCGATATATGGAAACTGGATACCGGCGTACTGGGGGCTCAGCATGGTCTTCGAATCGTAGATACTTTCAAAAGCGACATACTTGGCTTTCGATGTCGGTTCCACTCGTTTCAGCAGAGCGTTCAAGGGGAACCCTATCCAGGGAATCACCATCGACCATCGCTCCACGCAGCGATGCCTGTAGATGCGTTCTTCGAGTGGCGCAATTTTGAAAATTGCGTCCAGGTCCAGCACGGTTGGCTTCGCAACCGCTCCCTCCACCTTCACCGACCAGGGCGACGTGCGAAGTTTATAAGCGTTCTTGGAAGGGTCTTCCTTGTCGGTGCCGAACTCGTAGAAGTTGTTGTAGTGCGTGATGGCTTCGAGCGGCGTTGGCTCCTCGCTCGTGCTGAAGGGACTCTTGGTGGCCGTGAGCTTGGAACCTGCTGCAGCCGCTGCCATCCCTCGAAGCGCCCCGAGTGCGACTGATCCGGCCGCGAGAAAGCGCCGGCGATTCAAATACATTGTCCGCGGAGTGACCTGAGAATAGCGTAGATCCGGAGCTTTGCGAATGACCATACCCTTACTTTTATGGTAACCCGTGTGGGGCAGGTTGATAACCTGCCGCCGATCGGCAATCGGCGTAAACTTGCGCGGTTAACAACAGCGCGCAGGATGGCATCCTGCCCCACTACCGGTCACGGCTCTCGTCGAACTCAATCTTGTTATTCTTCGTTGACTTAGCCATAGCGCTCAGCCGTTATGCCGGACGGCAGTGGTTAGGATGAAAGCGCAAGTTATCTGTTTTCGAAACAAAAGGAGTAAACCAAAATGAATCCAGCGACAAATGATTGGGCTTCTTCCGATCCCACCCAGAACATCACCTTGGCCGAGGCGGATCAATTCAAGAACCAGCTCGCGTCGGCTCTCGTAGTCCAATTCGCGGACAGGTTCGTGAAGACCACGAGCGGCGCAGTTATAGATGAAACCGAGCTGCGCCGCAATAATCCGTTCCCGGCTGCACCGGTGAATCTGTGGGGCACAATAGCCGGCGTTGGCGCCGCGCAGGTAAATATCGCGCAGATGCGAACCGCTGTCCGTGCGGCTGCACAGGGCAATAACCCGGCCGGAGATCTCCACACCATCTTGCAGCAGGCCCTCCCCAAAACCGATGTTTCGATGATGATTTTGCGGGTGCCGGCGGTGGCGGTGGCCATCGGGACCGCGATAGCGCAAATCTCGTAGGACAAGCCTCCGGCTTGTCCAGTAGGGCAAGCCGGAGGCTTGCCCTACTTGCCCCTCGCCAGGTAAGTCTTCCAGCGCTTGAGTTGTCCCTCAGTGTCGAACGCTGCCCACTGCTCGCGAAACTCCTTCAGCTTTTTCCCGGTGGCGCGGTCCAGCTTCTGTTCCAGCGCTTTGTCGCCCTTGATCAAAGTCCGCACGCTGTGATAGTCGCTCAGTTTGCCGAGCACGCCTTGCAATCCGCTCAGGGCGCTGAGTTTCCGCTCGAGACTCGGTCCATACAGGGGACGGAACAGCTCCAATGAATAGCGGAACTGTTTGGTGGCGAGTCGAAATCCGTGCAACTTCTTCGGGGAAGTCTCTCCCTTCGCCGCTTTGCGCCCAGCCTTGAAATACTTTTCCAGCAGCTTCGGCAACAATACCCTGGCAGTCTCGGCGGCGTTCCGTGTAGTTTTCAGTCTCATGTATTTTGTAGAGACAAGCCGTTGCGCCATTTGGCCGAGAAATCCCGCGCATTCCAGTGCCGGACCATTTGAGAGAACTCCTTCTCGAAGGCCAGACGCTTTTTCTGGAGACGTGCCCGGTGCCGGGTTTGTTTCAGGCGCGCCAGAAACTCGAGCGTGATATCGCGATCCCGTATTTGAGAAGTTAACTTCAGCATGCGCTTCAAGCGCCGCTTGATCTTTTTGACTTCCCAGCGTGGAAAGAACTCCTCGAACAGCAGCAGGCCCTGCGAGAACCGCCGTATACTCACCCGCACGTCGTGGATCTCTTCCGGCCCCGGAACTTTCGCCGCGCGATGCATCTGGAATACCAGCCGCGTGAGCAGATGATTCATTTGATCCAGAGCATATTCGCGTATACCGGGCGGCGTTGCGGTCACGCTTTCACCCTGGTCATCGTGAGCGACATCTGATAGGTTTCACGAAACGCGTCCGCGATCCGCTCCACGGCCCACAATTCCAGGTCCAGATCCACCGCGGATTTCGCCGCTACCAGCATCGATCCATTGCGGAGCTGCACATCCATTCCCGCAACGCGCTGTTCATGGCTGCGATCCAAACTGTCGGCGATTCTGAGCAGCGGCGTCAGAAAAGTAATGGCGCGGCGCGAATCCGCATCGAAGGTTTGAAACGGCGAATGGCGCGCGGCCGGCATGGACTTTCTATGATATCGGCACAGCAATGCGATCATCTGCCGCTCGTTGTCGGTAAACTCCGGCAGGTCGGAATGAGCTACCAGGTAATAGGAATGTTTGTGGTGTGCGGTGTCGCTCACGTAATGTCCAATGTCGTGCAGATAGGCGGACGCTTCCAGCAGTTTGCCCAGCGCCGGAGGCAGGCGATGCACTTGCTGCAGCGCCTCAAACAACTGATGCGCCAGTTCGGCTACCTTGCGCGCGTGCTGGATATCCACTCCGTAGCGGCGCGCCATCTGTTCCACCACCCGCCGCTGGTCCCGATTGAGCATGCTGAGCTCACGGCCCACGCCCCGCGCCGTCAGGTCCGCGATGATCCCATCCCGCACGCCGGCCGCTGAATAGTGGAGTGCGGTCTGTTGAAACAGCTCCAGCACCTTCAGAAACACCGCGGCGCCGGAAATAATCAACTCGGCCCGGCGCGGCCCGATGCCCTGTATCTTGCGCCGTTCGCCCAAATCCAGCTGGCACACCTGGCGATAGAATTTGCGGATTTCGGCCACCGAGGCCTTCAGGCGGTCGGCTTCATCGCGGCGCGATCGTCCCACCCGATTCACTGCGCACACAATGGCCGCGGCCGTGGCCGACGTAGCAATCACGCGGTCGCACGGACCTTTTCCGATGCGCCGCAGCGGCGCCGCCAGCTTTTCTTCGATCGACTCGTTCATGCGGTGCAATTCGAGCGGCGCAGGCGGGTCGCTTTTCAGGAACACTTCAGTGAGCCGCACCGCTCCCAACGGTTTCGAAAATGCTTCCGTCAGCACGCCATCGTCGCTCAAAATCAATTCGGCGCTTCCGCCTCCCACATCCACGATTAGAATGCGTTTACCAGGCTGCGGCCAACTGGCCTGCACTCCCAGGTGAATCAGCCGCGCTTCTTCGGCGCCCGAAATGATCTCCACCGGAGTGCCCAGCGCGCTCGATGCTTTCTCGATGAACTCATGCTGATTGCTGGAATCTCGTACCGCGCTGGTGGCCACCGCGCGCACTCCAATCACTTCCAGCTTGCGGTAGACCTGCGCCATGCGCGATAGATTTTCGCACACGAACTGCATTGTCTCCGCCGGAATCCGGCCGTCTTGAAACACGCCGGCGCCCAACCGTGTCACCTGACGTTCCGCCGCCAGGATTTTGGTGGGCACACCTTGGCCGGTCTCGGCCGCCAACATTCGGACTGAATTGCTACCGATATCTACGGCAGCGTAGCGGGGCATAAGATTCCATGGTAACGTCCCCGACGCTCCCGCAATTCGACGCCGGTAGCCCCGCGCGTAAGCAAGGGGACGCCCCGGTTTTTGAAACGCAGCGGGCTGTCGTCGCACGAGCGCCACGCGTAGCGCACGCACTTTGCGTGCCGCGTCGCGACTCCTGGCGACGCACGGCAGTAGTAGAGATTCAGAGCGCCCCTAGGCGATAGATCGCACCACACCGCCATCCACACGTAGAGCCGCGCCATTGATCGCCGCCGCCAGTGGGCTGCAAACGAATGCCACCAGTGCGGCTACCTCGGCTGGCGTTGCGAACCGCTTAATCAGGGAACTCGGACGAACGTCACGAAAGAATTCGCGTTCCACCGCCGCCACATCCGTGCCTTGCCCTTTCGCCAGTTGCTGCACGAACTCCGTCACACCTTCGGACGCGGTCGGCCCCGGGAGCACGGCGTTTACCGTCACCGCCGTCCCGGCCGTGGTTTCAGCCAGGCCGCGCGAGATTGCCAGTTGCGCCGTTTTAGTCATCCCGTAGTGGATCATTTCGGGAGGAATCTGCAAAGCGGATTCGCTCGATATGAATACAATGCGTCCCCAGTTTCTTTCCTTCATGGCCCCGATATAGTGTCTCGAGAGCCGCACTCCGCTCAACACGTTGACCTCGAAGAATCGCCGCCAGTCGTCATCCGAGATCTCGGCGAACGGCTTCGGTTCGAAGATGCCGAGATTATTTACCAGTATGTCCACCTGGCCGAACTCAGCAATCAGCTTCCGCGCTCCAGCCTCAGTGCCGAGATCCGCCGCGATTCCATGCGCTGCGCCACTGGCCTTCATCGCGGCGCGAACTCGCTCCTCAGTGCGACCGTTCACGATGACCGAAGCGCCTTCCTTCGCCAACGCCTGCGCGATCGCTAAGCCGATACCAGCCGTGGAACCGGTTACCAGTGCGGTCTTACCTTTGAGTTGTAGATCCATGCTGAGTTAGATGCTCAGATGCGCATGATGGCTGCACTAACCGGTTTGGAACCCACCGGAATCAACATGAACAACGGGCCCTTCTTCCATCGGCGCTGCTCATTCACCGCGCGCGTGACGTTCGGAATCCGGATCACCGCCATGTCGCCGGAAGCCTGATTCAGCACCAGCGCGTACTGATCGTCGGGCGTGATGGTGATATAGGCCGGTTCAGTCCCCACAGGCGTTACCGCAACTACGCGGCGCGTCTCGATATCCAGAATACTCACGTCGCCCGATTTGGGATTGGCGACGAACAAATAACCTGGCGTAACGGACGCCGCCATCGCACCTGGAGTGTGCCCGGCCAGCACCGTTTCTCCGATCTCAGGCGTGAAGGAAGGATAAACTACAACCACCGCGTCCATACCTTCACCGGTAACGAACAATTGCCCGCCATCGGCATTGAAACACAACTGGTCGGGCCGTACGGCGAGAGGTAGATTTACGATCAGCCTGCGGCTGGGCGCGTGATAGATGGACAACATGCGCTCGCTCAAGTTGGCCGCGATCAACTGCCGCGAATACTGGAAGCGCACCAGGCCAATCTCGCCCGTGGCGTGAACCATGGGATAAGCCGTGCGGCGCGCCAAGTCGGCAAACGTAATAGCGCGTGCCTCGCGGTGGCTGATGGCTACCAGCGTTCCCTCAGATGATATGTCGAAGTCGTATGGATCCTCGGCGAGCCTCAGCTCCCAATCCACACGCATAGGATCCAGCGCGATCGCCACCAGCCGGCGTGGGTCGCGGCAAAGAACGTACAACGTGCTTTCGTCCTTGGAGAGCCGCATGCTGATAGCGCTCGACGCCACACGCAACTTGCGCGTGAAGGTCAAGTTCGACGCGCGTATCTCATGTACTGATCCGTTCTCTGGGGTCAGAGCGTACACGCGGGCATGCTGCCGGCGCGCCACCACGTCGGTAGGAGCGCCATCCACGCGAATGTGCCGCGCCACCGCGAACACCTCCAGGTCAACGGCCGCCACCGCGCCGCCTTCCTGATTCGCTATGAATGCGTAGCCAGAGAAGCCTTTGGCTTTGGGCCGGGAGCAGGCGGTGAACGCCCCAAGAGCGCCAAGGCCGCCGGATAGAAGTGATCGCCGGGTGAGCAACCATTCAATTTTCCCACAGCGCCGTTAGAACAAGCCCATGGACGTTTCGGTGGAAGAATACCTGTCCAACGTGTATGAGCCGGAGTGCGATTACGTGGATGGTGAAATTGAAGATCGCAACGTTGGAGAAAAGGATCACTCGAAACTTCAGTTCAGGGTTCAAATGCTGCTGAACCGTATTCCGGGAATTTCAATTTTTCCGGAAGTCCGCATCCGCGTGGCGCCCACTCGATTCAGAGTGCCAGATGTGGCTGTGTACCTCACCGAACCCGCGGAGCAGGTGTTCACCACGCCTCCGTTCCTGGTCATCGAGATCCTTTCACCCGAAGACCGTTGGTCGCGCCTGACCCGGAAGCTGGAAGATTATTTTGCGATGGGCTGTCCGAACATCTGGATTCTCGATCCGATGCGATCCAAGGCGTATCGCTATGAAGGAGACGCCGTCTGTGAAGTCCACGACGCTTTCCGCACCACGGATTCCCGCATCATCGGGCAGTTGCCTCACATTTGGGAGTAGAACGTCGCTAAAATTGCTGCTAGGCGGTGACGATTGTCATCTTTTTGCTCATATCTGTCGATTAGTAAAGAGAATGACTACATCCCAGAAGCGAGCAGCCATTTATGCGCTTGTGCTTTCCTGGGTTCCCAGTGTCTGCATAGGACAGCAATACTCCTTCAAGGATTATATCGACGGGCTGGGCAATCTGAGCGTAAATTGTCTGCTTCAGGACCCTTCGGGCTTTCTTTGGATTGGCACCGAAAGCGGCCTCTATCAATACGATGGCTCCCGTTTTTGGCAATTTGGACAGAAAGAAGGCCTACCCAGTGGATTTGTCAGGGCGTTGAGCTCGGACCGGGATGGGCGATTGTGGGTTGGAACGCGTGACGGGCTGGCTTTCAGCACCGGCCAACGAAGCTTTTCGACGGTTACGTATCAGCATCAGAATCTCAAAGTTCCCTACGATTCAAGCCTTGCGTCCGCGACAGATGGCAAGGTCTACGCCGTGACGCAGTTCGGGGTGCTGGTGGTCAAGTCCGAAGATGGGGGGCGCTCCTGGCAGGCCGGCCCCCTGGAGTCGGCTGCGAAGAGCGGCCAAATTGATCAGACCGTCAGCAGCGTGCTGGCCAAACCAGACGGAAGCGTCCTTATGGGATGCGGAAAAGGTTTATGCGAGATCTCCCACGGGAAACTGCTGAAGTACGGTAAGTCGTCCGGCTTGCCGGAGGATGATTGGAAATGTCTCCTACTCAAGGCGAATGGAGAGTTGTGGGCACGCGGGCCAAAATATATTGCCGTGTTGCCCCCTGGCCATAAGAGTTTCGAAATTCGCAACCCCCCGGGGCATGTGCCGAGCGACGTTACGTATCTCAGTCTCGCGGAGGATCGCTCAGGAGCGGTGCTCGCGGGTTTTGGTTCGGATGTAGGCCGCTATGTGGGAGGCCAGTGGGAAATCATTTCAGAAGCTAAGGGTTTTGGGAAAGGAACGGTTGCCTCAATCATCCAAGATCGCGAGGGCATGGTTTGGTTCGGCTTGCTCGGTCACGGCATTCGGAAGTGGCTGGGCTATGGCGTTTGGGAACAGTGGACCACCCGGCAAGGTCTGCACAGCGACGAGATCTGGGCGCTTCAGCGAGACTCCCGCCGTCGAATTTGGGTGGCGGATGAGCATGGACTGAGCCTACTTGAGCCGGGCGCCTCCAGGTTCAGATCCTGGTCCCAAGCAGGCATCGATCGGCCCTCGCGGTGCCTCTCGCTGGAGAAGTCGAAGGACGGTTTTCTCTGGGCGGCCACCTATCAAGGCAAACTTGTCCAGATAGATGAAGCAACGCTCCACGGTTGGCAGCTAAATCTGCCGCGCGTCTCGCACGTATTTGTCGACTCCCGCGATCGCGTCTGGGCTTCCAGCAGCGAAGGGCTTTTTCTCAGTGAACGCCGTCACGGCCCAGCCGAGTTTCACCTGGCTGACCCCGCTGCCTCCGGCGCCAGGAAGATCGAGGACATGGTGGAGGATTCAAAGGGCCGGATTTGGGCCATCTCCTCGGAGTATCTGTTTCGCTTCGACGCCCCAAATTGGACGCGCCTGGACATCTCAATGGCGAAGCTTGGCCATCACCTTGAAGATCTGGCGCTCGACAAATCGGGAGCGTTGTGGATAAACGGCAACGGCGGAGGCGTAGCTCGGTTCCAATTAGAGAACGGCAATATCGCGGGTTTTACAACACCGCACTTGTCCTCCAACGAGGTGGTGTTCTTGCGGGTGGATAGTCGTGGTTGGGTTTGGTTTGGCGAGGACCACGGGGTTGAGCTTTTTGATGGACGGTCCTGGCGGCGGTACACGGCGGGCGACGGCCTCATCTGGGACGACTGCGACGCCCACGCGTTCCTGGAGGATAGTGACGGCTCGGTCTGGATCGGAACCAGCGGCGGCTTATCTCATTTCCTGGTACCGGCAGCGCCGTACTTGAATCCACCACCGCCGCCGATCTTCGTCCGAGTCGGATATGGAACCAGGGATCTCGTCAACAACAGCGAACTGGCCTGGAGACATGATCCGTTGACAGTCTCGCTGGCGTCCTTGAGTCTTCGCAATGAAAAAGCACTGAAGTTTCGCTACCGCTTGGTTGGTTTGGAAGACGAATGGGTAGAAACGGCGGTGCACACAGTTCGTTATCCGGAACTGGCGCCCGGCCGGTATTCATTCCAAGCGCAAGCCGTCGATTCCAGCAGCGGCAAGACTTCCAGGCTCAGCGGATTCTCCTTCGAGATTACGCCGCCCTGGTGGCGGACAGAACTGTTCGTCGTTGCAGTGGTCCTGGCGGCCGGTTTTGTTTGCGTCGCCGTTTGGCGCTGGCGGGTGCGTTCTCTGGTGCGGCGCCAGCACGAATTGGAACGTCTCGTCGCGGATCGAACCGCGCAGCTTGATCAAAGACTGGCTCAGGAAGAACTATTGAAGGCCGAGGCTGAGCGCGCAAATCGAGCCAAGAGTGAGTTTCTGGCGGTGATGAGCCATGAGATCAGAACGCCTATGAACGGCATCATCGGCATGGGGACTTTACTGGCCGATACCCCGCTATCCGAGGAGCAAAGTGAATATGTGGAAGCCATCCAATTCTCCGCGACTTCCTTACTGACGATCATTAACGATATCCTCGATTTTTCCAAGATCGAGGCCGGGAAGCTCACTCTGGAAAAAGCCGATTTCAAATTACGCGAGTTGGTGCGGAATTCAGTAAGCGTGGTGAGCGCAGCGGCCCATGCCAAGCATCTGGAAATAGTGGTGGCGATTGATGATGAAATTCCAGATCTGCTGGTGGGCGACCCCGTCCGTGTCCGGCAAATTCTGCTGAATCTCCTCTCCAATTCAGTCAAGTTCACAGATCGCGGAACGGTTCGCGTGTCGCTTTCCGCTAAAGCCGCCTCTGAGCCCGAGTGCATACTGCTGCGCGTGTCGGTTTCCGACACCGGAATCGGAATACCCGAGGAAACACAAAAACGCCTCTTTCAGAGCTTCAGCCAGGCGGAGACATCCACCACGCGGCGGTATGGCGGCACTGGCCTCGGCCTCGCTATCTCGAAGCGCTTGGTGGAGCTGATGGGCGGCGAGGTCGGGTTCGAAAGCTCTTCGGGCCAAGGAAGCAAGTTCTGGTTCACAGCGAAACTGGGCCTGGGAAATGAAGCCCTGCCGTCAGAGTCCAGGCCCACCCAGGAGGGTCTGCCGCACGAGCAGAATTGTGGAACCATTCTCATTGTCGAAGACAATCGGATCAATCAAAAGGTGCTAAGTCATCAACTGATCAACCTCGGATACATGGTCGAAGTAGCTGAAAACGGGGCGGAGGCGGTCGCGAAGGTCAAGACCAGCCGCTACGATCTCATCTTGATGGATGTGCAGATGCCCGTGATGGACGGGTTCCAAGCTACCCAAGAGATCCGGAGTTTAGCGGAAGCCTCGTCGTCGACACCCATCGTCGCGGTTACCGCGAACGCGTTCCAAAGCGAAAGAGAGAGGTGTATCTCATTCGGCATGGACGACTATCTGGCGAAACCGGTGGACAAAGACCTTCTCCAGGAAGTACTCCAGCGGTGGGCCAGAGCGCGTGAAGCGAGATGAGCGCCCTTTGTTTGCCGGCGATTTGTGCTAAATTGAGTCGCCTTCCAAGCACGGAGGAACTTTCATGGCAAACAGCTTCGGCACGGATATTTTGATCCAAGCGCAAGACCCGAAGAAGGCCGCCGCTTGGGCCGGTCCTCGAAGTCACTGTTCGCGATGTCGAGGAAGCCAAACAGCGCCTCGTGAAAAACGGTTGCGAAATCGTCAAGGATGAGCCTGATTTTCCGAGATGCTACGTCAAAGATCCATACGGATTGATTTACAACCTGCTCGGCCAACCAGCTTGAGTTAAGCTTTCCGGCCCACAAAAATTGCTGCCAGGTGCTTGACTATGTTACCCTTTCATAGGACTGTCCGAGCGCCTCCTCCATCACCTCTGATAACCGGAATGTGGGTGTAATACAGCCCCCGATGCCTCAAAATGAACATTCGCTCGCTCTTTAGTCTGTTCTCCTCCGATCTTGCGATCGACCTCGGTACCGCCAACACGCTGGTGTTTGCGAAAGGCAAGGGCATCGTGGTGAATGAGCCCTCCATCGTGGCCATCAACAAGAACAATGGAGAAGTGGAAGCGGTGGGCAAAGAAGCCAAGGAGATGTTGGGCCGCACTCCCGGCAATATCGTGGCCATCCGTCCCATGAAAGACGGCGTCATCGCGGATTTCAAGGTCACCGAGCGCATGCTGAATTACTTCATTCAGAAAGCGCACGGACGCAAAGTGCTGGTGCATCCACGAATTGTCATCGGCGTCCCCAGCGAAATCACGCAGGTGGAAAAACGCGCGGTCATCGATTCGGCCTATCGCGCCAAAGCCAGCGAAGTTCACTTGGTGGAACAGGCCATGGTGGCGGCCATCGGCGCGGGCCTTCCAGTGACGGAGCCCTCCGGCAACATGGTGGTGGACATCGGCGGCGGTACTACGGACGTGGCTGTAATTTCGCTCTCAGGAATTGTCTACTCGCGCTCTGTGCGCGTGGCCGGCAACGAGATGGACAACGCCATCATGCAATACCTGAAACGCAAGTACAATCTGCTGATCGGAGAACGCACCGCCGAGGCTATCAAGATTCAGGTGGGATCGGCCTTTCCCTTGGACAAGCCGCTGACCATGGAAATCAAGGGCCGCAACTTGATTGAAGGCGTGCCCAAGACGCTCACCATCGACGACAGCGAAATCCGCGAAGCGTTGGGAGAATGCGTAGCAACAATCATGAACGCCATCCGCGTGGCGCTGGAGCGGACGCCTCCCGAGCTCAGCGCCGACATTAGCGACCGCGGCATCGTTTTGACCGGAGGCGGTGCAATGTTGAAAAATTTAGATAGGCGTATTCGCGAAGAGACAGGGTTGCCAGTGTCCATCGCGGAGGACCCGCTAGCAAGCGTAGTGCTAGGAACCGGCAAGATGTTAACAGATTTCAAACTATTGCGTAGAGTCGCCATCGAATAACGTGGCGCACGCACTCATGCGTGCCGCGTTCACACTCGTGTGAACGCCCGGATTTGGGTTATGGATTTTTTCCTCAGCCGTTACCGCAACCTCACGGTCCTGCTGATCGTGATTGTGGCGCAGTTGCTGCTGATTGCTTACCAGGTGAAGAGCAACAAGGATGTTCCTCTCATCCGGGTCTGGGCAGTCACGGCCGTGACGCCCGTGGAGCAAGGCCTCGAGCTGGTCCGCCGCTACACCTGGGGCTTCGTAGAGGATTATTTCGTCCTGCTGGGCGTGCGCAGCCAGAACGAAAAACTGCAGCATGAAAACGGGCAGCTCAAAATCGAGAATCATTATCTGAAATCCGAGCTGTCTACCGCGGACCGCGCTCAAGCTCTGAGCGTGTTCCAGGCGCACTCGCCTTCGAAAACCGTTGCCGCTCGCGTCATCGGAAACGGGACCGGCGCCAACTCCAAAGTGGTCTTCGTAGATCGTGGTTCTACCAGTGGAATCGAAAGCGGCATGGCGGTAGTGACACCGGACGGCATCGTCGGCAAAGTTGTGGATGCCTATCCCATGGCGTCGCTGGTGATGCTGGTTACGGATCCGACCTTCGCCGCGGGCGTGATTTCACAAAAGAATCGTGTGCGCGGCACCCTCAAAGGGCTGGGCCAAACCAAGTGCCTGGTAGATTACGCGCAAAATGAAGAGAAGGTGGATGAGGGCGAATGGTTCTACACTTCCGGCGACGATCGCATCTTTCCGCGAGGCTTCCCGGTGGGGCAAGTCACCAGCGTTCATAACGGCAAGACCTTCAAAGAAATCTACCTGACCCCTAGCGGAATGCAAGGCGGCGTGGAAGAAGTGTTGATCATGCTGCAGGGCGAGCATCTTCAGATTCCGGATAGCGAGAGTGCGACGCCGGGTTACAAAATTCTGCCGGCTCCCACGGAAAGCGCCGGGGAAGTCCCGCAGCCCACCGGACAATCCTCGGTGCTGACCACCGACGCCGACCGCCTCCGCGAGCAGTACAAGCAATCCGGAGAAGCGCAGCATCGCGGGTTCGGTGAAGGGTTTGTGGCTCCCGATTTTACGAAGATTCAGGGCATCCGAGCCTCCACGCCCGCGGCCACCAACCCGCCCCCACCGAGCGGAACGCAACCGAGCCGCGACCGGCAGGAAGCGCAACCCAAACCTGGGTCTGCCGCCGCAGCGGACGCTCCGGCGAAGGCATCAGTGCCATCCACCGCTTCCGCGCCTGCTCCCCCCAAGCCAAAACCGCGCCCCACCGCCCCCATTCTAGTTACCGATCCGACGGATGCCGATCCTGACGCCGTTCCGCCCCCGGCTCCCAAAACCGAGAAACCCGCGAAACCTCCCGGCAGTGGTGTGCCGCCTAGCCGTCCCCCGTCCGGCAATCAATGAGCGAGTACACAGAACGCCTGCTTACCAGCCCCTCCCGCAAGAACCAGTCCGACCGTCTCCGGCTCGTCTGGCTGATCATCATCCCCCTGATCGCCATTCTCTTCCAGGTGTATGTGCCAAGGTTCGTCTCTTTCTTGTCGTATCTGGAGTTGCCGCTGCTCATCACGGTTCATTTCGCCCTGGGCCGCCGGGGGCCGATAGCCTCTGTTTTCTATGGCATGTCGATAGGTTTGGTGCAGGATTCCTTGTCCCATCAACCCATCGGCATGTTCGGCATCGTAAAGACCCTGGTGGGCTACTTCGCAGCCTCCGTCAGCCAGCGATTCGATGTGGAGAACCCGATTGTAACTTTCATCCTGAGTTTTTTCTTCTATTTTTTCCACCAGTTCTTTTACTGGGTCCTGGCGCGCGCCCTGCTTGGGGAAGCGATGATCTTCGACCCGCAGCAAACGCTGCTTTTTGGGCTCCTAAATGCAGCGGTAGCCCTGCCCTTGTTCCACATATTGGATAAACTGAAGGTAGCAGCATAAAAAGACGTTTCTCGTTCATCGTTTCTCGTTTCTCGTTAAAATCCGGACTGCTGGGTGACGCGAACGAGAAACGAGAAACGAGAAACGAGAAACGGGTTTCGTGACACATCCCGATCGCGAAGAAGAACGGCAACTATCAGCAAACCGTTTGCTGCGCGACGATACGAAGTTCGCTTCCGGCAAAATCGCCTTCTTTCAGTACGTGATGGTGGCTATATTTCTGTTCCTGGTGACTGGATTCTGGGACCTGCAGATCCGGTACCCGGAAGTGTACCAGGAGCGCGCTGAGCGAAATAGCATCAAGTCCATTCCAGTGCTTGCGCCGCGCGGCAAGATTCTGGACCGCGACGGGCGTGTGATCGTCGATAACCATTCCTCGTTCAGCCTGTTTCTCTCGCGCGAAGACTTGAAGATGGAGCATTTGAAGCCGATCGCCGAAGGCCTGAGCCTGGACTATGACGCACTGGTGGCGCGCGTGCACCGGTTTCAGACCCGCGGCGCGCCGCAATACGAGCCCATCATGATCAAGGATGAGCTGACGCCCGCCGAGCTGGCCTTCGTCGAATCGCATAAAGATCCCGACACTTTTCCCGAGCTCGAAGTGATTCACGTGCAGCGGCGTTTGTATCCGCGCGACGGATTGGCCGCCCACGCTATCGGGTATGTGGGCGAAGTTAGCGAAGTGGAACTCAACACCCCCGAATTCGCGCGTTTCCACCAGGGCGATGTCATCGGCAAGGATGGTATTGAACGCCAATACAATGACACTCTGATGGGCGTGGACGGGCAGCGCCGCGTGGAAGTGGACAGTTTCGGAAACCAGCGCCGGTTGCCGGAGGATGAGGACAAGGACAAAGAGGCGGTTCCGGGTAAGAACCTTCAGCTCACTATCGATCTTGATCTGCAAGCAGTCGCCGAACTGGCCATGGAGAATCGCCGCGGCGCCGTGGTGGCCATCGATCCACGCAATGGCGAAGTGTTGGCGATGGTGAGCCGCCCGGCGTTCGACCCCAATCTCTTCGCCAGCCGAATACGGTCAAAAGACTGGAAGGAACTAATCGATAACAAGGACCATCCGCTGTTGAATCGCGCCATTCAAGCCCAGCAGGCGCCAGGATCGACCTTCAAGCCCATGATGGCGCTGGCCGGCCTCGAAACCGGCGTCATCAACGACAACTTCATCATCCACTGCCCAGGCGGCGCGACATTCTACAACCACTACTATGCCTGCCATCTGAAGGGTGGCCATGGCACCGTGGAGCTGCACAAGGGGATCGTGCAGTCTTGCGACGTCTTCTTCTACAACGTCGGCAACAGATTGGGGATCGATCGCATCGCCGAGTATGCGGATAAGGTCGGTCTCGGACACAAGACCGGCATCGATCTGCCGCACGAGGCCGAAGGAATTGTGCCATCCACGAAATGGAAAATCCGGAATTTCCGCGAGAAGTGGTATGCGGGTGAGACCATCTCGGTGGCCATCGGACAGGGTGCGACCACGGTAACGCCCATTCAGCTCGCCAATTACGTTGGCGGACTCGCCATCGGTGGCATGTGGTTTCAGCCGCATATGACCAAAGAAACTCCGATACCTCCGGCGCGGCGCGTGGAATTCAATCCGGATAATATCCGGAAGGTCATTGACGGAATGTACGGCGTCGTAAACGAAGGTGGTACTGGCGGCAGGGCCCGGATCCCCGGCATTGAGGTCTGTGGCAAGACCGGTACCGCCCAACTCGCTTCGCGCGAAGTGCTGAAGAGCGCCAAGGCCGCCGGCGAAAACATGAAAGCCAACGCCTGGTTCGTCGGCTTCGCTCCGCGCGACAATCCGGAGATCGTGGTGGCAGCGCTGTGGGAAAACGGCGAGGAAGGTCCCTGGGTGGCGCCCATCGTGCGCGACGTCCTGAAAGCCTACTTCGACAAAAAGGTCAGGCTGGGCGAGCCGCGGCCTCAGATCGCCGGCATCCCGCGGCTTCTCACTCCTACCGCTGCTTCGGAGCCTGCCAATCCCTAACATGCAAGGCTACCGCTCACTTCGCGATTTCGATTGGCCGATGGTGATTCTGGCTTCGGCCATTTGCTCGCTCGGCGTGCTGCAGATTTTCAGCGCAACACACGATACCGCTTGGGCGGGCGCGTGGTGGAAGCAGGTGGTGTGGATTCTCGCCGGGTTCATCGCCATGTGGTTTGCCACGTTGATCGATTACCACACTCTGCTCGGACAGATTCCCATTCTGTACAGCCTCTCAGTGGCTACCCTGATCGGGACTTTCGCGTTCGGGATGACCGCTTTCCATTCCAGGCGTTGGATCGGCACTACAAGCCTACATCTTCAGGTGTCGGAATTCGTTAAACTAGTAATAGTATTATTGGTGGCTCGGTACATGACCGAGCTGAAGACCGAGCGGCTGGAATTGCTCGATCTCTTGAAGCTGGGAGGGTTGGTGGGCCTGCCGATGGCGCTGGTGATGCTCCAGCCCGATCTCGGTACGGCTCTCACTTATCTTCCGATTCTAGCCGCGGGTATTTTCGTGGCTGGTCTGAGATGGCAGTATGCGGTCGCGATTCTGGTGATCGTCGCGTTGGTGATGCCGGTCGGATATTTTTTTGTGTTGAAGGATTATCAAAAAGCCAGGCTGGTGAGTTTTCTGGATGCGAATCAGGACCCTAAAGGATCGGGCTACCAGGTGATTCAGTCGAAGATCGCGGTGGGCTCGGGAGCCCTGTGGGGTAGAGGCGTTACCAAGGGCACCCAAACGCAGGGCCGCTTCCTGCCGGTGCCGCACAAGGATTTTATTTTTTCAGCTTTCGCGGAGGAGCACGGTTTTGTTGGCGTAATTGTGGTACTTGGTCTGTATTTCTTGTTGCTCATGCAAATTGTGCAGAACGCTCAAACGGCTCCAGATCGGGCCGGCATGTATATCTGCATGGGCATCGCAACGGTGTTATTGTTCCACGTATTGGTGAACGTAGGCATGGTGGTTGGACGGATGCCGGTAACCGGCATTCCGCTGCCGTTGATGAGTTACGGCGGCTCGAACATTTTGGCGGCATTTTTGATGCTGGGGCTGGTGAATAACGTGCGGCTCCGGCGGTTTGTAAACTAAAGCGGGTCGAGACATGGCCGGCTTTCAAGAAGATTGAGGGTAAGTAAGTTCGATCTTTCTCACCGCGGGTCCCCAAGTCCTTGGATTCCCTGGTGTATTGGTCGAGCGCCTCAAAGGGTGTTGAGAATAGCATCTCCGCTCCGAGAGGCCCAAAGATTTTGAGGTCAAGCAGGCCGGGACAACGGTCCCCTGGATCACCCGGTTCGAGGCTTGGCAAGAGTCCCTCCGTTCTCTTGATCGGCTGTTCTCGCCCATGAAACAGTAAGGAGTTTTCATGAGCAAGGAACTGGTGATCTCATCGAATCGCCACGAAACAAAGGTGGCCATTCTTGAGGACGACCAACTGGTGGAAGTGTTTTTCCAGCGGGCCAATGAATATTCGCTCGCGGGCAGCATTCACAAGGGCCGCGTAACACGGGTCTTACCGGGCATGCAATCCGCCTTTGTCGACCTGGGCCTGGAACGCGACACGTTCTTGTATGTGTCGGACTTTTTCGAAGAAGCCGAAGAGGATTTCGACGGCCTGCCCGAGCCGCGTCGCGATGATTCACGTCGAGATGAACCGCGCCGGGAGCGTGAGAGCCGTCCTCCGGCGAGTTTGCGGGAGGTTTCCCGTGCGGAAGAAGAACCTGCCGCGGGCACGGAGTCAGAAGTTAAATCGAGCGTCGAGCCGCTTGAGGCAGCCCCCTCTGCTCCTCCGAAACGCTCCGACGATGATGGCCGTGACCGTCGAGGACGATCTCGCCGGCGCCGCAGCCGGGGCCGTGGCTTCCCGGAATCGAAATACGCATCCAGTGAATCCAGGGGCGAATCCAGGCCTAGTGAATCCAGATATGAAGGGCCGCGTGGGCCGAGGCCCGTGGAAACGCCGCCACTTGTGGAATCCCGCGAGGAGCAGGCTGCGCCGAGCGGCGGGTCTGACTCGTTTTCCGTGCTTCCGGGCGAATCGCTGGCCAAGTACACGCGTGCGAACATCGCGCCTCTCGACGACGCTGAGGAAGAGGAAGTTCGTAGTTTGCAAAGTCCGCCCGATGAAGCCGAGATCGAAGCTGAAGTAGAAGCTGACATCGAAGCCCAAGCGACTTTGGATGCCGCTCAGGCCGCAGAAGCGCCGTTTGCTGAGCCCCCCGTTGAAGTCGCCGCGCCAGACCAGGAAGCTGAGTTCGAAACGACGGCGGAAACTTCGCTGGAGGACGAACCGGCCGAGCCGGAGGACGCATTCGAGGAACAGGCGGACGAGGAACCGCCGGTCAGTGACGAGATAGAAACTGAAGCTGCCCAGGATCAGTCGGCCGAGCCTAGCGAAGCTCCCTCCGAGGAAACGTCGATCTCTCCAGAACCACCGGCTCCCGTGCAGGAACTGACCGCGCAAGTCCGCGAGCAGGGCGGACGCTACGGACATCGCATGCCGCGGCGCATGCGGCGCAAGATGCGCGGTGGCGGCGGTGCCGGTACCGACCCAAGAGTGGAGCAAGAACGCCGCGGCGAAACTGCTGCTCCAACCGGTGCGCCACCGGAGGCGCGCGTTTCGAGGCCCGAGCCGTCCCGCGGCGCGGGAAGGCCGGAACGGCCGGAACGGGCCCCCACGCCATCCATCAGCGAACTGCTCAAGGAAGGCCAGGAGATCATCGTCCAGATCGCCAAGGAACCGCTCGGCCAGAAGGGCGCACGCATCACCTCGCACATCGCACTGCCCGGCAGATACGTAGTGTATATGCCGACCGTGGAGCACACCGGTGTTTCCCGCAAGATCGCCAGCGACGAAGAACGCCAGCGCCTGAAGCGGATTCTGCAAATCCATCACGCCGGCGTTCCTGGCGGCTTCATCGTCCGGACGGCTGGCGAAGGCAAGAGCGAAGAAGATATCGCCTCCGACATGAACTTCCTCGCCAATCTGTGGATGGACATCCGGCAAAAGGCCGAAAAACGGCCCGCGCCGCTGCTGTTGCATCACGATCTCGACATCGTCCAGCGCACGTTGCGCGATCAGTTCACTGAGGAATTCAAGGACGTCTGGGTAGACAACGAAGATCTCTACGAACGGATACTGGGCTTCGTGCAGCGTTTCCATCCGAGCCTCGTGCCGCGCGTCAAGCTTTATACGCGTCCCGCGCCGATCTTCGACGCGTTCAATATCACAGCCGAACTCGAGAAAGCGTTGCGCCCCAAGGTCTGGCTGAAATCGGGAGGATACATCGTTATCAACCAGACCGAGGCGCTGGTGGCGATCGACGTAAACACCGGCAAGTACGTTGGGCGGTCCAATCGTCTGGAAGACACTATCGTGAAAACCAACACCGAAGCGGTGAAGGAGATCGTGCGCCAGGTCCGGCTGCGCGACCTGGGCGGCATCATCGTGGTGGACTTCATCGATATGGACGAGCGCAAGAACCGCCAAAAAGTGATGCAGACGCTGGAGGACGCCATGCGCGCCGACCGCGCTCCCTACAAAATTCTGCAATTCAACGATTTCGGACTGGTGGCCATCACGCGCAAGCGTGTGAAGCAAAGTCTGGAGCGCTCGCTCTGCATGCCATGCCCGCACTGCGAAGGCGCCGGTTACGTGAAGAGCGTGCAGACCATCGTCGGAGAAATTCTGCAGGAGGCGCACAAGATCGCCTCCACCGTGGAAGGAAAAGACGCCATGCTACGCGTGCATCCGGACGTCGCGAAGCTGCTCAAGTCGAATCAGAATAAATATCTCGAGGAGCTGGAAGAGATTCTGCGCCGCCCCGTGCTGGTGCGTGCCGATCCGCTGCTGCATCACGAAAAGTTCGATCTTACCTAGTGGGTACTTACGCACATCCCGAAGTTCTGGTGAGTACGGATTGGGTTTCGAAGCATTCGAGCGAGCCGAATGTCCGGGTCGTTGAAGTGGACGTCGACAGCAAGACGTATGACGAAGGCCACGTGCCGGGCGCGATCGCCTGGGCCTGGCACACCGAGCTGTGCGATACCCTGATTCGCGACATATTGCCGAAAGCGCAGTTCGAGTGGTTGATGACTCGATCCGGGATCGATAACGACACCACTGTGGTTTTGTACGGTGACAACAACAACTGGTTCGCTGCCTGGGCATTCTGGCAGATGAAGATTTATGGCCACGCGGACGTTCGCATTATGGATGGCGGGCGTAAGAAGTGGTTGGCGGAAGGCCGCGACGTAGTGACCAATATGGATACTGAGCCCCATACCGCTGCGCCCAGCCAGCGGCCGTACATTGCGAGCGGTCCGGATCTTTCGCTCCGATCCTTCCTTGCGCAAGTGCAGCAAGTGGAAAAGACAGCCAGCGCGGTGCTGATCGACGTCCGTAGTCCACAAGAATTCACCGGCGAGCTTCTGGCGCCTCCGGGCCTGCTGGAAACCTGCCAGCGCGGCGGCCACATCCCCGGCGCGCATGGTGTTTGCTGGAGCAGATCGTGCAACGATGATGGCACTTTCAAGCCGATCGAGGAATTGCAGAAGATTTACGGCGCCGAAGGCGTCACCGAAACCACGCCAGTGATCACCTATTGCCGCATCGGCGAACGATCCAGCCACACCTGGTTTGTGTTGAAGTACCTGCTGGGCATCCCGAACGTAGCGAACTACGACGGCTCCTGGACCGAGTGGGGCAACCTGGTGGGCGCCCCGATCGAGCGCGGTTAAGTGGGGCGGACCCCCTGGTCCGCGGTCGACGCCCACGTCGGCCTGCTGCTGGTATTTGTCAATGCCTATGGAGCACGGTAGTCAGTGAAGATTTGTGGCGCACGCACTCCTGCGTGCCGTCTCGACACTCGTGTCGAGACCTTTGAATAACTCCTAGAAACTAAACCGCAACGCAAACTGCATAATGCGTGGATCCGCCGCGAGCGATGTGATGACGCCCGGCGAGCCGCCGCTAACGTTCGAGTTCGGCAATCCGAACGCCACGGTGTTCGTCAAGTTAAACGCTTCAGCGCGAAACTGCAGCTTCATCCGCTCGGTGAACAGGAAATTGCGCGAGACCGAAAGATCCAGATACTGCAATGCCGGCCCTCGAAGGCTGTTGCGGCCCGAGTTACCGAAGACGCCGGGCGAGGGAATGCTAAACGCGTTTGTGCCGGTGAACCCCTTGCATTTCGAATTGGCAGTCGTATAGAACCAGCAATTGACATTGTCGTCCATTACCGGCGTACCGATCACATTGGGAAGCGCTTGCTCCTCTCCGATGTCGATGGAGCTGTTGTTGGAACTGGCGAACGCAGTGAAGGGCCGGCCGGCCGAGTACGTATACGCGCCGGCAGCCTGGAATCCGCCCACGATTTTCGAAACCACGCCGCTCGAAGCCCACGGCTTGCCCTTACCGAAGGGCAGCTCATAAACCCAGCTAACAACGACGCGCTGCGGAACGTCGAAATCGCTGGGACCGCGCCACGCTTGCTGGTTGTTGGTGATCTGCGAGAACGCGTTCGAGCCTAACACTGAAAGCTCCTCGGCGGTATCGTCAATCGATTTCGACCAGGTGTACGCCAGGCGCATGCTCAGGCCCGCGGTGAAGCGGCGCTCCAGGGTTACATCCAGTCCGTTATATCTGGAGTTGCCGTCGTTCTGCGAATATTCGAGGAGGCCAAAGTTGGGATACGGCAGTACAGGCTGATGATTCGTGTTGAGCAGCACCTGCTGTCCGTTGTTCACAAACTGATTGAGATCGCTCAGCGTCAGCAGATGCGTTCCCTTGCTGCCCACATAATCGGCTTCGAGGAAAAAGTTGTGGGTCAGCTCGCGCTGGAACCCGATGCTCCATTGTTGGACGTAAGGCCGCGGATCCTGTGGATTCGTCGTGCGGATGTGCAGAAACTTATAGTTGATGTCGGCTGGATTCAGGAACGTGGCGGGAAATCCCGAATCGAGAGGAAAAACCGGGGCCAATGCGGTGGAGGCGAGCGAAATGTTGTTGTTGATGAATCCGGGCGGATTCAGCGCGAGCTGATTTTCGCTGCCCGCGCGATCGAACGGCACGTAGAACATTCCGTATCCGCCGCGTAGCACGGTTTTCGGCGTCAGTTCAAACGCGAACCCTACGCGGGGCGAAAAGTCCAATTTCTGCGGTTGAACCAGCGTGCGAGCTTCGAGCGATCCGCTAGAAGCCATGATGATTGACCCGCTTCCAGCCGGGTCGAAATTTGACAGATGGTTATTGCCTTCCCAAACGGGCGACGAGAAGTCATAGCGCACGCCGAGATTCAGGGTCAAGCGTTCGGTCACCTTGAAATCGTCCTGCGCGAAGAAATCGACCCAGTACCATTTTTGATTCACCTCGAACTGGTTCGAGAGCATTGCGGTCTGCGGATCGCCCAAGAGAAAATCGGCGTACGGATATCCAGTGCCGGCGACGCATTGATTTTTTGCACTGCGCTCGCAGGTGAAGATTTTGTCGAAAGTGAGAGCGCCACGCAGGCCGGGCACGTCCTGGAAATTGTCCGTTTGCGGAGCGTGCACGTCGGCGCCGAACTTGAAGTGATGCCGGCCGCGGCTCCACGACACGGTATCGCCAAACTGCCACTGCTGGGTCTTCTGGAATTTCGGCAAGAAGTTCGGCGATCCGATAAACGTGTTGAGGTTGGCGAACGTGATCATGGTGACGCCGCCGGCGAACGCCGGATTGTCGGGAACTCCCGGCACTAGGTTGCCACCCGATTGTCCGAACGGCTCCTGCTGAGCGTAAGAGTTGTCGTGCTCGTAGCCAATGCGCAATTCGTTCACAACAGAAGCGCTGATCGGCCGCGTCCAGCCGATTACCGCCAGATCTGCCGTCAGATGATATTTTCCCTGTGAAGAGGACTGCGTGCCGTCCGCGATGCCAGGGAAAAGTCCGGGGCTGTTGCGATCGCGAT
Source organism: Bryobacterales bacterium (assembly GCA_003162425.1). Classification (GTDB taxonomy): domain Bacteria; phylum Acidobacteriota; class Terriglobia; order Bryobacterales; family Bryobacteraceae; genus Palsa-89. The sequence goes on along the minus strand of PMOK01000116.1, from coordinate 5,324 downwards.
TGCTCCAGGTATAGCGCGTGAACACGGTATCGTTATCCGAAGCCTGCCAGTCCACCCGCGTCGAATAACGGTCCGTGTTGTCCGTCAGGCCGGCATTCCGGAAATAGTTGTTGAGCTCGGCGCCAGCCACCGTCGGCTGCGGAAAGAGCGCCATGATGGCGGAGGCCACCGGCGAAATGCTGCTGGATGGAATCATGTTATTCGGAACGGGCGCGCCATCCTGATAAATGGTGGGATACGTGGTGTGGACCGCGGCTCCGGCCGCTACGCTGAAATTGCCGACCCGCTCTGTATCCACCGGCACGGTGCCGCTACGCAATTGTCCGGTGATGATGCGCGTAGATTCCTCGTCGAAAAACGCGAAGAGCTTGTTCTTCTTGATGGGACCGCCCAGGTTGCCGCCAAACTGATTGCGAATGTTCTCAGGCTTTGCGAGGCCCTGCCGGTTGGAAAAGAAATCGTTCGCGTCCGTGTCGCGATTGCGAAGATACTCGTAAAGCGTGCCGTGGTATTCGTTCGTGCCGCCCTTGCTGATCACGCTGATCACCGCGCCGCCTCGGCTGTATTCGGCCGAATAGGGATTGGTGATGATCTTGAACTCCTGCAGTGCGTCCACCGAGGGACGAGCTACCTGCGTAGTCAACTCCTGCACGTTTTCCGAGATCGAGTTGTTATCCATGCCGTCCAGAAGGAAGTTGTTCTCGAGCTGGCGGATGCCATGCACGTTGAATCCGCCAGTGCGGCCGGCGCTGGTGCTGCCGCCCTGATCCGTGTAGCGCTGCCCTTGTACGCCGGCCACCAGATTCACCAGATCGTCCCAGCTTCGCAGCAACAACGGATACTCCGTCACGTACTTGTTGTCCACCACTGTGCCGATGGATGCATCTTCGGTGGAAAGTAATGGCGCGGCAGCCTGCACCGTTGCAACTGTGGCCACGGTGCCCACGGCGAGCGCGAAATCCTGACGGCCCTTTTCTGTCGCGTCGAGAGTGATCCGGCTGACGGCTTTCTGGAACCCGGTTTTTTCGATCGAGATCTCCCATTCACCCACCGGCAAATCCGCCAGAAAATAGTAGCCCTGGCCGTTTGTTTCGGTGGAGCGCTCAGCGCCGGTAGATACATTTTGCGCGGACACTTTCGCGCCGGCGACCAGCGCATCGCTCGAATCCTTAACCAAACCGGTCAGGCTGGCGGTGTTCACCTGAGTTAGCGCTGTACCCGCCATCAGAATCAAGGCGCAGAAAGTGGTAGCAATGTGTCGAAGATTCATAGATTCACCTCGTTACAGGAGAGTACGACTGGGACTCGTTACGAGAGTCTAGCAGCGCTTAGTTAACAGGTGATTACATCCGTGTGAACAATTCTTATTCGATCGATTGCTGATACTCATTGAGCATCCGGAGTTCGATCAAACCAATTCGCATGCACATGGACGATTGCATCGGGAATAGTGGGGCAGGATTGCCCTCCCAACACTAGAAGTGCGGTTCCGCCGAGATGGGGAAATGGTCGGAAGCATGAAAGTCGCTGTGGACTTCGGCGCCCTCGCACGTGATTGGGCCGCGTACGAAAATCCAGTCCAGCGCGCCAATAATAATGTGCGTTCGAATGCGCCGCCCGCCAATGGGCGCGGCTTCCAGAAGCCCGATTGATGAGTGAACCGCAAGATGCGCGAAGCGCGGATCGGCATTGGTGAGGATAGCCTCGCCATGATAAGCAGGACCTTCCGCCGTGCTTTGGCCCAGCTCCCGAAACTCCGGCGCGAAAGTGTAATTCATCCCGAAAGTCTTGGCGAGCTCCTGCGCCACATCTTCTCCGTGCGTGCGGCGCGCGCCCAAGTCCACTTCTTGGAAGATACAGAGGTCCGGATGGGTTTCCCGCATGGCGGCCACGATGCCTTTGAAGTGCTGGCCGCGGTCGATATTCCAGCTGAGGATCCTTGCGCTGGGGCTGGGAGAGACTGTTGCGGCATAGCTTCCGGAGTGGATATCTCCAGCGGATCAACCGGCGGGGAATCGGCTGCTCCCGTCAAGGCAATCGTCAGTGCCAGGATGGAAGGGCCGGAGCGGAACATCAAACCTCTTGCACCAGTTTTTCAGGGCTGGCCGGGAAACGCAAACGCTTCCGGCTTTGTTTTATACTGGAAGGGAGCTAACGCCCGTTCACATCCCCAACATTGAGGAAGACCGGCGGTTTCCCGGGAGTTCGGATGACTATCGTACTGACAATTATTCACGTAATCGTTTGTTTCTTTTTGGTGGTGGTGGTGCTGCTGCAAAGCGGCAAGGCAGCGGATTTGGCGGGTGCGTTCGGCGGAATGGGGTCGCAGACAGCTTTCGGCCCGCGCGGTTCGGCGACGGTTCTCTCGAAGGCCACCACCATCGCCGCGGCGGTATTCATGGTGACCTCGCTCACGCTTGCGATCCTGGCGACGCGAAACGCCACTGCTTCGGGTAGCGTTCTGGAACGGCAGAAAGCGCCGGCGGCCAAAACGGGGCCAGCTAAACCAACTGGGACACCGTCCGTCACGGTAACGCCGGAAGGTGGCACACCGAGGACGATACCGCTCAACTTACCCAGCCAGCCTGGGACCAAGCCGCCCGCCGGCCAGCAACCGCCGGCCAAGCAGCCCCCGGCGCCAACGAAGAAATAACGGGTTTGGAGCCACGCGGAGGTGGCGGAATTGGCAGACGCACTAGCTTGAGGTGCTAGCGGGAGTAATCTCGTGGGGGTTCAAGTCCCCCTCTCCGCACCATATTAAGGCTGTGGATAATGTCCACAGCCTTTTCCACTCTCCAACGCGCTTATTCATGGGTGGTTGACTTACCGCAACTGCGGCCAGAGCGCCGATAAACACCACTTGCATTACGCTTCGAAGCACCAGCCCCGTGGCGGGGCGCCCAAGCATCGTAAGATGTTCGCGGGCGGCTCGGATGTTTGCAGGAAACATCGCGACCAGCAGAATTGCGAGACAAACCGCGGCAGCACGGGTGGTCCGTGGAATCAGCAGTCCGACAGCTCCCAGGATTTCGAGCACGCCCGTGATTGAAACGATGATTGCAGGCGCCGGCAAAGCGGGAGGGACCATGCGAATTAAGTCCGTGCGGCCGCGTCCCCAATGCGCGGAGGCGGCGAGCAGAAACATCACAAAAAGCGCAATGCGAAGCGGCAGGTTCCAATTATCAAGGGTGGAGACACCGAGAAATCCCGCCAAACGAAGAATCGCAAATGAAGCCAGCAGCACAATGGCAGGGGCCATCAGCGTCCATCTACGGAAAACGCCAGCAACACATTACCTGGGATGGCATTGAAATATCCGTAGCCCGAATTAACGAACAACATGCCGCCCACCACCGCCGGGCCCGCTGCATCGAGGGACCCTCCCTTGGCTTTAACCATGTTCACCGTGTCGAAGTCGCGAAGCGTATCGTAGTCCCACAAGATGGCGCCATCTTTTGTGGAATAGGCGCGCAGGTGGCCATCCAGAGCGCCCGAAAAAACTACGCCTGAGATCGCTGTTACCGCAGCGGATTGCGCGGGGCTGCAGCCTTTGATCTTGCATCCTTTTCCTGGCGAAGGCGTGTCCCAGATCTTTTCCCCGGTCGCGATTTTCAACGCGAACAGCCCTCCGCCAATGTTGGGATCGGGGCCGTAGCCTTCATTGGCTGCGATGCGGGAGGCATCGGAAATCGCAATACCGAAGTCCGAGAGCGCTGCGTAAACAGTATCCTGGTCGGCGGCCGGGCCCCACTGAATCCCACCCAGCGCGCCGCCCTTGCCGATGCGCGATTGCCACAAGATCTCGCCCTGCTGGTCCGGATCGAGCGCGTGAACCACACCCGATTTCTGCCCTGCGATCAGGGCGCGTTTGCCGGATGCCAGCGTGCGCAGGATGGGCGAATCGCCGAAATCAAAATCGGGCCCGGGAGTGTCGGGGCAATTGAGGCCGGGTGGGATAAGGCAACTGGTGTTCCAGACATCCTTTTCAGAGAGCTGCCGTGACCACACAATCTTGCCGGATGTAAGATCCATTGCCAGAATGGCGTCGGTGGTGCGCACCGCGGGCTCGGTATAGCTATCGCCCGTTCCTACATAGAGAACATTTTTGCGGGTATCGATTGTCGGCGACGACCAGACGCCTCCGCCGGATGGTCCCCAGATCGGTTTGCCCAGTTTATTCTTCTTGTCAGTGGGGCGCGGTTCGTCGGCGATAGTGAAGGTCTTCCAGATTTGGCGGCCGGTTTTCGCCTCGAGCGCCACTACGCTTCCGCGGAACTTACAGCACTCGGGACCAGGGTCGGCGGCGGTCCATTCGTCGTGCGAAGATACCGGGACATAGAGCTTTCCGTCATACAGCTTGGGAGTTCCGGTGATGCGAGCGCCCGCATAGTCGTCCACGCGGGTCTTCCACAATTGCGCACCGCTCGCGGCATCCACGGCGTACACATTCGCCTGCAGGTCCCCGAAATAAGCCACTGAGCCCGGACCGATTGAGATGGCGGTCCGCACGCCAGCACCCGCATCGAACGCCCAATAAGTGCAACCCGTTGACGCATCCAGAGAGTACACTTTGCCGCCGGCGCTGCCCACAAACAATTTTCCGTGAACAATGGAAGGCTGCGAGAATGCTACGAAATCGCCCGGAAAACCGAACGCCCATTTGAGTTTGAGTTTAGGAACCTGGCTGGGGGCGAGGCCGGCCGACTCCGCGGATTGGAAGCGGCTGTTTTCAAGATCCGAGCTCCAGCCGTTCCATTCGCCTGCGATTGGTTTACCGGGCGGCTTGCCAGCACACGTTCCCTGGGCGGCCGTCTCCGGCTCGAATTTCTTGGCAGTGACAAACTCCACCACCGCGTGCCGTTCGGCCAGGCTGAGATCCGATCCTTGAAAGCGCATGGCCCCGCTAACGAGCGCTCGATTCACTGTCTCGGCGGAAAATGTCTTGAGCGCATCGCGGGTGGGGATGCGCGGGAGTCCAGCGTCGTGGCAACTGGCGCAACGTGCTTTGTAAATGCCACCGCCGTCGGGGGCGGCTGCCCTCCCGAGGCACGGAAGGACGAATAGCGCGACTTGGAGCTTAACGCTTCGCATTGGTCTATCATAAACCCGTTCTTCGGTTCTTCGGTTCTTCGGTTCTTCGGTTTCTCAGGTTGACCTGTCGCTCAGTTGGTGGCGGGATCGGAGTTGGAGGCTGGCTCGAAGAGGAACCTTTCTACGCGGGTGGCCTGATTCAGGTGCGTGGTGCGTTGGACGAACGCTTGAATTACTTCTTTTGAAAAAACGAAGCCATCCTGGTCGGGGTCGTAGGGAAGTCCTTTGTGTTT
>PMOK01000254.1 GCA_003162425.1 Bryobacterales bacterium | reverse complement strand
GACCAGGGGGTCCGCCCCACGCTACTCATACCGCAGCGCTACCATTGGATCGACTCGAGCCGCTTTCCTGGCCGGCAGGTAGCATGCGAGCAATGAAATTGCAGCCAGCAAAATCGGCGCTGCAGTGAACACCACCGGGTCTGCGCTGCTCACTTTATAGAGAAAGCCTGCCAGCACCCGGCCAACAGCCGCCGAGAGCAGCAGGCCGGCGCCGGCCCCGATCGTAGTCACCAGCAGCCCTTCGCGCAGAATCATCCGCAACGTATCGCCCGCGTTGGCGCCGAGCGCCATCCGAATGCCGATCTCTCGCGTTCGCCTTGCCACGGTGTAGGCTCGCACGCCGTAGAGTCCAACCATTGCCAGCAACAACGCCACGCTGCCGAAAATGACAAACATGCGCGCGCCCGTGCGGACTATCCAAAGTTCGATGCTGGTGTCCAAATGCTGCCGCATGGTCTTAAGCGCCAGAACGGGCAAGCGGCTGTCCACGGAGCGAATCTCACGGCGGATGGTATCAAGCAAGCGAACATCGGCATCTTCGCCTTGCGCGGCCACCTTGAGATGAATGTGCATGTCCGCCTGATACTCCTGTCCAAATGGGACGTACAGGTGGGCTTCGGATTCGCCTCCAAAAATGTTGTTCTGGATGCCGCCAGCTACGCCCACGACTTCCGCATCCTGTGTTTTAGCGCCTTCGCCGATGATCATCCGGATGTGTTTGCCGACTGCTTCCTCATTGGGCCACAGCTTGCCGGCCGCCGCTTTATCCAGGATCGCGACCGCGGTCTTCGTGTTACCGGCAGTCTCGGCAGCCGCAAATGACCGGCCGCGCAAGAGCGGAATTCCGAGCGTCTTGAAGTAGTCCGGGCCGACGATGTTGAAGCCCATCGAGACCACCGTGCCTTTGCTCGAAGGATCGGCGGTGGAAGGCGGAGCATCGCTCGAGCGCTGGACGCTGCGGCCCAACGTCACCATTCCAAAAGGCACGGTGCCGGCCAAACTCGCGGACTCTACGCCCGGGATGCTTCCCAGCCGATCGATCAGTGCATGGAAGACCTGCCTGCCGCGTGCCTCATCATAACCTGCCATGCTTGGGTCCACCTCAACCACTACGCCGTTGTCGAGACGGAATCCGGGCTCCAAGTTGGCGGCCCGTTGGGCGCTGCGAATGAAAAGCCCCGCTGAAGTCAGCAATACAAGCGAGAGAGATACCTGGCTCATCACCAGAACATTTCTGCGGGAGAAGAGCCGGCCGCGCTTTCCGCTCGCGATATCTTCGTTCTCGCCGTCCTTCAGGCTGGAAACTACATTCGGCCGCGAGAGATTCCAGGCCGGCCCCAGGCCGAACAGCAATGTACTGAGTACGCAGAAACCCATGGTCGCGGCGAGAATGCGCAAATCGGGCGTAGCCGAGTAAACCAGATCGATCGGAACCAGGCGCGGCAACGAGCGCATCAGCGCGTTGGTGCTCCAGTACGCCACCACCAAACCTGCTGCGCCGCCGGTCAACGCCAGGAGCAAGCTTTCGGTGAACAGTTGCTGCACGATGGTCTGGCGTGCTCCTCCCAGCGCCAGCCGGATGGCGATTTCCTTGCGTCGCGCCGAGCCACGGGCGAGCATCATATTGGCCACGTTCAACGATGCGATCAACAGAACGACGCCCGCCATCGAAAGCAGCAGGACGGCCGGAATCCAGATTTCGCTGTCGCTGGCTGGATTGGTGGAAATGCTCATTCGCGACAAGGCATGAACGATGAAGGTCTGGTCCTTGTTCTCGGCTGGGTAGGCCTTTTCCATCCCAGACGCCACGGCTGCGAGCTGAGAATCAGCAGCCTTTGCTGCGATCCCGGACCGCAGCCGTCCTATCAGAATCAGGACATTGTCATCGCGCGACGCGAGCGAGCGTCCCACGCCTTCAAAACCATTAGTCATTGCGTCGTGCAGGCCCAGCGGCATGTACAGTTCAGGACTGATCATGGCCGTGGTGCCCGTGAAACCCTCCGCGGTAATCCCAACCACAGTCAGAATTCGCGAGTTGATGCGAAGCGTTTTTCCCACCAGATCGGGGTCGCTTCCGGTTTTCTTCCAGAAGTTGTAACTGACGATAGCCACTTCAGTGGCGCTGCCGGGGCGCTCTTCAGCGGCGGTAAATGTTCGTCCGCGATAAAGCGGGACACCGAAAGTAGAGAAATAGTTGGAGGAAACCAGATCGGCGAAGACGCGGCGGGTGGTATCGCCTTCCGCCAGACCGACCATCGCCATATTGTGGGCCGCCAGACTGCTGAAGACGGCGTTCCCATCGCGCAGATCGAAATAGTTCGGATATGAAAATGCCCGGTACGAATCTGCTTTGTGAGTGTTCCTGCTGTAAACGCCCACAAGTTCTTCGGGCTTCTGGATCAGCAGAGGCCTCAAGAGAAAGGCGTTCACGAGACTGAAAATCGCGGTATTCGCCCCGATTCCGAGAGCCAGAACAATCACCGCCGTGATTGTGAATGCCGGCTTGTTTAGCAGCATCCGGACGCCGTATCGCAGATCTTTAAGCAGATTTCCCATGTGTCCCTCCCCGTGGGTTCAATAGAGGTACGCGGGCGGCGGAAGAAAAGTTCGAAGCTATTTGGGATGTCCCCGCGCTTACGCTTGGGGCTCGGTTACGATCCGCCGGATGGTTTTTCGGTCGCATTGACTTTTCCGAACCAGTATTCTCCTCACGCTTGGCTCATCCGGATCGCACATACGGTACTCCATCTGAAACCAGAGGCCGTCTATCTTCTCGAATTCCAGCTTCTCATTCACGGCCACCAGACTCAGCTCCGCAAGCTTGGGCTGCGATGGCCGGCGCTTCGCGAGCCGGATGATCCTTGTTACCGGATGCACATATAAACCGCGAACCTCCATCACGCGGCTGCAATTGCGTTCACACACCTTGCCGTTCTCAATGAAAGTGTCGATGGCGATGAAGTCTTCTACGTGCTGCAGAACGTGCAATCCTATGGCGGACCGGGTGTCGATGGTCCGGCAAATCTCGCTATAGACTTTGTCCCAGGGCCTTCCCACTTGCTGCATCAGGAAACGTTTCAGGGGCGCCAGATTCTCGTTCAAAATCTTCTCGTGACGTGCGGAAGAAGCGCGAGGACGACCGCTATCGTAATCCTCGGCGTCTCTAACGGCTTGCGCGCGCTGAGTTTCGCTCAAGCGCAGCGCGGTCTTTCGATTCTTCCATTTGGAACGCAGCATACGCGGGCGCTCCACAATAACTTTGTGCATGTCTGATCGCATGTTGTCCAGCCTTTCTAACCGGGTTTGCACCGGGGCCGGCAACATGCAAGGGCGCGTTACCGGCAACTTCGCGAAAATATTCAAGAGAAAACTGTCGGGATGTGCGAATTTTAATTACACTAAGCCTGTGAGGATTCTGGCACCACTGGTTCTTCTGAGCGTCGCGCAGGCGCAGACGTGGACGCTTCATTCGGGCGGAACCACTGCATCGCTCAGAGGTGTGAGCGCGGTGGATGCGAAAGTCGTCTGGGCTAGCGGAACTGGCGGCACGTATCTGGAAACGGTGGACGGCGGAGCAACCTGGCGAGCAGCGGTGGTTCCCGGCGCGGAACAGCTTGATTTTCGCGGCGTGCATGCCGTGGACCAGCGAACTGCTTATCTCGTTAGCAGCGGCGAGGGCGACAAATCGCGGATCTACAAAACAACCGATGGCGGCTCACACTGGACGCTGCAGTTCACCAATTCCGATCCGAAAGGGTTCTTCGATGCGTTGGTGTTTTGGGATGCGAGGCATGGCATCGTGCTGGGAGATCCAGTGGATGGACGGTTCGTCATTCTGACGACGAGTGACGGCGGTGAACACTGGGTCCGGCAGCGGACCCCCGAGGCTCTTCCGAACGAAGGAGCATTCGCGGCGAGCAATAGCTGCCTGACCGTGATGGGTGATAGCGAAGCATGGTTCGCCAGCGGCGGGCCTGAAGCGGCGCGAGTGTTTCATTCAAGCGATGGCGGACGGAGTTGGACGGTGGCGCCGACGCCGATTCGCAATGATGGAGCCGCCGCTGGCATCTTTTCGCTGGCCTTCGCGGATGCGCAGCATGGCGTCGCGGTTGGGGGCGATTACAACAAGCCAGCCGACGCATCGCACAACATCGCGATCACTTCCGATGGTGGGCGGACTTGGACGGAACCTTCCGGGCCACATCCTAGCGGGTACCGATCCGCGGTGGCATTCCTGGCAGTGCGCGGCATGTGGATCGCGACCGGACCGTCGGGATCGGATGTTTCAAGCGACAATGGCGCTACTTGGAAGCCGTTTGATGCAGGCGCGTACAACGCCGTCAGTTTCATGCTGGACGGAATAGGTTGGGCGGTTGGTCCGAAAGGGAGAGTGGGGGAGTTTCGAGGTTCGCAGGCGAAAGCGCCTGCGCCACGCTAACTTACCTTCGAGAGATGTCACACCTCACCCAGCCCGTAGTGGCGCTGTCCACCTGACACTTCGAGCTCTCAATGGTTGTCCGTTTGCCGCTCGGGACGTCAATCGCCTCTAGCGTTCCGGCCTCTTGAAATATGCATCCATCGGAGCGTTTCATTCCCAACAGATAATTCGAGTCAGGGGACCAGTCCAGCTCCGAGTTTCCGAGAACATGCTGAGGAGAAAGAGTTGCGGCATCCATCAAAATCGTTCGGCCATTTTCACGGTTTTCAACGTACGCCAGCCATTTACCGTCGGGGGACCACGCAGCGATGAATGCTTCATCAACAAGTGGCTTAGCTGTCCCGCGAACGACGTCGGTCAGCCGAAGCTGCCGGTTGTGAGTGGCAACGGCTCTTTCGCCGTCTGGAGAAAGACTAAGATCCCGCCAAGGTTGTCCGTCCGCTGGCAGGGATATGAACGTGGGATTCCCGTCCGGAAAGGTGAGGGCGGGCACTCGGTCAATTTGCAAGGCAATTTTTGGGCCGCAGCGGACAAGATCTTGGACCGTACCCGGCACAGTTGTAGTGGCGCCTGTGTAGCGATCCACTTTACAAATGGCGATCCTGATTGGGTCGCCGTCCTTTTCTTGATCCCGATAGGGCGTACATGCGCCGTACAATGCACGGCCATCGGGACTGAAGACGGCACCGCTCAGAGTTCGGACAGGAATCGTAAACGCTTTCCCGCCAAGAGGAAATACCCTAAGCTCATGGTGAATACCATCGTTCGTCGAAACAACGGCCGGACAATAAGGATAGCCAGCATGTATGTTTGGCTGGTGAGATTGTCCGTACCCAATCGTGGCCAGTCCAAACACTGCCGAGAGCTGTAGGTGAAATCCTTGCATGGATCTACTATTGGTCCGATCATAGCTACTCTTGAATGCGGCTGTGGCGCCTCGTCTTCAGGGCAAGTCGGAGACTTGCCCTACGGTGAATCATCGCCACGCTAGAAGCGGGATACTAAAGCCAGGACCGCGTTGCGTGCTAGGAGTTCTCCGGCCTCGTCCGGACCCACTGCTGGGCCATAGACGTGTCCCTGCACTTTGTCGCAGCCGAGAACTCGCACCAGGTCCAGCTCGGCTTCGGTCTCCACGCCTTCCGCCACCACTACCAGATGCATGCCGTGCGCGAGACGCACGATGCTTTCCACTACCGGCAGCGATCCCTTCGGCTCTAAGAGGCGCCGCAGAAAGGATTGGTCGATTTTTAGAGAATCCACTGGAAGTTTGCTCAAGTAGCTGAGGGACGAATAACCGGTGCCGAAATCGTCGATGGAAATACTTACACCCAGTTCGCGGATCTCGCGCATGCGGTATACGGACTCGGGTAGGTTCCGCATGAGATAGCTTTCGGTCAGCTCTAGCTCAAGGCGTTCCGCCGGGAATCCGGCGATCCGCAGGGCTTCGGCCACCTGCGCCACAAAATCGCGGCGCTCGAATTGGCGCGCCGATACATTCACGGAGATGCACGCGTTCCGGTAACCGGATTTGAGCCAGCGGGCGCCTTGGATACACGCCTGCTCCATCACCCAGGCCCCAATCGGAACAATCAGGCCGATCTCCTCGGCAATGGGAATGAACCGCCGCGGTGGAATGGTCCCGTGGACCGGATGCCGCCAGGTCAGCAGAGCTTCCAACGCGTCCACGGTTCCATTCATGTTGACTACCGGCTGATAAACCAGGTCGAGCTCGCCATTTTCGAGCGCGCTTCGCAGCGAATTCTCTAGCTGCAGCCGCTCCAACACGGGCGTGGGATCTTCGGGCACAAAGATCTCGATTGCGTCCCGGCCGCTCGCTTTGGCGCGGCACATTGCGAGGTCGGCATTGCGGAGCAATTCAGTAGCATTGAGGCCCTGCTTTGGAAAGATCGCAACGCCGATACTGGCGGTGACGAAGAGCTGGTGGTGGTCGATTTGATACGGCACGCGCAGAGCATCTAAATACTGCTCAGTCTTACTGCTGCTGACAACGGCGAATTCATCGCCACCCACGCGCCCCGCCAGGCCGTCAACACCCGCCAGGCCTCGCAACCGGCTCGTTACGGCTTGGAGCAGCTTATCGCCGGCCGCATAGCCGAGCGCGCCGTTGATCTGCTGGAATCGATCGAGATCGATGAAGAGCACTGCCAGCTCTTCGGGCACGGCGTCCAGAGCGACGTCGAGGAGTTGGATGAAACATAAACGATTCGGCAACCCAGTGAGTGCATCATAGTGGAGATTCACCGCATACCCTTCTACCTTGAAAGTAGACTCCGGCACAATGACTAGAGCACAAATATATCCGGTAGCCGTACCGGTACCTGATAAGATTGTTGCCGATGCGGAACAGCGTACTTTTCTTCCTGGTCACGTGCGCCGCCGTTGCCCAGGAGCCCGCAAGCCTTGGCGCGCGTGCCCAGCGTTACCTGGTGGACCTGATTCGGATAGACACCACCAATCCGCCCGGCAATGAAACGCGCGTGGCGGAGTATTTGAAGCGCGTAGCGTCGGCCAATGGAATCGGCGCGGAGCTTCTGGGCGACAAACCGGCGCGGCTCAACTTCGTCGCTCGGATTCCTGCCACGGTCCACTCGGAAAGTGCGATGCCGCTGCTGATGATGGCCCACAGCGACGTGGTTCCCGCCGACCGATCGCAATGGACGGCTGATCCGTTCTCGGCAGAGCTGCGCGACGGCTATATCTACGGGCGCGGCGCGCAGGACGACAAATCGCTGCTGGCGGCGGAACTGGCCGTAATGGTGGAGCTGAAACGGCGAGGCGTGAAATTGACGCGGGACGTCATCCTGCTATCTGAATCCGACGAAGAGGCCGGCTCGACAGGTATCAATTGGCTGGTGCACAACGCTTATTCCAAGATCGATGCCGCGTTCGCGCTGAATGAGGGCGGCGCATCCTTGGATGTCCGCTCCGGCACGCACATTTTCCAGATCCAAACGTCGGAGAAGGTTCCAACGCGGGTGGTTCTTACGGCGAAAGGCACGGCCGGTCATGGATCGCTGCCGCGTCCGGACAATCCAGTGGTACATCTGGCGCATGCCATCACGGCGCTAGCGGCCGCGTCTCAGCCAGTGCAGCTCAATACCACCACGCGACGCTACTTTTCCGAAATCTCGAAGCTTCCCGATTACGCCTGGCTTGCGCCGCTGCTGGGGAGGCTGGAACAAGAATCGACCGCTGGGTCGGCGGCCAACAAGATTGAAGCCACGGATCCGGAATTGAATTCGATGCTCCGCACTTCCGCAACGCCCACCATGCTCAGCGCAGGGCTGAAGGTGAATGTGATCCCTAACAGAGCGACCGCGCAGGTGGACGTCCGCCGTCTGCCTACGGAAACGCGGCAGGAGATCGAGACCAGGTTTCGCAACATCATCAACGACCCCGCGGTGACCATCTCGCCCGAGCCCGGCCAGGAGATGCCCGCCACTGAGCCCAGTTCGCTGACAACGGAGTTGTTCTTGGCTATGGAGAAGATCTTCCGCGAAGAGGATCCGGGCGCGTTAGTGGTTCCCTACATGTCGCGCGGCGCCACGGACGGATCGTATCTGCGTCAGAAAGGAATGGCGGTTTATGGGGTCCCGATCTTCGTGCGGGAGGGCGGTGAGAGCCGGGCGCATGGAAACGATGAGCGGATTTCGCCGGGGAACCTGGGGCGGGGGACCGAGCTGTTGTGGAAGATTGTTTTGACGGTGACTGGCGGGTAGGGACTGGGGGCTCGGGACTGGGGACTGGTCAGGAGCGAAGTGTATCGCAACAGTCCCTAGTCCCTAGTCCCTAGTCCCACGACTTTGCTTCCCAACAGGTCTTCCAACAGCGGCGTATCCGGGAACGGATGACCGTTGTAGCGTCGGAAGCCTTCGCCGAAATCGATTCCAGCTAGTTTGCCGCGGGCGCGCGTCCAGCGCTCCATTACTTGAAGTGGATCGTCGATGCCGTGCTGGCGCTTCAGCCACTCGCGCTGACTCTCGTGCGCGGCCAGCATCTGGCGCTTGGTCTTGAAGGTGGTCTTGACGTTCACTATGAAATCCGGCGCAATAGTGGCGCCGAAGCGATCTACGCCTCCGAGAGAATCCATGAAGTAGAGATGCCGGATGGCATGCAGCGGCGGGGCTGGATCTTTTGCATTGGTGGCGTAGTTGGGGACCGACGCCGCAAAGGACGCATCACGCACCAGGACGCTGGTGGCTTCGTGATCGCAATGATAGTCAACAGGTGAGGCGGTGAGGATAACGTCGGGCCGGGTCTTGCGAATCAGCTCGGTTACGCGGCGGCGGGATTCGTCATTGTTGAAAATGGCCAGATCGCGAAACTTCGCGCATTGATAATCGGCTCCGATTAGTTTGGCGGAAGCGGCGGCCTCTCGCTGCCGGATTACTGGAATCTCCTTGGAACTCAGCGAGCTTGAGCCGCAGTCGCCCACGGTCATACTGATTATGGTTATTTTGTTGCCGGAAGCCGCCAGCAGCGCGAGCGTACCTCCAGCTAGGATTTCCGCGTCGTCGGGATGGGCGTGAATGCAAGCAATATGCATTCTCTAAGATTATAAGGCGACTCGGTTCCAGTGCTTGGATTCTTGAGCGGTTTCCACGCGGGCGACCGGCTTCCTAATAACCACACCCACCTTACGCTTCACCCTGCTGATTGGCACATGCAGGACGATAGATAGCACCGTAAACCACAGCGATCTACTACGTACCACTACCTTCATGGGGGAGGTGACCTGCTACATTCAGTATAGCCCACATGACGGAGAAAAAAAACGACTTCTTCGATGCCCGCAGGCGGTCGCGTACTGGTACCGAGCCCAGATGGCCCGCCGTTTTGGCGATTTTGGCGGTGGGTGGGTTGAATGCCGTCTTGCCGGAGCCACTCAGTTTTGGGCCCTACTGGCTGCTGCTGGTTGTCGTTTCAGTGCTGCTGATTCCCACCGTAATTACTTATCGGACGGGGCGGCATGAAATGAATCAGGTGCTGGGACACCTGGTTCTGGGAACCGTAACAGCGTCGATGATCTGGTCGCTGGGGATGCTGATCGCGCGATTGCCTGCGCACAGCGATCCACCCAAGACGCTACTGCTTTCGGCGGCGGCTTTGTGGACGGCCAACGTGCTGGTGTTCGCATCTTGGTATTGGCGGTTGGATGCCGGCGGACCCAACGTACGTGATCTCCGCAAGGATCATAGTGACGGCGCCTTTCTGTTCCCGCAAATGATGTTGCAGGGAGAGCAGGATCGCGACTGGCGTCCAGGATTCGTGGATTATTTGTTCCTGGCGTTTAATACCAGCACGGCGTTCTCGCCCACCGATGTTCCAGTGCTGTCGCGCTGGGCGAAGCTGATGATGATGGTGCAAGCGTCGATATCGTTGATGACGGTGGCGTTGATTGCGGCGCGGGCCGTGAATATTTTGTAGTAGTCCCCTTGCTTACGCGCGGGGCTACAATACGGTGCGCGCAATTCGCAAATGCTGGTTTGTAGCCCCAAGCGTCAGCGCGGGGAGCGCTACACTGGTTGTTTCCAATGAAACTGAATAGCTATACGATTACGCAGGGCAAGGATCGCGCGCCGGCCCGTTCCTTCTACAAAGCCATCGGGTTCACCGATGAGGATCTGAAGAAGCCCATCATCGGCATCGCGAATACCTGGATCGGCACCATGCCGTGCAATTTTCTGTTGCGCGAGCTGGCTGTGAAAGTTGCGGAAGGAATTCGCAAGGCGGGTGGGACTCCCATGGAGTACAACACCATCGCGATCTCGGACGGGATCACGATGGGCACCGAAGGCATGAAGACCTCGCTGATCAGCCGGGAGGTGATCGCCGATTCCATCGAACTGGTTGCGCGGGGCTACATGTTCGATGGCTTGGTGGCGCTGGTCGCCTGCGACAAGACAATCCCCGGCGCGGCCATGGCGCTGTTACGGCTCAATATCCCTAGCCTGGTACTCTACGGAGGATCGATCCTCCCCGGCCGTTATAAAGGCCGCGACCTGACGATCCAGGACGTCTACGAAGCGGTGGGCGCGAACGCGGCCGGAAAGATTTCAGACGACGAACTTCTGGCCATCGAGAACAGCGCGTGTCCGGGTGCAGGCGCCTGCGGCGGCCAATTCACGGCGAACACCATGGCTACCGTGATGGAGCTGATTGGGCTTTCGCCGATGGGCACGGCCTCGGTCCCGCAAGTTGATCCGCGCAAACGCGATGTCGCTGAGCGCTGCGGCGAGCTAATCCTGAATGTGGTGAAGCGAAATCTGCGGCCGCGCGACATCGTGACGCGCAAGTCCATTGAGAACGCAATTGCATCGGTGGCTGCGACAGGCGGCTCAACCAACGCGGTGCTGCATCTGCTGGCTATCGCGCGGGAGGCCGGCATTCCGCTCAACATCGACGATTTTCAAACCATCAGCGAACGCACGCCATTGCTGGTGGATCTTAAGCCGGCCGGAAAGTTCGTGGCTGTGGATGTGGACAAAGCGGGCGGGATTCCGGTGATCGCGCAACGGCTGGTGGATGGCGGTTATGCGGACGGCTCGGCCATGACGGTGACGGGACGCACTTTCGCCGAAGAAGCGGCGGACGCCAAGGAAACGCCGGGGCAGGAAGTGATCCACGCGTTGAACAATCCGATCAAGAAAAGCGGCGGGCTGGTGATTCTGCGCGGATCGCTTGCGCCGGAGGGTTCGGTGATCAAGGTAACTGGAATCGAGCGCACGGAGCAGCGCGGGCCGGCGCGCGTGTTCGATTCCGAGGAAGCCGCCATGGCCGCCGTGATGGAGGGGCGAATTCGTTCCGGCGACATTGTTGTGATTCGCTACGAGGGTCCGCGGGGTGGTCCTGGGATGCGCGAGATGCTGGGCGTAACGAGTGCGATTGTGGGCGCGGGTTTGTCGGATAACGTGGCGCTGATCACGGACGGGCGGTTCAGCGGGGCGACGCGCGGATTTTGCGTGGGGCATGTGGCGCCGGAGGCTGCGGTGGGCGGGCCGATTGCCGCCGTGGAGGAGGGGGACATTATCCGGCTGGACATTGCGAAGCGAGTTATCGACCTGGAGATTCCCTCGGCGACGCTCGAAGCGCGCCTCAAAGAATGGAAAGCCCCTGAACCGCGTTACCGGTCAGGGGTTTTCGCGAAATATGTAGCTTTGGTTGGATCGGCGGCGGAAGGGGCGATTACAACGCCGGGGGTTTAGTTGGCCCGCCAAGCGTCGGCATGAGTGCCGACGCGGCACGCTGAGAGCGTGCGCTACGATGGCCCTAGCGGGTTACCTGCTTCAGGTCTCCGCTGGCGGCGGAGTCAGGTTGACCGTTGACGTGTGCGTCGAGCATCTTTTGCACATCGGCCTTTCCAACTGCGCCGACTTTCTGCTCCACCACTTTACCGCCCTTGAAAAGCAGGAGCGTGGGAATGCCGCGAACGTTGTAGCGCATACTGGTCGCGCCATTATCGTCGACATTTAGCTTTCCGACCTTCGCTCGGCCGGCGTAGGCATCGGCTACGGCGTCTACCGTGGGCGACATCATTCGGCAGGGGCCGCACCATTCGGCCCAAAAGTCCACCAGCACCGGAAGATCCGAATTCAGCACTTCGCTGTCCCAAGTCGCATCAGTGAAAGTTAGCGTGTTGACACCTGACATTGTTGTTGTTGTCTCCCCTCAATAGATGTTATAACTGCGAAAAAGATTCAGCCAGCCAAAAGCCGTTGATAGAGCGCCACATACTCCACGGCGGCGGCGCTCCAGGAGAAATCCTTCCGCATCCCGCGCTTCATCATGGCCGTCCAATCGTCCTTACGCCGATAAACCTTTATGGCCGAGCGAATGGCCTCAAGCAGCGCGCTTCCGGAATAATCCCGGAACTTGAATCCTGTATCCTCATCAATGGTATCATCCAGGCCGCCGGTGGCGCGAACCACGGGCACGGTTCCATAGCGGAGGCTATAAATCTGGCTCAGCCCGCACGGCTCATACCGGCTCGGCATGAGGAACATGTCTGAGCCGGCCTCAATGCGGTGCCCTAACGGGTTATCGAAACCCAATCGTATGCCCACTTTGTCGGGGTGCGCGCTCGCGAGCTGGCGGAACATGGCTTCATAATCCGAGTCGCCCGAGCCAAGCACGGCCAGACTGATATTCTCCTCCAGCAGGCGGGGCGCAATCTGCGCAATCAGATCGAAGCCTTTCTGGGAAGCAAAGCGCGAGACGATTCCGATCAGGGGGCGACTCAGGTCGGTTGAAAATCCGTATTCGGTCAGAAGCGCTTTCTTGCACAGGCGCTTTCCGGAAAGATCGTTCACGGAATATTTGCGGGCGATGAAAGGATCGTGCTCAGGGCTCCATTCCTGGTAGTCCACACCGTTCACAACGCCGTAGATGGGCGCGCGTTTGCGCAGAAGTCCCTCCAGCCCGAAACCGTATTCGGCAGTCTGGATTTCTCGCGCATAGCCCTTGCTGACAGTGCTGACAGCGTCGCTAAAGGCGATGCCGCCTTTCAAGAGGTTCAGCTTGCCGAAGAATTCCAGTTGGTCCGGGTTGAAGAGCTTGGGCTCCAAACCAATTTCTGAAAGAGCTTCCGGCGGAAAGATGCCCTGGTATCCGAGATTGTGAATGGTGAAGAGTGTCTTGACGCCGATGAATGTGGGGTCGGCATTGAAATGATCGCGAAGATAAATCGGCGCCAGCGCGGCCTGCCAGTCATGCGAGTGGATGATGTCGGGAGTGAACAGATAACGCGCAACGGCCAAGCCGGCCATGGAGAGCACGGCGAAGCGAATATGGTTGTCAGGATGATCGACGCCCGCGGAGGAATAGATACCAGCGCGGTCGAACAACGGCGGGCAGTGAACAAAGTAGAACGTGACGCCGCGCTCAGTGGTTTGATACAGGTCCGTCATGAAACC
>PMOK01000309.1 GCA_003162425.1 Bryobacterales bacterium | reverse complement strand
GACGAGGCGCACTGCATCTCGCAATGGGGCCACGATTTTCGCCCGGACTATCGGATGCTGGGCCAGTACTTACCGAGTCTTCGCCCTGCTCCGATGCTGGCACTTACGGCCACGGCGACGCCGCTGGTCCAGAATGACATTGCAACTCAGCTAGGCTTAACTGAGCCTGCGCACTTCATCCATGGTTTCCGCCGCGAGAACATCGGAATCGAGATTGTAGAAGCCTTGCCTTCGCAACGGACTCGGCTCGCTCGGGAGATATTGCTGGAGCAGAAACACCGGCCAGCCATCGTCTACGCTCCGACACGCAAGCAGGCGGAAAGTCTGGCGGCGGAGTTGGCAGAAGAGTTTGCCGCAGCCAGCTACCATGCAGGACTGGATGCTGAGCGGCGGCGGCGAGTGCAGGAAGAATTCATGGCGGGCAAGCTGGATGTCATGGTGGCAACCACGGCGTTCGGAATGGGGATCGATAAGCCAGACGTTCGAACCGTGATTCACACCGCCCTGCCGGGCAGTGTGGAAGGGTATTACCAGGAGATCGGCCGAGCTGGACGCGATGGGAAGCCGAGTCGCGCCATTCTCATGCACTCATATGGAGATCGTCATACCCACGACTTTTTCTTCAATCGAGATTACCCGGACGTTTCGTTGCTGGATCGAATGTTTGCAGAACTTCATACAGAACCCCAACCTAAGGAGGCGCTCCGCAAAGCCTTGGCGATGGAGGAAGATCTCTTCGACAAGGCTCTCGAGAAACTTTGGATCCATAAAGGTGCCGTGCTGGACTTTGCGGAGAACGTAAGCCAGGGCGAGGGGGTATGGCGCTCGTCCTACATCCTGCAAGGCGAGAACAAACGGGCGCAGATCGATCAGATGATTCGCTTTGCGGAGAGCAATCAATGCCGCATGACGTCCCTTGTTCGTCACTTTGGCGATACGTCGGACAGTGCTGCGGCGTGTGGTCTGTGCGATTTCTGCGCTCCGTCTAAGTGCGTTGCCCAAAGATTCCGAACCGCGACGGAAGAGGAGCGGACAGCTCTCTATCGAGTGCTGCGCGGCCTGCAGTCCGTCTTCAGCAAGTCGACGGGCAAGTTGTACAGCGAGCTTTTTCCAGAAAATGAGATCAGTCGAGACAACTTCGAAGAAGTCCTGGGAGCCATGGCCCGGGCAGAACTCCTTACAGTTACTGATGCGGTGTTCGAAAAGGAAGGCAAGCAGATTCCCTACCGCACTGTCCGCCTTACTCCAACCGGGCGAGCCGCCGATCAGACCACGCCAGTGCACTTCGTGATGAAAGAGGCAGGACTGGCCGTTCCCAAGCGAAAACGCCAGAAGAAAGCCGGTAAGCCCAAAGCATCCCGGAGCGCTTCCGTTCGGACGCAATCTCGGCAGGCGGGAACACGAACAGATGTGTCCCAACCGAAGCCTCAGGTTCGCGTGGAGGAGGCATTGCGTGCCTGGCGCTTGAGTGAGGCGAAGCACAGAAATATTCCGGCATTCCGGATCTTCGGCGATCGGGCGCTGCGAGGTATCGCTTCGACCTGTCCCCAGAATGATGCAGAGCTATTAGCTGTGCCGGGCATTGGAATGGCGATCGTGCAAAAATATGGATCGCGTATCTATCGCCTGATTGCAGGTTCCAGCTGATACGTGCGTGCCCTCGTTCGGTTGGCATGCGGCATGCCTCCACTCGATTGGTTGCTGGGCGAAAGTGTTCAAAATCTCATCCACGCCGAAGGTGCTCTCAAATCTTGGTCCGCCATAGTTTTTCCTCCCGTAGAAGACTATGACAACAAGCGACAACTTCGGTCGTCACCGGACCCGACATCCTGCAACGTCGTCCCGGGTAGAAAGTTTCGTTCCAGTCCGGGCGAACCGCGTCAGCACTTACGTAGTCTGATGTTCCGATGGACTTCTTCGCAGGTGGCAACGTCTGCGAATGCCAAGTCACCCTGTCGAGGAGATCAGGCAGTTACGTTCTGACCGTTTTGCGCGGTACAACGCAGAGTCAGCCTTTCGCACCAGCTCTTCAGGGTTGTACCGCTTTGAGGGGACTAGGCTGACCACGCCAAGGCTGACGGTGACGATGCCGGGGGAAGTTCCCGCGTGCGGTCGCGCCAACAAACGGATGCCGTCCAGTATGCGCCAGGCGACGTGCATTACATCATCCGCGTTCGAATTCGGGCAGTAGCACGGCAAATTCCTCGGCACCGTAGCGTGCGACCAGGTCCGCCGCACGCTGCGCCGCGTACCTTGCGCAGCGGCGACCCGTTCGCCTTCGGTGGCATATGAGACGCCTGGAAGGAGCCTGACGGCGGCTGGCTGCAATCCTTTGCCATCGTCACGACCGATCCCAACGAGCTGACGGCGACGGTCCACAACCGCATGCCAGTCATCGTGAAGCCGTCCGACTACGACCGGTGGCTGACGCGAGACGACCCCGAACGCCCGCCCGTGGACTTGCTCCGGCCCTACGACGCCGGGGAGATGAAGGCCTTTCGCGTCGACCCCCCGATGGGCAACATGCGCAAACGAGCCTGGCTTGTGCGAGGCGTACGAATGCCCGCCGAGCTCCGCGTGAACCGCGAGACCACCTGCCATGAGCATCGTCAATCCGAGATCGAACGATTGTTCGCTTCTCCGTATTCGGGTAGGCGAAGTGAACGGCGGATTTCGAGGAATTGCCTCGGATGCATGTGCGATCGGGCACTGACACGGGGCCTCCGGAGTCGTAGGCTCTAATCGTGCAAAGAAGAATCGAGCCGAATCATGCAAGGTGGAAACGAGCCCAATAAGCTTCAACTTGAACCATGGCAAGATGCCGCAGGGCTCCACGTCATCGTCAACGTTGAGAACTATGACGGTTCGTGGTCTACAGCGCCCATTAGCCCAGTCCTTTTCGACCGCGTGGCCTATCAACTGGAATATCTTCTCGGTAAGTCCCGCGAGAATGTTAAACACATCGAGGCCGAGCTGAACGCCGGTCGGTGGGTTTTCGTTGACGGCCTCTGTGTTCGAAAACATCTGGTCAACGCTGGATTTGTTGAGTAATAGGCTATGGGTGTGGCCGCTACTTCCGCCAATCCGATAAGCGACGCATCTGCACACGGAAAGAAAAGCAAGTGCCGTAGGACACTGACACGAGGCCTACGGAGTCGTAGGCTTCAATCATGCGAGGTGGAATCGAGTCCATTAAGCTTCAACGCGACATGAATCCACGGGACGAGTAATCAGCTTCCTGTGCTTGCCACCTGACTTCGTCAGGGTGATTGAGATGATCGACGGTGAAAGCATTCATCATCAGGAAGTCCTGCGTCACCCCAATGTTGTGAGCGAAGTAGAAGAGAGATACATGTTATTTGCGAAGCAGGCTGACATCGCGAGGGAACAGATCAGGCTTGGCCACTCTTGCCAATTCAACGTCTACTTTCGAGAGCCCTAGCCTACTGTTAGATCGGTCCAAGACTTGTGTGCGGCAGGTCCATGTGAAATCGCAGTCGGTCGTACTCGATCAGAGGCTTGAAGCAATCGGGCTCCTGCATCTGCCACACGGATGCTGGTGTCGCAGTCGAGCCAGTCTTCGTAAGGATCGCGTTTACCGCGCGGCGGGCAGCCTCGTTCGCAGCTTCCATGCAGGCGAGATCGGTATAAGTGCGCACGTAGTCGGAAGCAAGCAACAGGTTCGGGATCTCGGTGTCTGCATTCGGACGATATTGCAGAGAGTTTGCCGTATTGATCAGCAGCGGCTCCAGGTTGGTTACTGCAGAAGGGTTCGGGAACTG
>PMOK01000065.1 GCA_003162425.1 Bryobacterales bacterium | reverse complement strand
CTGAAATCTAGGGTCCACTATAACAGTAAGCCGGATGGAGGAGGTTTCTGTACTGCCGGAGCAGGTCGGCACTGGTATACCCAGCGGTGGGGCTGTCTTTGAAAATTACTGCTAATGCTGTCAAAGTGTCTTGGTCTACGTACTGCGCCAGCATTTTTGTCAAGAGGCTGGGAACACCGCCGGGCCGGAACCATGCAAGCTCTTTGGCCATGTCAAGGAGCTTTCCCAGGTCCATCTCTTTTCGCGCGAAACGTCCGAAGTCTCCTTGGTGTTTGTCGAGCAGCTTTTTAAACGACGCCAGTTGCGCGACCTCATCTGTGTTCGTGAACATCTTCGCCAACAACATCGCTTCGAGCGCAGCAGCAGCAACCGCCGCAGCAGCAAACCAGACCTCCGCTTGAACAGCGCGGTTCGCCTCCTCGTAGAACGTGAACGCCAGTTCGCAGCAAGCCAAGCCGTCTTTCATGTTCGCTAAGTTCGGGTGGCCACTTGGGAGCATGTCCAACAGGTTGCGATATGCGGCAAGTGCGCTTCGCGCAGCCGTCGAGAATTCCGCTGTGAAGTCGGTTTGCGCTTGGTCGTCCATCCTGTTCTAGGTTAGCTTGGCACCGGCTTGTCGTTTTCGACCTGCCCTCGTTGTTCACAAAGGGTGGCGCGAGGTCCCGAAAACAGGGGCTCGTGCTAAAGTCCGGGCCAACGTCGTTATGCCCGGATCTTCGGCTTAACCGGAAACTAAGGCTGGCGGATTAAGAACGAAAAGTCGGCCAGCGTCCGATAATCCAGGCGGACGACTCATACGGAAGCACAGCACTAAACGGAACCTGACGGCCTGCCTTGAGAGCGCCGGTTTACTGTTGCGAAATCCCCTTGCCACCAGCAAACGCCCAAGAAGTCTCATCCGAGGAAAATACGGCACGAAGCGGCGCGTGGGTCTGGGGAAAAGCAATCGATTTCCACCGATCTTAAGTTAGCGCTCATGGGGGTCCGCCCCACTGGCGCAAATGTCTGGGAATATCTTGAGATCAGAATGCGTGAACGGAGTGGATGCCGTTGGAATGCAACACAACCTGCATCTTTTCGAGGGCGGATTTGTGAATCTGGGAGACGCGGCTTTCGTTGATGCCCAGGATTCCGCCGATTTCCTTCATGGTCATTTCGTTGGTGTAGTACAAGAAGACCACTTTCTGGTAACGCTCCGGAAGGGTTTTCATGGCGACGCCCAGAACAGAGCGCATCTGCTCATGGGAACACATGTTATCGGGCTGGGTTTCGGGCTTGCTGGGGAAATCCGGGGCGGGCAGGTCGTCATGTTCGGGGGCGCGGGAGGAGGCCGAGATCAAACCTACGCTGCGAAGGTCTACCATCATCTGGCGCCAGCGCTCGACATCCACGCCTAGCTTCTGAGCGATCTCGGATTCCGTGGGAGTCCGCTGGAGTGTGGCTTGCAGCTCGCGTGTCGCAGCTTCTACCTGCTTGTGACGGCGCCGCAGATCCCGCGAGGCCCAATCGAGCTGGCGCAGGCTATCCAGGATGGCGCCCTTGATACGGTGCTTGGCGTAGCTGGAGAAGGCCACTTGCTTGTCGGGATTGAATTTGCTGGCTGCATCGAAAAGACCGAGAACACCAGCATGAACCAGATCGTCTAGATCGACGTGCACCGGCAGGTTCTCGTGCACTCGGATGGCGATGGCTTTGACCAGCGGAAGATGCTCAATGACAATGCGGTCTCGTCTTGCAATCTTGGCTGCCTGGCTGGTTTGAGCGGTCTTGGCTTTCATTTGAATCTGCTTCCCTTTCCCTTTTCGACTAAGTGTCTTTCTCATCCCCGACGCTCTTGTAGGTGCAAGCCAGTCGCCAGTCCGCTGGCTTAGGGAGAATTGTGCAGGCGCGTTCAGACTTTTTCTCGAAACGCGTACAGGATCGTCCCCAGTCTCAATAGGATGGACCTCAGGTCCGGTTAGAGGAACCGCGTAATGCATCTCAAGTACTAAAGTGCTAATCGACGATGGAAATCTCGTAATGGAACCAATAGCCCATCTCGGCAATACCGAATCGGGATTCGTGTTTCAAAATGGAACATGGCCGACTTGTGTTCCTTCTACACATATCGGTCGGAGTTGTGGAAGCGTGAGGTCCTAAGGCTTTCTCAGAGTGTGGAGGTAAGTTCTGGCCGCTAGGCCTATCAGAAGTATCCAGACTACCAGCCGGAACTTTCCATCCAGAGTGAACGCGGCTGCGAGCGCGATTACGCCGTAACAGGCTAGTGCGGTATATAGCTTCGGGCCTGCCTTAGGGGCCTCGGGTTCAGGATGGTCGTCAGGAGACAAGCTTACCTATTAGAGCTTATTTAACCCTTCAGTAAGCTCGATGTAAGTACCCCACGGATCCGTGAGAAACGCGAGCGAGAGTCCGAGCGAAGGTATGGTACGGTAAGGAACGTCGAACTTCACTCCGGCTGCTTCGAGTTTCTTAGTAAAGGCTTCCAGATTTCGCACTTCGAATCCAATGTGATCCAAGGCGCGGCCCTTAGTGGGGGCCTGAGCAGTCGGGGATGGAGTGAAGGTGAGATTCACACCGGGAAGGTCGGCCGCTTCGAACTTGCCTCGTTTACCTGGAATCGCGCCAAACGTCGTGGCGTACCAATTCTTCATTGCATCCACGTCAGTCGCGTAGAAATGAATGTGGTGATTGATGGTGGGCTCGGAAATAGCGGTGTCCTCGGTCAGCTCCACGCGGATGTCGTCCGGAGCCAGAACCATGGCCTGCGGCGGTGTGTGGGTGACGATCGGGATGTGGGCGGATTCAAGCTTGGCCAATGTTGCCGAGAGATCGCGAACCTTCAGCCCGAGATGATTGATGACCGAGCCTTCGGTTCCCGCCCTGGCGTCCGCCTTTTGCACCATGATCAGAACGCCTGGCAGCTTGAACACCTGCATGCCGCCGAGCTTGGTTTCCTGAGCGTCCAGCGCGCCTACCCAGAACTTTTTCTGTGCCTCTGGGTCCTTGCTATATAGATGGACGTGGCCCATCGTTACCCCGGACGGATTGGGCGCGGCGAGTTGGGCGGCAAGTTGATCGACCATCGCGACGGACAGACAGAACAGCAGGGTTGCAAATTTCATTGAGTTGCCCGAACTCACAGCGTACCGCAAAAGGTATAATCTCTTGGTACTCGATCCAGGTTTGGAACGGAGGCTGATATGGCGGAAGAGAATCCCAGCATTGCGAGCGGTATGGTTGGGATGTTCAATGCGTTTGTGGACCCAGGGGGCTTGGCGAAAGCGGTTAAGGCGAAGTTGTTCTGGCTATGGCCGCTGATCATCGTAAGCATCGTTTTCATCGTGGTTGGCTACCTCATGCTTCCTTACACGCTCCAGCTGCAGGACTTGAAGATGGCCGAGAAGATGGCGCCCGACCAGCTCGAAAATGCCAAGAATATGGCGCACAAGTTTGCACCGGTGGGAGTAATTGTAGCGCCGATCTTTGTAACCTTGTTCACCCTGCTCGGTGCCTGGCTGGTTTCGGTTCTCGGATCGATCCTCGGAGTACGCGCGAAGTTCCGGGATATCTTCTCCATTTCGATGGCGTGTATGCTCATCGGCTGCTTGCAATACATCGCAGCGTACATCGTGATACTTACCAAGGGTGACGAGATAGTGAATCAAGAGCAATTGAGCCCTGCCTTTGGACTGGACATCTTCGTCCCAGCCCATGGCGCTACGTTGGCGTTTTTGAACTTTTTTTCGATTTTCGAGATCTGGAGTCTCGTGATCTTTGGGTTGGCTGTGGCTTCTCTCACAGGCGCGTCCAAGGGAAAGGCCTTCATCGTTATCACGCCGTCTTGGTTGATCTTCTTGATCATACGGATCGCGGTGGCGGCCTTGACCGGCGGCGGGAGCAGTTCGTAGAGCAACCCTCTGGCTTGCCACTGGACAAGCCGGAGGCTTGTCCTACGCTTCCTCAAACAGCTTTTTGTGCTTTGGCTTCTTTCGTAAGTTCTTTGGGATCATAATCTTAGGAGATGGCACCGTGCCCACGCGCTCCCGCGCCAGGGCTCGAATCTCCTTCTTCGCACTGTATTTCTTAGGTTTACGCAATCCCTTTTATCCTACAAACAGGTTACGATATATTATTGAATTCCTTGCGGGTTGCCCTTCTTCAGATTAATCCAACGGCCGGCGACATTGCCGGGAACGCATCACTCATTATTCGTGGTGCCCGCCAGGTTCAGGATGCAGGCGCTGATCTGGTAGTCACACCGGAACTCGCGCTGATGGGATATCTGCCGCGCGATCTTCTGATGAACCAGGGATTCGTGCGGCGCAGTTGCCAGGCGCTGCGCCAAATCGCCTCCGAGCTAGCGTCGGCGCCGCCGCTTCTGGTGGGAGTGGCCACGCCTAATCCATCGGAAATGGGACGGCCGCTGTTCAATAGCGCTGTGCTGCTAAAGAATGGCGAAGTGGGGCCTGCGTTTCACAAAACCTTGCTGCCCACTTACGATGTGTTCGACGAAGACC
The DNA here is from genome assembly GCA_003162425.1 of Bryobacterales bacterium. Taxonomy (GTDB): domain Bacteria; phylum Acidobacteriota; class Terriglobia; order Bryobacterales; family Bryobacteraceae; genus Palsa-89. The sequence continues at coordinate 28,953 of PMOK01000065.1, read as the reverse complement.
GTTATTTCGAACCTGCGGTTGGTCCACAAATCCTGGAGCTGAACGGTTGGCGTCTGGGCATCAGCATCTGCGAAGACGTGTGGAACGACCGGGATTTCTGGCAGCGCCGCCGTTATCATCAGGATCCCATTGAGATGCTCGCGGAATCGGGCGCGCAGGCCATCGTGAATCTTTCGTCCTCGCCATTCATCGTTGGCAAGCAAATCCTGCGGGAGCGCATGTTGAGCCACATGGCGCAGAAATATAGCCTGCCCGTAGCGTATGTGAACCAGGTGGGGGGAAACGACGACCTGATTTTCGACGGGCGAAGTTGCGTCTTCGATCGCGAAGGGCGCCTGGTGGCGCGCGCCAAAGGCTTCCGCGAGGACACCCTCATCGTGGATCTTGGCATGGGAGATCAAGCACGCAGCTCGGGAACGGTGGCTGAAGACGACTTCGAAACGGAAGCCGAGATCTGGCACGCGCTGGTGCTGGGGGTCCGCGATTACGTATCGAAGACCCGATTCTCGAAGGTCCTGCTGGGACTATCGGGCGGCATCGATTCGGCGCTGACGGCAGCCATCGCGGCGGAAGCTGTGGGTCCCGAGAATGTGCTGGGCGTACTGATGCCCTCGCGCTATTCGAGCGGCGGCAGCGTGGACGATTCCGTGGAGCTGGCGCGCAACCTCGGCATCCATACTTTGACTTTGCCGATCAGCGACATCATGCAGACTTATGATGGCGTGCTGGCCGATGCATTTCGCGGACGCGCAGCCGACGTCACCGAAGAGAATATCCAGTCGCGCATTCGCGGCAATCTGCTGATGGCGCTCTCCAACAAATTTGGCGCGCTGCTTCTCACCACCGGCAACAAGTCAGAAATCTCGGTGGGATACTGCACGCTGTATGGCGATATGAATGGCGGCTTGGCGGTAATCGCGGACCTTCCGAAGATGATGGTCTACCGGGTTTCGCGTTGGCGTAACCGGGCCAAGGCCGACATCCCCGAGGCCATTTTGACCAAGGCTCCTTCGGCTGAGTTGCGTCCCGATCAGAGGGACCAGGACAGCTTGCCCCCCTACGATCTGTTGGATCAGATTCTGGAGCTGCACATCGAACAGTGCCAGTCGGCTGAGGATATCATCGCAAGTGGCTACGATCAGGACACTGTCCGCCGGGTGCTGCGGCTGGTGCGAATGGCGGAATTCAAAAGAAAGCAGGCCGCGCCGGTACTCAAAGTGACTTCGCGGGCTTTCGGGACCGGATGGCGCATGCCTATTGTTAGACAGGAATAAATACTCATGAATATTTCAATTATCGGATTGGGGAAGTTGGGATCGCCCATGCAGGCCGTCATGGCGCACAAGGGGCACACGGTGGTAGGCGTGGATCTGAATCCTCACACTGTGGCAGCCATCAACAGCGGCAGGGCTGCGGTGAAAGAGCCGCACCTGCAAGAAATGATCGATGGCAACCGGGAGCGGATCTCGGCCACGCATAGTTATGAAGAGGCCGTCCTGGCCACCGATGTCACCATGATCATGGTTCCGACGCCTTCTGGGCCGGACGGGCGCTTCTTGATGACTTACGTGATGAGCGCTGCCAAAGAAATCGGCGCGGCGCTGCGCAAGAAGGCGCAATGGCATTTGGTGGTACTTTCCAGCACCGTTATGCCGGGATCTACCGGTGGCACGCTGCTGCCGGCGCTGGAGGAGTTTACCGGAAAGAAGTGCGGTCAGGGATTTGGCCTCTGCTACAATCCCGAGTTCATCGCGCTGGGAAACGTGGTGCACGACATGCTGAACCCCGACATGATCCTGATCGGAGAGTCGGATGAGCGGTCCGGCGCCATTCTGGAGAAGTTTTACCAGGGCGTTTGCGAGAGCAATCCGCGCATTAAGCGCATGAACTTCGTGAACGCGGAGTTGACCAAGCTGTCGGTGAATACTTTCGTTACCACCAGAATCTCCTACGCCAATATGCTGGCGCAGGTTTGTGAAACGATTCCCGGCGCCGACGTGGATGTAGTGACTTCGGCCATCGGCTGCGACACACGTATCGGACAGAAATATTTGAAAGGCGCGCTAGGGTACGGCGGTCCATGCTTCCCTCGCGACAATGTGGCTTTTTCCGCGCTGGCGCGCACCAACGGAGCTCCCGCGCTGCTGGCGGAGGCGACCGATCAACTCAACCGCCGGCAAGTGCCGCGGCTGGGCGCGATGATACTTGCGAAACTGCCGGAAGGCGGCACGGCGGGAGTTTTGGGGTTATCCTACAAACCCGATACGGGCGTGATCGAGGAATCGCAGGGCGTGGCGCTGGCCAAGTATCTGCTGCAGTCCGGCGCGCGGGTTGTGGTCTATGATCCCGAGGCAATGGAGAATGCTCGCGAGCAACTGCAGGGGCGGGTGACCTTCGCTTCTGGCCCCGCCGAATGCGCCCGCCAGTCCGACGTTCTGGTAATCACCACTCCTTGGCCGGAGTTCAAGAAGTTAACGCCTCAGGACTTCAAGCGGGCGGCCGGCAAAGCGGTCGTGCTGGACTGCTGGCGCGTTCTTCCGCGCGACAAGTTCGAGGGCGTGGTGGAGTATCTAACGTTGGGCTATGGGCCGGTTCCGAAAGCTGATATGGCGCTGGCAGCGGAGGGAGACTGAATCCAGAATTCAGAATCCAAGAAGTCAGAAGGAGGAACGCGCGTGCAGCGCGCCACTATCTTCTGAATTCCGACTTCTGTATTCGGGATTCTGGGCTGCTGCCGCGGGAACGTCGCTCAAGCTGCGATAAAAGCGGATGGTTTGATCCTCGCGGCGCATCTTTTCAACCAGCTCTCTGCGATCAACGAATATGAGTACTCCGTGGATTTCTTCCACCACCTTGCAATCGGGGTGGAGGGAAGCATAAGACGGCGACCCAATTGGCTGTAAGAGAGCGGTAACAATCGCTCGTGCGGCCTGGTCACCCTTCGGCAGATACAACAAGCTCGAGAACGGCGCCTCGCGATAGTTTTCCGCCTCCGCCAACGGGCAAGCTAGCGAAATCACGGTGTAGGGCCCGGCGTGGTCTTCCAGAAAACGATATAGTTGGCCCTGCTTAAGTGCGAAGCCCGTGACCTGGGGGGAGGGAGCGCCGCGAAGCAACAGGTAGTTCAAATCCGAATTGACTTGGGCGAAAAAGAACCCACCCAGGTGCAAGGAGCCGTCGGCATACCAGGATGCCAGGGACGCGTTGCGTCCGTTCCGGCTGTCGTCGCTCATGTGAGTGGTTTCCGCGAGGGCGTCCAAGCGTGAGGCATAGCCCCCCACGTTGAACTGCGCCGGAAGCTTCGTCCAGAGGAGGTCCAGTGAGATGTTGTACCAGTGAGCGGCCCCGGATGCATACCAAAGGCTGAGCCGGCTACCTACCCTAGCGTTCGGACCAAGCATTTCTTTCCCGGCCGCACGGGCCACTTCGGCCTCTTGTTCACGGGGCTCGGGGAGGATGGCTGAATGCTTGGTATCCCACTTGGTTAGCAGCATGCCGGCTCCCAGCATCACGGCGCCAACCGTCAGAACCACACGTCGCCACACGAGTTGCCGGGGAAGCTTGGCCAGGAATCGATCGGCCAGCATCGCGGCGCCCGCCACCAGCGCTATGCAATAGATTGAAACTTCGTGGACGAAGTAATAGGCGTGCTTATGGGACGCGAATAAGAGCACGAAAAGCTGCAGTGGGAGCGAGGCCAGCAGCAACCCCCTGATTGGCGGGAAAACTGAGAGGATCGGTGTCGAGAGCAAGACCAGTGGGATGCCGAGCAGGAAAGGCAATTTCAGCCAAGGACCGCCGTTTAGCCTGGGCGCCAGGTAGTGATACTCGGCGATGTGGGTTTGGAGAATGGTCCAGATTCCCTCTCGCGGTATCGTTCGCAGCATCGCTACAATCGCGTGCCAATCCGGAATCAGGAACAGCAACAAGTATGGGACTCCGAACAGCAGCCCGCCCGCTGACATAGCGAGCAGCGGTTTACTTGCTCGACGCCAGCCATTTTGGGCGATAGCCCAGAGCATGTATACCAAGACCCCCAGCAACGCGGGAGCAGCGTAGTAGTGGATTCCTGAAGCGTAAGTCACGAGAAACGCGCCGGCAAACAGCCATTTCAGGTTCCAATTGGTCAGTCTCCCTGATTCCAAGGCGATCGAACCGGCTAGCCACGCAGCGTTGAGATGGTTCTCCGGACGCATGCCAAACATTTCCAACCCCGGGTTAGCGAGCCAGGCGGTTGGCGCCGCGAGCCCGCAAAGTAGAGCCATCTTCGCCGGCGCCGGAAAAGGGCCACGAACCACCAGTACAATGCCGAACAAGAGCATCAGCAAGGCCGGAGTCGCCTCAGCGTAATAGTAGGTGAGGCCGCGACGCATGAACGCGGCAATGATTTTGTAGTGCAGGGGAGGGTGCACCACCATCGTCTCGAAATCTCCATAAATCGGGTATGCAATCTTACCGTAATGCAGATCCACGTAAGTCGGATTGAACAACCCGATTTCATCTACCCCTCCGCCGCGGTCGCTGAAATATGCCGCCAGCAACAGCAGCGCGACTATCAAGCCTGCCAGCGCGCCGACGGCTCCCCAATAACGCTCGTTCGGAAATGCAAGAGGAGTCTGTGGTTGCGCGGCCGGATCGCCGCTCTGTCGCTCGGGTGCAGAGGTTGAAGCTACGGCCGGGGCGGGAGGAGACTTAGCGGTCTTGAGCCTGGGCTGACGTAAGCGCCCCAAACGCCTACTATAGCAGGCCGCTTTCACGGGGCATTTCGGGACTGGGGTACATTAAAGCTTGTGGCTGAAACGTCGCAAACAATCGGGGAAACGTCGCCAGGTCAGACTCTCGAACAACTCCAGGCTGGAGCGGCGGGTTTTTCCTGCGTCATCTGCGGCCAGCCCCTGCGTAGCGAGCCTGCGATCCGGTTGGTGAAGTCTCAACTAAATGCATGCGAGGCTTGCGGGAGCTGGACGTATCTACCTCGACGCAGTTCATCCGAACAGGCCGCAATTCACGATACCGAAGAGTATTTTGACCATCCCTATTTTGCTTTGCGCCGCAGCGTGAGCCCAGCTTTGATCCGGCGCTGCCGGGATATTTTCGGGCGATTAGAGCAATCCACCGACATCGCCGCGCTACGTGGTCAGAGATTGCTGGATGTGGGGTGCGACACGGGCGGATTCCTCCAGGCCGCTCGGCAGGAGTTTGGGATTGTGCCGGTAGGTGTCGATGCCGCCAGCCGATCGGTCGAGGCCATGCAGCGCCAGGGAATCGAAGCACATCTCGGCTCAATCGAGCGTGCCCCGAGCCATCTAATCGATTTCCCGGTGATTACTGCGATCGACCTTATCGAGCATGTCAGTGACCCCGCAGGCTTTCTCCGGGAGATTCGAGAACGGCTTCGCCCCGGCGGTGTAGTTTACCTGGAAACCCCGAATATTCAGTCCGCCGTTTACCGGGTCGGGTGCGCTCTCAATCGTTTGACCCATGGACGCCCCGAAGGACTGTTTGAACGCCTCTTTCCGCCCCAGCATGTGCAATATTTCACGATGACTAGCCTGGCAGGTCTGGCGCGGACGGCTGGCTTCGAGGTTGTCCAAATCCAAAACCGCGTGCTGCCCTGGGGTGACATCGCTGCTTCCATGCCCGTGCGGACGGCCATGTCCGCGATGCAGCTATTGGACCGCGGTCTCGGTGCCCGGATTCTGATCTGGGCTGTCTTGAAACGGCCAGCTTCGGGAGCTGGACGTGGGTAACAACGATAACCTCCCGCTGAGCGATTCTTCAGGCTGCTTCATTCTTTTACCGGTACTCAATGAGATCGCCAACATTGGTCCACTGCTCGATCGGATCGAACAGGTCCTGGCGGGGCGCCCCTACACCATTGGGATCGTGGACGACGGTAGCACCGACGGAACCATTGCGTATCTTGAAAAGCGCATGCTGCGACCAGATCACCATCTTCATGTGATCTTCCGGAAGAAGTGGCGGCGCGCTTCGCAGCGAGGTGCGGCTTTATGGACGCTCTTGCGATGGGGCCTGACTAACACTAGCCACGAAATCTTCATCGAGATGGACGGCGACCTTTCTCACCGCCCGGAAGAGTTTCTGGAAGGTATCCGGTTAGTAGCGGGGCGACAATATGACGTCGCCATTGCCTCCAAATACGTGCCGGGGAGCCAGGTGTTGAATCGTCCGGTTGGACGCCGCCTTGTTAGCCGGATTTGCAGCATCGCTGTGGCTGTTTTGATTAGCCCGCGCGTCCGCGATTACAGCAACGGCTACCGCTTCTACACCCGCTCGGCCGCCCGGTTGGTGGCTGATCATAAAATCCGTTACGGAAGCCCCATCTATCTCAGTGAGGTCCTGGCGCTCTGGCTGCGTCGTGGGCTGCGCGTGAAGGAATTTCGCAGCACATACATAGGACGCAATGAGGGAGTCTCAAATCTTCGGATGGCAGACCTTGTAAAGGCCGGAATCGCCATTTTCGAAATCTCTGTCCGCTATCACATCCTTGGTTTCTCGCAGTGTGCGCCTGAATTGGCGCTCACTTTGGACAGCGAGCCCGAGCGGCACCGCATGCAAAGCGGGGGCCGGTAGGCAGCATGACTGGCCCAGATCGGGAATCGACGCCCACTTACTCCGCGGTTTTGTTCGGAGCTTGCTTGCTAGTCCTGGCGGTTGCTTCGATTCTTTACCTGGCTTTTCTGGATAGACAGATTTCGTTCGACGAGATAGGTCTGTTCAACCCCTCCTACATGCTGCTGCACTATGGCCGGATCACCTATCCCATTCACGGGCATTTTGACGATATGGTGATCCACCCTCCGACACATTACCTGATCCTCGCACTATGGATGAAGCTGGGGTTCAGTCTCTTCCACGCGGCGGCAGTTATGCCCATACTCTCGTTTCTAGCGGCAGGATGTTTTCTTCTCAGCTCGCCATTCGAGTTCTCCGCGAAAGTAGGGTTATTGTTCGGGGCCTACCTGGCTGCGGTAGTGTGGACCCCTACGCTGACAGTGAGGCCGGATGTATCACTGGCGCTGGCCTGGATTGCGGGGCTAATCGGGCTGGAGGCAGGCCGGCTTGCGAACTGGGACCCGAAACGTCTGTTTGCGGGTAGTTTATTTCTGGTCTACGCAGCAAGCTTGCATTATCCCGCCGCTTTTTGTTGGACGGGAGTCCTGGTCTACGTGGTTTGGGTTTGTCGCCGACTGCCTTGGAGGAAAGCGCGCGTGCGAGTGGCGGCGATGGGTGCCGGAATCGCATTGATCGGCATTCCCTACCTGGTGCTGTTCCTGATCCCGTACCGTCACGAGATCGCCGAGGTCCTTCACGAGGTCCAGGGCGAGGGTGGGCTCTCCACTGCGTTTCATCTGCATATAGTGGCGTACAAAATCTTCGCGAGTTTGCGGCCACTGTTCGCCTCCAATCAGCCTCTGGTGCAGACGCTGCTAACTCCACTATGGTCCACGCTCATTCCCGCCGCCTTTATTGGTCCGCTGTTGCTGCTGGCGATTCCCAGTACTCGCGGCCTCGCGTTGGCCGCGCTGCCTCAAGTGCTGTTTATTGCCTTGGGAGCGCGACACAAGGATACGAAATTCGCCGCCTATTTCACTCCGGAATTGTTCGTGTATCTTGCTGGCGTTATCACCTGGATGACCGCCGCTGCGCTCTGGCTCGCGGCGCGCGTTCCATCCCGTTTGGCAAGGCTCGGCCTTGTGGCCGCGGGACTGGCTGGATTCACGGGCCTGACTCTGCGCGACAAACCGAGTGCGTCTGGGAACATTGTTCGTTTCACGCTAAATTTGGATGACATTGAACTGGGCCGCGCTGCCGGCCGGGAGATTGTTGGACCGGGCGCCCTGGTTGGAGCCGGGAGTCTGGGCGGCTGGTACACGGGCGGGGCCGATCACTTTTACATGGTGGCGCCGGAGGTTCTATACGGCCCATCGTTTATCATCGATCCACAACGTTACTTCGCGCGATTCGACGGCGTCGTCGTCGATTCGCTCAACAGTTGGGTTACCTGGAACAAAGAAAGAGTCACTCTTACATCGCTTTATGTGAGGGGAGATCTTCATCTAAAGGGATTCTGGTTCGATGACAATCGGGCGAATACTGAAACGCAGCTCTCTTGGATGATGTTCGCCGCCAAGCCGGGCCTGGTTCGCGGTTACGCGCTGCACCGACAGAGAATGTATCGGTTCGATCAGGCGCCGGACGGCGATAGCGTATTTTTCAGCGCCGTTTGCCAAATGAAGGACCTGCGCAATAACGGGAAGTTTGAATCTTATTTGACGCTCCTCTTGCCTCCCGCGGCCGGCCAGGACGATCCCCGCTCCGGCCCGGACACCACCCTAGTGATTCGAACGCTGCTGGTTAGCAAGGAGCAATTCCAACGAGATGTACTTCCCCAGGCAACCCGCTGCCAGGTGCGTGATCAGATTGCCGGGCGGATGGTAGAGGTCGACTCCGGAGCCATGCTGGCGCGCTTACAGGCCACCGATAGCACCATCCGGTTCTATCGCAGCTTTGCTACCGCTCTGGGAGGTACGGGGCGTTTAAACGCGGCGAATACTAACCGGCTTCCAGGCGTGGTCGCAATCCGAGCAATGCAGGCGCTCAACCCCCAATCCCACGTGGTGTTGCGCGGCGGTTCCGAGGATGTCCGGACCGCGCCAACCCGGTGGTGGGACGCGGCGTCTATTACCATCAATCATGCGAAAAGCGCTCCCGGTGCGTTCCTCTACATTCGCGGGAAAGTGTTGGATGGCGTGGTGGGCATCAGTATTCGTGGCCACGAGCAGAATTCCATTCTTGGAAGTGAAGCCTTGTGGGGTTCTCACGATGGCGTGACGGAGATCTATATACCGATTGCCTCCTTTGATGACTCCGAGCGAGTGGTGATACGGAACCAACGCGAGAATGGGCAATCCGAGATTTTGATTGAGGATGCCGCGGTCGTGGCAGAAAAACCGGTTCCGTAGCGGAGAGTTGAACATTCGACGGGCGTCTACCTTTGATTAACACAAGAAAAGCGATACGACTACGCAGGCGGTCTGGATGGAATCGATGTCTTGCCGCGACGTCGCCCGGTTGTTCTTGGAATTCTATCTTTTCCCGCGCGCTGCCGAAGTCTACAACCTGGGCGGTGGCCGGTCGAACAGTTTGTCGATCTGGCTGGCAAATGGAGTACGACTTTCCAATGATTGTGATTGAGCGAGCATCTGCTCCGATTACCGCCTGTGTGGCAATCTGTGGTTTTATCGTACGAGGGATACCGTGCACAAGCGACAGCCTGCCGACTTGGTGAGCCTGGTCCTCCCCGCCTATAACGAGGAGCCGAATATCCGTCCGATTTACGACAGCATCCAACGGGCCCTGGGAGCGTTGGAACACCTGGAAATCATCTTCGTCGACGACGGCTCCTCGGACGGCACGGCTCAGTGTGTGCGCCAGTTGCGCTTGGAGGATTGCTCGGTCCGGTTGGTCCGATTTGGCCGCAACTTCGGGCATCAGGCCGCTCTATTCGCGGGTCTCCAGGCCGCACAAGGGGCAGCCGTGATCACCCTCGACTGCGATCTCCAACACCCCCCTGAGCTGATCACACGCATGCTCGAAGCTTGGCGTTCCGGCGCCGTCGATTACCTCTTGCTCGATCGGACGGTAGTCGAGGACGTTCTTCGATTCAAAGACCGTCAGCCGTTTTTGCGTGGACTGGTGGCCTGGCTGGGATTCACGCCAGTGCGATTCGAATACGTAGCGCCGCCCCGCTCGGCCGGCAAAAGCAGCTACAGCCTGGCCAAAAAGCTCCGGCGCGCAGTTCATGCCATCACGGGACTCTCTTCCAAGCCCTTGCGATTTTCGTTCTACCTGGGATGCTTTACGGCGTTGGTATGTCTGGCCTATATCGTCTTTGCGGTAGTGCAGTTCGCTATTGGACGGACCATTCAAGGATGGACCTCCGTGATCGTGATGGTGATGTTCCTGGGTGCGGTTCAGTTGGTCTCAGTCGCCGAGCAGACGCGCGGTATGCCTCGCTCCGTCATTGTGGAATGCGATGAGCCGGCCGCCGTGAACCAGGACCTAGAGCATGCTCCCTTCGGAAAGAATCCAGCCTGATACTTCGAGATCTGTCCCGTCCGATCGGACGGTTCCGTACGTAATTGCTCTCCTCCTGCTCCCGGCACTGGTGTTGTGCTGGCGCGACGATCCGCTGTATTCGCCCCTGTGGCAATCCGATCCCTGGTTCTACCTGGGATATTTTAAGAACCTGGTTAACTTCAAGCGTGACGTTCTCCCAGGCTTCTACTATGGAAGCCGCCTGTCCTGGATCCTGCCCGGCTATTTGGTCCACTCGCTTTTCCCCCCGCTGATCGCAAATGCGGTTCTGCACCTCACCGTTCATTCCGTCGCTGTATTATCGCTGTTTTCAATTCTCCGGTGGACGGTTGGGCTTCGTGGCGCTTACCTGACCGCTATGATTTTCTCGTTCCATCCTTGGCTCTGGTGTGCCACCGGTTGGGATTACGTGAATGGGGCGGCCATCGCCTATTACCTGCTGGCTATGGCATTGTTGACCCACGCCGCGCTACAGCCATTGCGTAAACGCAGTCTGATATTGGCCGGCATGGCGCTGGCGGGAGCAGTGTACACCCATCTCTTTCTGCTCGCGTTCCTGCCGTTGCTGCTGTTCTACTACATCGGATTGACCGGGGCTTGGGACCGTAAGCATTTCACCCGCTCGATCTCTGATTTAGGCATTTGGCTAGGCGCTGGATTTGTGGCGCTCACGTTTCCCTTGGGCGCCATCAACTACCTGTGCGTGGATGGCAACCCCTGGTTTTGGTCTCCGTCTTTCAAAACCGCGCGGGCTGTGACGTCGAATTTCATCTGGGGGGAGGATATTTGGTGGGATGGGAAACTGGTTCCCTTTTTGTGGTTCGTTGTAGCTGGATCAGCCGCGGCTATTCTCGTTCTTCTGTCCCGCATGAGACGAAGTCAGGAGTACAGCAAGGCGGGTTTACTGTTTTCGTTGCAACTTCTGTTGGCCACTGCTCTCATGGCCTACCTGCAAATGCGCGGCATCTCCCTGCTTGGCCATTATTTCTACGCCTTCTATCTGCTTCCCTTCGTGTTCCTGGTTTTTGGGTCTTCGTTCTGGCCAGCGGTGGAGAAGATGCAAGCGCGCACCTACGTTCTTACTTGCTCTGTGGCGACGTTGCTTTTCGGGGCCTTGTGGTATAAACCTGCAACACACCCCCTGGACAAACTGGCGCCGGAGTGGGGGCAGCTTCTGTCGGCCGGAGCGATTTTGGCGCTGGCGTTGGCGCTGCGCCAGCGAAAGACCGGGACATTCCTCGCGATCGCCGGCCTTGCAATTCTCACATCCGCAGTCTACGCGGGAACCTACCGATTTGTGGATCTGCATGGTACCCGCGCCGAGTACGTGCGCATCATGCAGGCCAGACAGCGTATTGAAAAACGCCGTGGGGGCGCGCCAATTGCATTCTGGTACAACAAACGAGACCCTGCGTTCTTCGAATACTTCGCCTTGAACGCCACCTACCTGGCGGAATTCAGCCGGATAAGCGAGAGTTTTCCGGAAGGCTGTAATGCGCCTTTGGATCCCCGCACTCTGATTGTGGTTACTTCCAAAAAGGAAGGCGCCGCGGAATTGGCGCGTTCCGCTCTCAACGATTGTTGGCGGAGGTTCGGAATCCACGCCGCGATCGACTCGGCTGATATGGTTCCCGCCGGTGCGGGACCGTATACCATGGCGATGCTTCGCGTCGAGGCTGGCGCGAATTATCAATCCCCTCCTGGAGATTTATTCAAGACCGTTCCGCTGGACGAAATGCAGTTGGGCGATTCCAAAGCCTCCTTTCAGAGGACGCCGGAAGGGCTAAAGGTCAACACCCCGGCGGGTTTTGGAGCGTTTGCTGGAAGAGTGCCGCTGGGTTTGGACCCCACAGACCCGTCGTCTTTCGAACTGCATGTGCGAATACGAGTGTTCAACGGCAAAGTTGGGCTCGGCATTCTGGATTCCGCGAGCCATACATTCTTGTTGGACCTGCCGGTTTGGCCGTTGCAGCAAATCACGGAATTGATTCTGCCGCTGCCTTCGCCGCCTGTCATTGGAGATTTCGTCATTTGCAATCGCGCCGTGTCGGGAGTCCCATCCAGCGCTCTGGTAGAAAAGATCGAAATCCGCAAAAAGCTCTGAGATCGGCAAAAGCTCTCTCCAATCACCAAAAACAGCCGCGCTCGAGCGAAACAAGGACGGTCTCGGAGTGACCACTGGAGCGGGTCAGGGAGCCTATACCGGAAGAATCGCGCTTGGCCTGGATGCCAGCGGCCAGGGCCTCAAGGTAAAGGTGTCACTGCGGGTGCTGGATGGGAACCTTGGTGTGGGCATTCTCACGCCCGACAGCAAGGACTTTATCCTGGAGCGCTCGGTGTGGCCCTTGCCGCAAATGCTGGAAGTGGCTTTGCCACTGCCATCGCCACCCATCGCGGGGGATCTCATAATTCGTAACCTCGGCGGCCGGCCACATTGCTTCCAAGGCCATCGTGGGAAGGATCGAGATTCACAAGACGCGGTGAGCGCCTTGCCCGGTGCTTGGTAGCCATGTTGTACTTGATGCTTACGAAAGAACGTTCCCGTTCTTCGCCAGTTGCCGCGTGATGAAAGCTGTCCTATTAGTCCTGGCTTCTACCTTGGTAGGCTTGTCGCTTTGTGAGGCCGGCCTCCGGCTGTTCACACAGTACGGTCCGGGCGCTTCGCGAGAGGAGTCCACTGCCGGAGCCACGACGCCCGACAAACCACTCGACTTGGAGGGTGCCGCGGCATACATCGCCCAGCTTCCTTCTGCAGCCGGCGCCAACCGCCGCTGGTTCAGCGAAAATCCTCCTCCGCTTCCTAATCGCTCTACGGTCAGCCCGCAAGACGTCAATCGCTACAGGGATTATGAACGGCGCGGCCTCTTCGGTCCGCAAGCCGACTACATTTGGAATCGGCGCTACGTTGAGGCCAACTCTTGCGCCCCGGGAAGCACATTTCAGAACTACCCCGACAAAATCCTGGTTTTCGATCCGCCTTCCGCGAACGCCCATCCTATCTATCGCTTTCCTGGGAACGCCACCACCACTGCCGGATTGGTCACCAACCAGTTCGGCTTGCGCGGCCCTCCGCTGACATTGGCAAAGCCGCCCAAGACGGTTCGCATCGCTTTCGTGGGCGCATCCACCACCGTGAACAGCCACAACTTCCCCTTCTCGTACCCGGAGCGTGTAACGTACTGGCTAAATCGATTCGCTGAGGCCAATCATTTTGATGTGCGCTTTGAAGTGCTCAACGCCGGCCGGGAAGGAATCAATTCCGAAGACATACCCGCCATCGTGCGCTATGAATTGCTTCCGCTCGACCCGGATATGACGGTCTACTACGAAGGATCGAATCAATTCCCGACCGCAAACCTGCTGGTGTCGCCTCACATTTCGCCGCGTCATGACATTGATCCCCGCGACCCCATCGTACAGCACAAGGTGCCGGCGCTGATCCGCGCGCATCTCGCCATGGGAAATCTGCTGGATCGGGCGCTCAATGGCTTCAGCACAATCGGCGAACCGCAAAAGCCTCGGTACCGGCTGCAATGGCCGTCCGCCGTGGACGAACGAAATCCTGAAGTAGACAGTCCGTATCTGCCGCTGCAGCTTACCACCATCGTCAGAAATCTCGATTCAATCCGGAACAGCATGGCGTCGGTGGGAGGCCAACTTGTACTCTGCTCATTCGAGTGGCTGGTGAAAGACGGAATGCCGCTCTCTCCCTCGCGCCATCAATTCATCTACGAGCAACTGAATACAGTATTGTGGCCGTTGCGCTATTCGGACATTCGCCGCCTGGCTGATTTTCAGAACCGCGTCTTCCGCAGGTACGCCTCGGCTCGCGATATCCCCTTCGTGGACGTTGCTTCCCTTTTACCTCAGGATCCCAGTTTGTTCAGCGATGCCATCCATATGACCGATACCGGCGAGCGGGTGAAGGCCTGGATCGTTTTCCAACAACTGGCTCCGCTGATCCGGCGCGAAATTGAATCTGGACGGCTGCCCCGCCCCAGCGGGTCCGCCAGTCTTCCTCCACCAGCATCAATGGCCGCTTCGGAGATGTCATTAGGACGGTGCAATGAGGACCCCACCGGCAAACTAGCCCGCCTGGACGGTGCGCTCTCGATTTATAGGAGAGAAGCCCAGGCCGGCGCCTCTATCGAGAGCGGCCACCCCTTGCGGATTGTCACCCCAGGCCAGCAGTGGGCTTATGCGGCATCCTTCAGCATCAACATGCCCGCTGCGCTTACAGGCAGCGTCTTCGCCGTGGTTCGCGCTCGAGTGCTCAAAGGCCAAATCGGAGTGGGCGTGCTTGACCGTGGGGGCAATTCTTTCCTGGTAGAGCGTAGAGTTGTACCGTCGCCGGCCATGACCAATATTTACCTGCGATTGTTTTCTCCAGAACGATCGGACGCGCTGATTATCCGCAATGTGGCGCCGGACGGAACACGCTCCGAGGTCCTGGTTGAGGATGTGGGGTTGGTAATCTCCTCCGAACCTGGCGCCAATTGATGTAGCGTATGTGCTGAGTCACTAAAAATGGGACCGTAGCGCTCACACGGCACGAACATTTGCGTCCGCCTCGGCCACGATACACAGATGCAGTGGCTTACTTTCGTGAAGAGTTTCTCAAGACTTTGACATTGATTTCCTGGGAGCTAAGACGCACAGTGACTTCGTAGCCGGGATGTACACCTACGCGGCGGGCAGCATGCTTGACACTTCCTATCCGATGGTCAACGAAGATTATCTTGAGTGGATCGATGTGCTGGAATCGGTAGCCGCCGCCCGTGGATCCTTTACGATGCTCGATCTCGGTGCGGGTTTCGGACGTTGGTCAGTCCGCGCAGCGCGCGCGCTCGAACAGTATAACGGCCAGTTACCGTACCGCCTGATCGCGGTCGAAGCTGAGCCGGTCGTTTTCAAATGGATGGGCCGGCACTTCGAAGATAACGAAATCGACGCGAGTAACTTCCGCTTGATACACGCTGCCCTTAACAGCCAGCCTGGGGACGTACTGTTTTACATCGGTGGACCGCGTGGTGGCCCCTGGGATCGTAACCCGGATGACTGGTATGGACAGTTTTTAGCCAAGGACTACGACGTCTCAGGCGAGTACGAGGAAGATGGCGAATACAATGGATTCCCGGTCCGGCTGCACCGAAGCGGCTGGCGCTCGATCAGCGTGCCTGGCGTAACACTCGGAAGCTTACTGAAGGACCTGAACCGGGTGGATTTGATCGACATGGACATCGAGGGGCAAGAGCTTCCGAGCGTCCGGTCTACGATTGAAGAACTGGATGCCAAAGTCAAACGGCTGCACATCGGGACACATGGAAAAGAAATCGAGGACGGACTGCGCGAAGTGCTCTCGGCTCACGGCTGGCGTTGCCTTTTCGACTACTCGCTATTCTCCAAAGGTGAAACGCCTTGGGGAACGGTGGATTTTGAGAACGGGGTGCAGAGTTGGGTGAATCCAAGGCTATGAATGTCACTTAGTTTTCCCAAGATTGGTCAATTTGGATTCTTAGTGGGGCGGGGGCCGCAGCCGACGCCCTCGTCGGCTTACCGGATTTTGAAGGAAGCTGATTCCGTTGGCGAAGAGCGGGTCCAGGGGGACCCGCGCAGACCTGGGGGTCTGCCCCACTATGACGGCAGAATCCCCAGTTTTAGGCGAACTCAGTGACATTGGGATCAGATCCGGCGCGCTACCGTTGCAGCGGCTATCAAACCCTGCAAGCCCACAATGAATGCTTCCCGGCGTAAGACAGCTTAGAGCATTTGTTCCCCGCGTCCCAGCCGGTTATAATCGAGGTTAAACATTTCATCGCAACTTGAACATGCCAGCATCTTTTCAGGACGTCCCGATTACCAAGGTCAGCGATTATTGGAACGCGCGTCCATGCAATATCCGGCATTCGTCGCAGCCAGTGGGCACGCGGGAATACTTCGATGAAGTGGAAGCCCGTAAGTACCTGGTTGAGCCCCATATCCCAGGCTTCGCGGAGTTTGAGCGCTGGAAAGGCAGGAAAGTGCTGGAAATCGGTTGCGGCATCGGCACCGACACCATCAATTTCGCACGCTGCGGGGCCGAGGTCACAGCCGTCGACTTAACTGAGAAATCGCTCGAAGTGGCTCGACAACGAGCCGGTGTGTTTGGCGTCGAAGAGCACGTGCGCTTCGTTCGAGCGAACGCAGAACGGCTTACCGAGGCCGTGCCTGTGGAACCGTACGACTTGGTTTATTCGTTCGGCGTGATTCATCACACGCCACATCCCGAGCGGGTGCTAGAAGAAATCCGCCGCTATGTCACGCCGGAAAGCACCGTAAAAATCATGGTCTACAACCTATGGTCGTGGAAGGTGCTGTGGATCCTGTTCGTTTACGGAAAGGGCCGTTTCTGGCGATTGAATCGGCTGGTGGCGGAGTATTCGGAGGCAGAGTCGGGCTGCCCGGTGACTTATTGTTACTCGCGCGCGTCCGGCCGGCGGTTGCTTGAGGATCATGGATTCCGCGTCACTGGCGTCACGGTGGATCACATCTTCCCCTACAGCATTCCCGAATATGTGCAGTATCAGTACAAAAAAGTGTGGTATTTTCGCTGGATGCCCAGGCCGCTTTTCCGCGCCCTGGAACGCGCGCTTGGCTGGCACCTTTGCCTGACCGCCAAACCGAAGTAATGCCCGGAGCCGGCGAACCTTATATCTCCCTGGTAGTGACTGCACGAAACGATGATCATGGAGGGAATCTGCTTCCCCGCATGCAGGCCTTCGTCAATGGCTGGCTTGAGCAAGCGCGGCGGCACGACATTGCGTCCGAACTAATCGTGGTGGAATGGAACCCGCCTCAGGATCGCTTGCGTCTGGCCCAAGCCCTGAGCTGGCCGGATGAGCAGGGACCCTGCCAGGTCCGTTTCATCGAAGTGCCGCCTGATATTCACCGGCGTTTCGCGCATGCGGAGGCTCTGCCGCTCTATCAGATGATCGCCAAGAACGCCGGTATTCGCAGGGCGCGCGGCCGGTTCGTGCTGGTTACGAATATCGACATCCTGTTTTCGACCGAGCTGGTTCGGTTTCTTGGGGAGCGGCGACTTCAGCAGGATCGCATGTACCGAATGGATCGTCATGACGTGATGAGCCAGGTTCCTGTGGACGCGCCGGTGGAAGAACAACTCGACTACTGCCGCACCCATCTGATTCGGATCAACGTCCGCGAGGGCACTTACAACGTCTCGCCCGAAGGCCGCCCCATCTTGAGCCCTGGCGATATCGCTGGCACTGACTCGGGGATTTTGTTCGGGAAAGGTTGGCTGCCGGTGGAGCGTTACACGGCGCAGGAACCATTTCGCTGGGCCGGCCAAAGCGCGGAACTGCTTCTCGATCGGCCACCGGAATCAG
This sequence comes from Bryobacterales bacterium, assembly GCA_003162425.1. GTDB lineage: Bacteria > Acidobacteriota > Terriglobia > Bryobacterales > Bryobacteraceae > Palsa-89. Next base: position 11,446 of record PMOK01000065.1, on the reverse strand, counting down.
TCTCGGGGCTCCTGGTGGATCTCGAGCCTGGGCCGGGAACGGGCAATGCGGCGCTGGATCTGGAAGTAATCGGTGACGACTTTGAGGTTCTGGCGCACGTAACCGTGGACCGGCGCAGCCGCCTCCGATTGCCGCTCCCCACGCGAGTGCCGGCGCGTCTGTGGTTCCGAGTTCACCAGGGCGGCGTTCCCACGGACCGCGATCCGCGCATCCTGAATTTCCGGGCGTTCGGGTTGGAGTGGGAACGGCGGCTTGAATCGCGGCGAGATTCCGGAGCTGCCACCTTGCGCCCCATCGGCCGGCGCAACCTTGTCGTGGCGTCCTGGTTCGCGCTGCAACACGTGATCGACAGGCTGGCCAAAGGCGGACGTCTGGTGCGTCTTACGGTGCCCGTGTCCCCGCGCATGCGGCGGATGCTGAAGTCATATGTCGAGTGGCGCGGATTTGCCGGTATGGCGCGCAACGTAGTGCCCTACTTCAAGCGCCGGTTATCATTCACGGCTGCGGCGCGGCCGGGCGAGGATATTTTCCCTCCGCATTCGGGCCTGACGCCGGGAGTTGGTTGGCGGATGCTGGATGACTACCGCGGGGAAACCTTCCGCCGCGCTTTGGACGGCGCTGAAGTGATTGTTGCAGCTTCTCGGAAAGGGTCCAGTGAGCTCGGGTTTCAAGTGGAACCGTACCCCGAAAAAACACAAGCCCTGGAAATTGTTCTTCTAGATTTCTCCGGCCAGCAAATCGCACGGCAGCGCGTGACGGGCCTGACCTTCATCCGGTTTCCCATGCCGCAAAGTAGCGGGCGGACTCGAGTGTTCCGGCTGGCACTGCGGCAAGCAGGGTCGCACCCGGAAGCCGCGACGCCCGAAGTGAAGGTGTATTGGTGTGGCTGGGCGCCGAAAGATCCAGCGCCCCGTCATTCTGCGACGCTCTCCGAGCCCTGGGGCGCCGGATGGCGCTTCGACCCTTCGAGCGGCGCCATGAATTCCGAAGGCGCCGCCGAGCTGATAGTGCGAACCCCGAATCAAGGTGCACAGCCATTGTTCATCGATCTCGAAACGTCCGCGCCTGTGGAATTTCAAGTCCGCGATGTTGGCGGCGCCCTTCTAACAAGTTTTGCTGCGAACGGCCGAACAATCCAACGCATGGAGCTTCGCTTGGAGAACGGACGTACGCACGTCTTGGATCTCGCCGCTTCTGGTCCGTTCCGCGCATATGGCTGCGATTGGACCCCGACGCCCGGCCAGAGTACATCGGCTTTCGTCCACACCAATGCGTGCGGCGATTTCACCCTGATGGCGCGCGAGCATTGGTTCGACCTGCGCGGGTATCCGGAATTCGATCTGTTTTCGATGAACCTGGATTCTGTATTATGCGTTGCCGCGCATCACGGCGGGGCGCGTGAAGAGATGCTGGCCGAACCGATGCGCATCTATCACATCGAACACGGTACCGGCTCTGGTTGGACTCCCGAAGGCCAAGCCAAGCTGTTCGCGCGCATTGCCGCGCGCGGTCTCTCTTTCGTCGACAATGAGGAGGTCCTGGGGTGGGCGGCGCAAATGAACCGGCTGAATGCTCCCATGATCTTCAACCACGAAAACTGGGGACTGGCCGGATGTGATCTGAAGGAAACCGTTTTGTGATTTCCGTAATTCTGTACGGGCGCAACGACTCGCACGGTTACAATCTTCACAAGCGCGCCGCCATCAGCATCAACTGCATCGCGGAAGTGTTGTCCGACCCGGACGACGAAATCCTATTCGTCGATTACAACACGTCCAACGATCTGCCGACGTTTATCGAGGCCATCTACGACACCCTGACGGCGAGAGCCAAAACACGGCTACGTGTTTTTCGCGTTCGCCCCCAGCTCCACGCCCGCATGGTGGAGCGAACGCACTTGTCGGCGCTGGAGCCACACTCGCGCAACATCGCGATTCGCAGATCGAATGCTCGAAACCGCTGGATTCTCGCCACCAACACGGACATGATCTTCCTCCCGTGTGACAGTGTATCCAGCCTGTCTGAAGCAGTCCGGGACCTTGGCGACGGCCAGTATATCGTCCCTCGATTCGAGTTGCCCGAACCGTTGTGGGAATCCTTTTCGCGCAGCGATCCGGAAGCTGTTCTCAGCGCCTGCCAGGAGTTGGGTCCGAAATTGCATATGCACGAGATAGCAATTCGAGCTCCCTACATGCGCTTCGACTCGCCGGGCGATTTTCAACTTGCGCCCAGGAAAGCTTTGTTCGATATCCACGGTTTCGACGAGCGCATGACTCAAGGGTGGCATGCCGATTCCAACATGTGCAAGCGGCTGTACCTCTTCTACGGCAATCGCACCGAGAGCCTGGCCCATCGCGTGAAGGCTTACCATTGCGATCACACTCGCGTAGCCACTCTGGCCCATCGCCTGGATATCAAGCTGGAAAACAATCTTCAGGAATTCGTTTACGGCGTGGAGGACCCGGTGGCCCATCACCAGGCTGAAACCTGGGGAGTGCCCGATGAAAAAATCGAGGAGCTGGATTTCGCGAACGACCCTCAGTCGCGTTTCGTTTGTGCGCTGGAGCGGACCTTGGCGGCGCCGCAGCAGCACGATTATCATTCCGATGCAAACGAAACCAGGAATTTTGTTTACTATCAGCCGGAACATGTGCTCGCCCACCTGGTTGGGAATCTCACGGTGTACCCGCCCGATGCGCGCTTCGCCTACGCCGGCAATAATCCACGGATGCTCGAACTGACAGCCCGCTGCATTGTCGAAATGGGGTTCAGCAGGAAGCTACACTATGTGGCGGATCTGCTCTCCAGCAGCGCCGGTCCGGATTGGGCAGAGGCCATCCAGCCTGCGACGATTTCGGATTTGCTTACGAGCTATGATCTTCTCATCTTCGATTTCGGCCTGGACCCGGCCGGACTGGGTTTGGGAAAAATCGCCAGAGTGACCGATTGGCCGCGCGAACAGCGCTACAGCTTGGGTGCAGTGGCACGATGTCTCGAAGCCAGCGCCACCGCGAGCGACGCGCTCTCGCGACAAGGAAGTAATCGGCCAGATTTTCTCGTTCTCAACGCCAATCATCACATCTTCCAGCAATTCGCCGGACAGTTCCTGATTTCCGCCGATACTCCGTTCCCCACTCACGTGCGGAAGGGAATCGCGCGCGTGGGTGAGAAGCGATTGTACGGCTCCGCCAATTGGAAATACACACGCGACTTGATGTGCTCCTTCTTCGCTTATGATCAGGACGATCATTCCTTGAGGACGGTGTCTCCCGGCGATGCCATCGACCTTACATCCGAAGGCGATTCGGCGCGCTATAAGGACGGCCACTGGGGCGCGATGGACTACACCGGTTCTTGGATCGACGGCTATAACGCCGCCATTCTCTTCGTTCCTTCGGCTGACGTTTCAGATGACCTGGTGGTCTACGTCCGAATTAACGAAGCCTACTTCGGCCCCGAAGAGGAGCCCATGCGCTTGAAGGTTTTCTTCGAAGGAGAGTTCCTGGTCCGCTGGACTATTTATACGCGGTTCCAAACCACTACGTGCAAAGCAGTGCTTCCGGGACGCCTGATGGCTTCGAAGCAAGCCTGCCGCCTTGAGATTCACGCCGAGAATCCGCAATCGGCGGAACGCGTGGCGCTCGCGTCCGGCCAGAAGCTCGTCAATGAAGATCCGCGGGAACTGAGCGTCAAGATCCAAAAGGTTTCGTTCACGGGTGCGGATCGGCTCCGATATTCACTCTCGGACACGTTGAACTTCATAGAAGAAGGCCAGGGTCTCCATCACATCAACGAATGCTGGACGCAGGCGGACGGATTCGGAGTCTGGACGCTCGGTCCAGAGGCCAATCTGGTACTGCTGCTGAGAGAGCCGGCGGCGGAGCCTCTCATCGCCACTTTTACGATTACCGACGTGGCGGTCAGCGAGCAACATCCGTTTCTGGACGTGCACGTGGATATCAACGGGAAAACCGCCGCCCAATGGACGCTGGGGCCCACGCGCCTGACGGACGAGCGCAGAATTCTTTTGCCCGATGGGCTGCCCAATTCAGATCCTGTGCTGATCTCGTTTCACATAGAATCCCCGCGAAGCCCCAAGCAATTGAACTGGTCCACCTGGGATTCGCGTCCGCTCGGCTTTCGTCTGACAAAATTCCGCATGGCCCCGGCGGGTTCCCTAAAATACCGGCTGGGCGAGATCATCGACCTGACCGACAGTGGGAACTCGACGGCTTTTGTGGGTGATTATCTGGGGACCGAATGGGCTCTTCCGGACCAATACGGTTCGTGGACAGTGGGAACGCTGGCTACTATGAAAGTCCCGTTCGAGCGACCACCCACTGCCGGCGTGCCAGCGTCGTTCGTTATTTCCGACTGCATGGTGGCGGACAGCGCCCCAGCCTTGCCAGTGCGTGTCAGAGCGAACGGCCAATTGGTCGGCGAGTGGACGCTGGGGCCGGACCGGGAGGTGCATCGCCGATCGGTAAACCTTCCGGCGGAAATCGTCGCCGGCGCGGAGGAGTTGATCCTGACATTTGAAATACCCGCGCCCCGCTCGCCCGCATCACTAGGCTGGAATTCCGATTCCAGATTATTGGGAATGCGGCTGGCGCGTGCCGTGATCGGGCGCGCTGACATTGCGATACCGGTTTTCGGGAAGCCCACTATGGCGCCACGCAAGCTGATCACGCGTATCATCGGATTGCCGGGATTCGCCCTGCACGTGAGCCGTATCCTGGCGCGCCGGGCGCTCCGATGGTGGCAAGAAAGATGAGCGGCGCCCTGAGCGGTTTGCGTGTGGTCACCACTCTGCCGCCTCATCCCTGGTTCGGGGGAATCGATTATAACTTCGCGGTTGAAATGAGCGACGAGTTGCGTGCGCTCGGTGCATCCGTGTTCGATCTGCACGTGGACGGTTTCATAACCCAGAACGATGTTTACATTCACGACACCATCCAAGCTCTAAAATCGTTCCGGCCGGATGTGGCGATTTCGCTTCCCAATGCGCTATATGCGCTTCAGTGCAAAACCCCCAAGCACGAAAATGTTTTCAAAGATATTCTCCAGATTCCGACGCTAATGTTGTGGGACCACGGATTGCTGCAGCTTCCGCAACAGATCCTGGGGCCGCTTCCTGCTACGCCCGCAGAGGCAACGGGCGGTTCTATCCGACGGCTCAGGAAAGCCTTGGATCATTCCTTGTACCTACACTATTCGCCGGACCGCGGGCACATCGCGGAGCTCCACCGGCTGGGTGTGATTAATCGCGACAAGGTCAGGTTTTTTCTGCAACCCGCATATCCGAATTACGTGCGCTATGGCTATCGCACGCCTTCCGCCGGCGCCTTCCGTACGCGCGTAGCATTTGCAGGCAACGTCTACGTGAAGGGCGCCCAGAACCTGCCCTTCCGGAACGATCCCGATCTAACGGCCATCCAGGCGCGCGTGCTGGCGGCCAAAAAAAACCGGCTCACCGAATGTCTATGGGACCTGATTCGAGCGGAGCTCGACGCGCTGGATCCCAGTGTCCGCAAGCGGCTTCGACTCGACCCGAATTACACGTTCTTCTGGCAGTTCATGCACGAGGAAATCGAAACGGTGGGCAACACCGAGGTGCGCCTGGGCGTTTTGACGGGGCTGAAACGAGACTTCGATTTCTATGGCAACTTCGTCGAACCCGACAGTGTTGCCACTCTTCGCGACCAATATCGCATGAGGTTCCGGAAGTGCCTGGATTATTTCACCGAGCTCCCGCTTCTATTCATGAACAGCGACGTGATCGTTGACATCGTCAATCTCGGATACAATACGGGAATCTCGCCGAAGATCATGGGCTGCTTCGCCTGCGGCGGCCTGGTGCTGTTCGATTATAAGGAAGATTTCCACCAAAGCATGGGCGACCTCGGGGATCAGGTTATGTACCGCAGCATCGATCACCTGAATTCGCTGGTGGAAGAATACTTGGCGAATCCGCGTAAACGGCGCGACGTTTCACGCTACCTGCAGCAACGCGTCTCGGCAGAATTCAACTTCGGCGCCCTGGCCAAGCGAATCCTGGTGGAGGAACCGGCGTGGAAGAAGTGAGAGCTTCTTCGTCACCGATTGGGACGGACGTGGGCTCCAAGACCGGCTGGTTGCGGGTAGATCCGGCTTATCTGGTTCTCGCGCTACTTCCATGGTTAGTGTTCGAGGCGCGAACGCTTGGAGCCGGGACGATTGATAGCGGCGGCATTCCAACCGAAGAGTGGGCTTTTTGCAAGTATCAGAGCGATGGCTTGCATGTCACAACGAACAGCGGGAGATTCAGCTATTCCGTCCAATATGCGCCGTTTACTACCGTCAAAGCTGGCTTCTATCGGTTCGTTCTGCGGTACGATCACCTGAATGGCGGTCTCCTATTCGGAGCTCTATCCGGAGACCAATCTCACTGGGTGGTCCCGCCGGAAGCGGGAAGGAAGGGGCGCAGTGGGACTAAGACGGCCTATTTGTCTCTGGAGTCCGGGGAGCAACTGGTTCTCATGGTGTGCAATTTCTCCGCCTATGCGCCCAACCACAGTTCCACGTTTGTGATAAAGTCTGTTCGCGCGTTGCCTCTTTCGATCAGTAGCGTCAGCCAGTTCCGCATACCAAAGAGCATGCCGCTAGCGCCGGCTGTCGATATCGCCGATGCTATGATGAGCTCGTGGTTGTCTCGGTAGTAGTCCCTGTCTACAACTCAGAAGGGAGTCTCCCGATTCTGGTGGAACGGCTCAGCCGCGTTCTCGAACCCGTGCGCGAGCTCGGTGAGTTGATCCTGGTTAATGACGGGAGCCGGGATCGGAGCTGGGACGTCATCCAGGATTTGGCCGCGCATCATGCCTGGATCCGCGGTTTCAACTTGATGCGGAACTACGGCCAGCACAATGCGCTGCTGTGTGGGATCCGCGCCGCCCGTTACCCGGTGATTGTCACCCTGGATGATGACTTGCAGACGCCGCCCGAAGAGATCCCACGGCTTCTGGCTGAGCTTGAGAAAGGCTACGATGTCGTCTACGGATCGCCTCAACAACAGGCGCATGGGTTTCTTCGCAACTTAGCTTCCAGCGTTACCAAACTTGCGCTACAAAGCGCGATGGGAGCCAAGACCGCGCGCAAGGTCAGCGCCTTTCGGGCCTTCCGCACGCACTTGCGGGAAGCCTTTGTCAACTACGGCGGACCCAATGTGTCCATTGATGTCTTATTGACATGGGGAACCAGAAATTTTTCTGCCATACCGGTCCGAAATGACCCTCGCACCATCGGTGTCTCCAATTACACCCTCGGCAAACTGATCGCTCATGCGATGAATATGATGACCGGCTTTAGCACCCTGCCTTTGCAGATTGCGAGCATCATCGGTTTTGTATTCACATTCGTTGGATTGGCGGTACTTTGCTACGTGGTTGGCCGGTATTTCATCCAGGGCCAGTCCGTGCCTGGATTTCCCTTCCTGGCTTCGATCATCGCCGTTTTCTCCGGCGCTCAGTTGTTTGCCTTGGGGATCATCGGCGAGTATCTGGCTCGAATGCATTTTCGAATGATGGATAGGCCCAGCTACGCCGTTTTTTCTAGCGTTGAGCAGACCGCCGGTGTCGATAGTCCGTCGGATAATCCGGCGCGATCGATCTATGCCAGCCAAGTTTAGCCTGGAACAGATCCGTGAATTTTGGACCCAGCAGGCCGCTGAACACGGTCAGGCGCCGTCGGCTTCCTGGTCCGACCGGATGGTCATTGAGATGGAGGTCCGGGAGATCCTGAAACGGCTTTCGAACGGAGACCATATTCTGGATGTTGGCTGCGCCAACGGATACTCAACCGTACAGTTCGCTTCTCAGCTCAGCGCCCACATTCGAGGCGTCGACAACATCCCCGAGATGATCGCGCAAGCCCGGAAACGTCTGGGGGACTTCCACGGCCAGCTAGGAAGCAGCGTCGAGTTTGCCGAAGGAGACGTGATGGCGCTCCGAGAACCGCCGGCCGCGTACGATAAAGTAGTGGCCACGCGGGTCATCATTAACCTAGGCGCGTGGGCGCGGCAACAGACTGCACTGGGGGAATGCGCCAGAGTGCTTAAGAGGGGCGGCATGTTGCTGCTCTCGGAAGCCACCATCCAGGGTTGGCGGCGTCTGAATGAGTTTCGGAAGGAGTGGCTGCTGGATGAGATTTCAATCCCGCCCTTCAATCAGTATCTGGATGAAAACCTAGTCATAGATTCGTTGTCCCCGGATCTCGAGCTGGTGGAATTAGTGAACTTTGCGAGCACTTATTACGTTGGAACACGAGTACTCAAACCTCTGCTAAGCCGCGCCCTCGGCGGAACAATCGATGTTGCGAATCCCAGCATGGAATGGAACCGCTGGTTCTCTCAGTTACCGCCCTGGGGCGACTACGGCACTCAAAAGCTGTTCGTTTTTCGAAAGCGCTAACCCAGCCTGACTAGTGGGCCGCATGAGTGTGTCTCATGGGCTTGCAGCCCATCCAATGGGATGAAAACCTTCGACCAGCGAGTGGGGCGGACCCCCTGGTCCGCGCGGTTCCCCCTGGACCCGCTGTCTCAAGTATCGACAAATACCAGCAGCAGGCNNCCGCCCCACTTTGCATTCGTCCGTCCGAGACAAGGTGTTTCGACCCACGCGCGTAGCGCATGCACTTTTCGGCGCCGCGTCGAGTAAAGATTCAGAGCGGACAGCCCACTAGGGTTGGAATGATCGAAGGGCTTCTATGATGCGGGCCTGCTCGGGCTCCGCGAGACTGTTGTAAAAGGGAAGCCGAACCAGCCGGTCGCTCACAGACTCAGTCACCGGACAGTCGCCCGGCCGGCCTCCGAACCGTCTTCCCATTTCAGAAAGGTGCAGTGGAAGGTAGTGAAACACACTCAAAATGTTGCGCGTCTTCAGATGCGCGATTAACGCTTGCCGCGATTCCAGCGTCGGCATCAGCAGATAGTACATGTGAAATGGATGTTCGCACCCCTCTGGAACAATTGGCAGCCCAACGCCTTGCCCGGACGCCCACGGCTTGAGATGAACATCATAGTATTCCCAGATTCTGGACCTCGCGGCCTGCACCTCGTCCCGGGCTTCCAGTTGGGCATAGAGAATCGCCGCCAGAATGTCGGAGGGCAGATAGCTGGAACCGACATCCACCCACGTGTACTTGTCGATTTGCCCGCGGAAGAAACGGCTGCGGTTGGTCCCCTTCTCCCGGATGATTTCGGCGCGATCGATATAGCGCGGGTCGTTGATGACCAGTGCGCCGCCCTCCCCGCAAGCAAAGTTCTTCGTCTCGTGAAAACTTAGGGTGCTCATCGCTCCGAACGTGCCCAAGGGTCTGCCGCGATAGCGTCCTATCAGTCCATGAGCGTTGTCTTCGATAACAGTGAGGCCGTGGCGCTCGCTGATGCCGGTGATTGCTTCCATTTGACAGGACACTCCGGCATAATGCACCGGAATAATCGTCTTCGTTTTCGGTGAAATCAACTGTTCCAGCAGGGCTTCATTGAGGTTGAGCGTGTCCGGCCGTATATCCGCGAAGACCGGCCGCGCGCCCCGCAACACGAAAGCATTTACGGTGGACACGAAGGTGAACGATGGGACGATTACTTCGTCTCCGGGCTGGATTTCGAGCAGCAACGCCGCCATTTCCAGCGCGTGCGTGCAGGAGGTTGTGAGCAGCACCTTGGGAACACCCAGCAACTCTTCCAATATGCGATGGCACTTTCTGGTGAACGGTCCGTCACCTGAGACGTGCAGTTGATCGATGGCTTGTTGCACGTAAGCGAATTCGGTGCCGATCGGGCAAAACCGGTTGAACGGAATGAATTGCGTCCCGGCATCCTCCACGTCGGGTCTTAGCGTGCTCTGAAGACTTTTACTCATGTGCCCTTGGAAACCATGTTTCTCGGGCGGTGGCGCCTGTCGCCAACCTCCCCGGCGGCGTGATGAAGTTGATTATAGCTCCCGAACTGTCCACGCTGATCGCGCATCCTGGGCGTCGAACCTGCCCAGCCGCGCTCGGTTGGCTATATTGGTCAGTAGCGCGGCTCCGGTTCTTCCCGTTGCCGCGAGCCTTGACTCGGAGCCGCCATCATCGTGGAGAAGTAAGGTCCGATCCCTGTGAAATTTGAAATTCCCGCGAAATCGGCATTGTCGCTGCCGTCCATTTTCGATCTTTGTCAATGGCTAGTGGGGGCCCCCGCCTGCCACCGGCGATTCATCGAGGGCTTCGTTAAGCCCCGTCCCGGCGAACGCGTGGTAGACCTCGGCTGCGGGACCGGCGCCAGCCTGCGTCAACTTCCAGACGGGATTTCGTACGTCGGACTGGATCTCAACCCACATTACATCCAGGCGGCACGGGCCCAATTCGGCGAGCGGGCTACCTTTATCTGCTCCGATCTTGTGACTGCCGATCTTTCCGAATTTCCTCCGTTTGATCTGGCAATCTCAGTGGGCGTCCTGCACCATTTGAATGACGCCCAAGCGCAGGCCGTACTACAGCTCGCCCGCCGGGTGGTGCGGCCAGGAGGACGCTTGGTTTCGATGGATCCGTGCTATGTCCAGGGCCAGCACCGGATTGCAAAGTTCCTGCTGGACCACGATCGCGGCAATCATATACGAGACGCCGAGCACTACAGGCGACTGCTGGCGCCCCAGGGTACGCTTGAGACGAGAGTGTTTGCCGACATGCTCCGGATTCCGTACACAACGATTGTGGCCACCCTTCGCTTTGACTAGTGTATGAGGGTGATTCCGAATCGCCGGTGGTCTATGGCACAATCCAGGCGCCCACGTCCACCCAACCGCTATCGAGCGTAGCATTGTGCGCTTCCATGTATATGTTCTTCGACCCCACAAACGCGGGTTTGAACGTCAGCGTCAGGTTCAAGATAAGGTTGTTCCCCGAAGTGGTTACAGACGAGGCGCCGGCATTCACCGCGCACTGGCTGTTCTGCATAGTTCCGGCCACGCCGACGGTCACAAAACCCTGCCACGCTCCCGCATCATTGGCCAGGTAGAGCGCGTTGGATGCGGGCACGTAATAGAGATAGCAGGCGTTGCTCGCTGATAGCGCGGCGGCGATATCAATCTGGATGGAAGCGATGTCGGCGGTTCCGTTGGTGTCCGAGAATGTAAATGCAAGTGTTTGAGCCGAACTGTTTCCATTGTTCGGTGTAACTGAAACAGGAGACGGTGGAGACGAAGAGTTGCCCGATGAGCCACTCGCGGTTACGGTCCAAGTGCCGCGTTGTGCCCAACCGCTGTCCAGCGTGGCGTTCTGCACCTCCATGTAAACATTCTTCGCTCCCGCAAACGCGCTGGTGAAGCTCAGCGCCAGATTCAAGGTCAGACTGTTCCCCGAGGCCGTCACCGACGAGGCTCCCGCATTCACCACGCACTGGCTGTTCTGCATGGTCCCCGCCGTGCCAACC
>PMOK01000238.1 GCA_003162425.1 Bryobacterales bacterium | reverse complement strand
CTCATGCGGGAACATGTGGCGGCTGGTGATATGGCGGGCGCCTCAGGTCTTCTTGCGCGCAACGGAAAAATCGTCTTCCGCGAGAATTGGGGCGAAATGAAGGCGGATTCCATCGTGCGGATGTATTCGATGACTAAGGCCGTCACAGGTGTTGCCGCGATGATCCTATATGAGGAAGGAAAATTCTCGCTCACCGACCCGGTTTCGAAATACATGCCTGAGTTTTCAGATATGCGAGTGGCCCACGAATCGAAAGATTCGGCGGGGAAGCGGATCTATTACACCACTCCGGTGGAACACCCGATCCTGGTACGCGATCTGTTCCGCCACACCACGGGTTTCGACTACTCCGGGCCGATGGACGAGACTGGAGAAATTGCTTACAAGAAACTGGAGATGGCGGGAGGCGCGCCACTGGCGTCCTTCGACCTCGCCGAAGCTGTTCGGCGCCTGGCCACTGCGCCGCTACACGAGGAACCGGGTACGAAGTGGCGCTATGGTTATTCGATCGATATTCTGGGGCGTCTGGTGGAAGTATGTTCGGGCAAGACGCTGGATCAGTTTTTCGAAGAGCGAATCTTCCGACCGCTCGGCATGAAGGACACCGCTTTCTTCGTACCGGAAGAAAAATGGAGCCGACTGGCGACGCTGTATACGCCGAAAAAGGGCGGAGGTGTGGAGCGTTCGACTTCGCCCGCGCAGGAGAGGTTCAAGAAGAAGCCCGCGCTGCTTCTGGGGGGAGCTGGTTTGGTTTCGACCATGGACGACTACACGCGTTTTGTGATGATGCTGGTCAACGAAGGCCAGTTGGATGGCGTTCGCATTCTCGGCCGAAAGACGGTCGAGTTAATGCGGGCCGATCACCTCGGCGATCTGAACCGAGGATTACTAACGGACGGCTATGGCTTTGGGCTCACGTTCGCGGTGAACCTCGGCCCCGGTAAGTCGGCGACTATTGGATCCGAAGGCGAATATTATTGGGGCGGCGCAGCGGGAACCAGCTTCTGGATCGATCCCAAGGAGCACATGATCGGCGTTTTCCTGGTCCAGATCCTGCCGTCGCAGGGCGTCACGGCGCGAGATCAGTTCAAGAGGATGGCGTACCAGGCGCTGGTGGATTGAGCGGCCGACGAGGTCTCGACGTCAGATAACTTTTCGTGGCCGCTGGCCCGGTGACGCTAAGGATTACGCGCTTCCGTGTGGGCTCGCCACTGGCCGCTAATCGGGCAAGTTTTATACATTGCTCAGAAAAGTGCCGGCGCGTCGGGCCTGACACCGTCAGATCCGGGAAGGCTGTCCCCTGAAGATAAAGGACAAACTTCGGATTGGCGATCTTTGCAGCAGCCCTGGCCACGACGATCTGATTTCTATTTGGATCGCGTGGATAGCAACCGCACTCAATGACTCTCCAAACTGCAAGATTCTGCGGTCCGGGAGGTTCGTCAGTTGGCGAGCCTGACGGGAAGCATCGTAAGGTGGATTCTCACCTGTCTTGTCACAGGTTCAGCGTTCTGTGTAATCGCCAAGGCATTTTGATCCTCTTTGCCGCTAGCCAATTGCGGCGTGGCATCATCGCTCTGGCCGGGAGAAACAGCAACTCAAATCTTGTAGTGACGCGGACAGGAAGACGAACATCAACGGGGATGAGACGAATTGGCGGGCTGGTTCCCTTTTGATAAGACCTGACAAAATGCGCTCCAGGCAGGAGATCGCCGATTTCCTCGATGGCCGCCCGAATCCCTTGGCCCTTTTAAGACGGTGGATCCTGTATCCCGCATCGTCAAAACCACGCTCCCCACCACCAGGGCAGCCCCCAGCAAAGTCCGCAGCGTAATCTCCTCGGAAGCCACAAAATACCCCAGCGCAATGGCTACAATCGGATTCACGAAAGCGTGACTCGCGACACGGCTCGCCGGCATCCGCTCCAGCAGCCACACAAACGCCGTAAACCCCACCAGCGATCCCGCCACGATCAGGTACACCAGCGCAAACGCAGCCTTGGGAGGAATCACAGGAAATGGACGCAGCTCTCCGGAAGCAAGCGACAGCATCAGCAGCGCCGCCCCGCCCAGCATCATCTCCGCTCCAGCCGTCACCAGGCGCGACTTAGGCAGCGCTAGCGATCGCGTCAACACCGCGCCCAAAGACCAGCTAGCTGATCCGCCTAGAATCACCAGGCATGGAAACACGCCGAAGCCGCCAAAACTCGAGTGCCCACCCTTGAACACCATCATGATTACGCCACAAAACCCCACCGTCAAAGCCAGAAGCACGCGCCAGCGAAACTTTTGCTGGCGCAGCACAAAGACCTCCAGCAGCACCGTCATCAGCGGCAGTGTAGCTTCCAGCACCGAAGTGATTCCGGACGGCACATACTGCTCGCCCCAAAACAGCGCGCCGTAAGTCATGGAAAACATCAGCATGCCGATGATCCCCAGGCTTCGCCACTCCCGCAAGGACGGCCAGCGCATACCTCGCATGAGCGCGAAAACGAACAAGACCGTACCGGCGACAAAAAACCTCACTCCTGCACAAAACCACGGCGGGGCCAGCAACACTGCCGTCCGTATGGCCAGAAAGGTAGATCCCCAAATTACATAAATTGCGAAGAACGCCAGAATCGTCTGGGAGCTGAATCGCTTCCAGATCGGCTTTCGGAGCGGAGTTTGCGCCGTAAGGTTGCTAACCGTTAAAGTGCTCATGAATGGTTATACCACAAAAGCATATAACCTGTAAAATGGATATTGAAGGTTAAGGAGATATGGCAAGCCCAAAGCCCTTCGAACTCGTTGCGGGCCACGCCGCGCTCGACCTGGTCAACACCCTCGACAACCGTTTTTCGGAGACCGGCCCTGAAGAATTGCTGGCCAGCTACGACGATCTCCTCAGATTCGCCTCCCAGTCGGGACTGCTGACCGCGCACCAAGCCAAAAAGCTCAAGTGTCTTGACGCCTCGGAAGCCGAGCGCGCCAAGGTGCTCCATAAAGTGAAAGAATTGCGCGAAGCTCTGGCCGCAATCGCCTATGCCCAACTCGACGGAAAGAATCTATCAGCCTCAGGCCTGGTCACGCTGGAAGACTACTTTAAACAAGCCAGTTTTCACCGCCATCTCACCGCAGAGGGACTTCGACCCGTCTGGAGCTGGCGCGGCCTCGACAGCCAGGTGGTGGCTCCCGTGTGGCTGCTCGCGCAGGCAGCGGTAGATTTCCTGCTCTCGGAGGGGCCCTTGCAACTCCGATGCTGCGCCAGTGAGACCTGCCGCTGGCTCTTCCTGGACGCCAGCAAGAACCAGACCCGCCGCTGGTGCGACATGAAAGTCTGCGGCAACCGCATGAAAGCCAGACGATTCTACGCCCGCAAGGCTGAATAGTCACGCACTGCGGATCGCTGTCACCCCCCCGCGCGTCTTCCAGCATCTTTAATTCTGGAGCAGGTATGACTGGTACCCTGCCATTGTTGCTCGACCAAGTCGACACCATCCGCAAAATGTTGATCGTGACGGATTGCGACGGAAATCCAACGGAAAGTGGTCTCTTTCGAATAGGGCTAAGTGCGCGAGGCAGCGACCGAAGCTAAATAGCGACGCGAGCACCCAAGTTTTTGGCGTTCCTGACGTACGCGTCGAGAATTAGATTTCTGGCGATGTCGATCTCCTCACCGGAAATCGTATGAGGGCGGTTTGGATAGCGCTGGGATGTTACGGCCGCTCCCATCCCGGCCAAAATTCTTCGAGACTCCTCCACCCGCTGCCAGGGAACGTACGGGTCAGGGTCGCCGGAGCCAAAAAACGCGGGCGTGCCGGCCAGATCGCCGGTATGGGTTAGGTCCGCTCCCGGAGGGCCAATGAGACCTCCAGTGAACGCAATCAATCCGGCATATCGCCGCGGATGTCTGGCTACGAACTCGGTAGCCAGGCAGGCGCCTTGCGAGAAGCCTGCCAGGACAATTCGGTCCGCGGAGATGCCTGCGTCGTTGGCCATTTCGAGGGTCGCTTCCACTTTGCGAAGCGCGGATGTGAGCCATGGCTCGTTTTGGGCGATCGGCGCCAGAAATGAATTGGGGTACCAACTGTTGCCGGCTGCTTGCGGGGCGAGGTACGCCAGCGCCGGAAGATAAAGTTCGCGCGCGAGCGACAGTATATCGTCCGCCGAGCCGCCGCGTCCGTGCAAAAGGATGACCGCTCCGGCGGCCTCGCTCAAAGGCTTTCCGGAATGTCGAACGGGAGCGTCCTTGTGGGGATCGTTGTTCATACCGTGGCGCCCGCCTCGGTCTCAAGCTCGATCGGCGGAAGGCTCTTATGCAGCGTGACGGGAGGGAGTCTCTTTTCGATAAAGCTACGCTTCGGTTCCAGCCATTGAGGAATGCGAAGCTCCTCACCAAGGGATTCAATAGGCTCGTCAAAAGTGAATCCGGGCGGGTCGGTGGCGAGTTCGAAAAGCACGCCACCCGGCTCACGGAAGTAAATGGAGTGAAAATACGTGCGATCCAGCACGGGCGTGACGTCCAGATGCTTCGCAATTTCCTGGCGCCACTCTTTCTGCGCGGCATCGTCTTTGGCGCGAAAGGCAATGTGATGCACCGAGCCGGCTCCGGAACGTCCGAACTTCGCATTGGGATCGATGAGTAAATCGATGTGGTTTCCCAACGCACGGCCAGGGGCAGAGAAGCGCAAGCGGTTCCCTTCCTCGCCGATTTTCTGAAATCCCATGACGTTAAGGATGGAGGCGGTTTGGGCGGCGTTCTGCTCCAGCAGCGTCACGCCGAAAAAGCCGCGAATGGCATGCTCCGGAGGAACCGAGGCAGAACGCGGAGCATTTGCGGGACCGCCATCGGCGTGGGCTACGATTTCAATCTGCATGCCGTCCGGGTCCGGAAGAGTCAGCACTTGTTCGTCGAATCGTTTTCCAGTCCGCTCAACCAAGAGACCTTGGTCCGTAAGCCTTTGATGCCAGTATTCGAGCGACGCGGCTGGAACGCTAAAGGCAGTCCTGGCGACTTCGCCGGCACCGGCATGTCCGCGGACGGCGCCAGGCCAAGGGAAAAAGGTGAGGATGGTTCCAGGCGAGCCGGCGTCATCGCCGAAGTAGAAGTGATAGGTCCCCGGATCGTCAAAATTGACCGTGCGCTTGACGAAACGCAGACCCAGAACTTCCGTGTAAAAGTCCAGGTTTGTTTGAGGATCGGAAGCGATTGCAGTAACGTGGTGGAGACCGGCGATAGGGCTGGGCATATTGTCCCTGCTCATTAGATTCCGTTCGTTCCGAAACGATTCAGACTGCGGGCTCGCTCAGACAGCCGGTTAGATTAGGATAAAGATCACTCGGTGCTGAGTTCCTGGATCAATGGCTCGCAGAATATGCTACCCGGAAAGTAGCGCCTACGACGCTGGCGCGCTACCGGGAGTTGGCGGGCCAGTCGGCCGCTGCGCGGTCTCTCCATCCGGATCTTTTTCAGGATCATCCTTGGATTGGAAACTGCCTACCAATCTCTGAGGTTCGGAAAGAGTGTCAGGCCCAAGATCGTCGTTGAACGAGCCAAACTGCCTACTGCTACCAGCGTGCAGCTTGCAGGGTTTAGGAAGATATGACATGACACACCTACTTGGCGTGTGCGGCGGATTGAGTCACGGCCCGCGCCATCTCTTCGGGCTTGGCCCGATCAGACCTTCGGAGCAAATTGCGCCGGCGCAAAGCGAGCCAGATGTTCAAGCTGTCCTGATAGGAGTCGCGCGCTGCCTGCCACCGCTTGAGCTTGAGGTTAAGATCGCCCAGGCGAGCGTGGAGTTCGGCTTGATCACGTTCCATCCCAGCGTCGTTCCGATCGCGCTGAGCTGTTTCTTCAAAAAAGAGCCGGCCTTTCTCCAGGAATTGGGCGGCCTTGGCGAAGTCGCCGGAGTTGAGAAACAATGTGCCCATGTGGGTATTCATGTTCGCCAAATCTCCGCGAGTTTCGCCTTTGTTTGGATCGGCGGCTAACAGGGCTTGGCTGATGGCGATGGCTTTGCTGTAGTATTCCAAAGCCTGGCCGTTCCGCTTCAATTCCTGAAGCGCGTCCCCCATCGCCAGGTAGGTTATTGCCAAGCCGCGCCGATGTCCTTTGTCGCCAGGGTCGGCGCCCGAGAGTTTATCGATATACGCGTACGCGCTTCGGTATTTGGCGAGCGCGCCGGCCGGATTGCCCTCTTTCTGCAACAAACTCGCTTCGCGCAAATCGTTTACCCACAAATCCCGTTGGTAAACGACGTTGGATGGGTCCTGCGCATTCAACGCTTCGGCAGTCTTCCAGGCAGCGCGGCAGTTCTCAAGAGCGGCCTTGTAGTCGCCGTTGTCGGCTTGGCCACGGGCAATAAAAAGCAGATTGTTCCCTACAGCGCGGCGAGTTTCAATGTCTTTGGGGCCGGCTTTTAGCGCCGTTCTTAGCATATCCGCCGCTTTGAAGTGGCACTCCAGCGCCTGATCAGTTTGCCCCATCAACTCCAGTATGATGCCCGTTCTTTCAAAGGCGTCCGCGAGCTTCTTTTGGTACTCGATGCTGTTAGAGTCAGTTCCGAGCAACGACTCCATCACCGACATCGCCTTGCGATAGCTGTCGAGCGCGCCGGCGGAATCGTTCTTGTCCTTGAGGGAATCGCCTACAGAGTTGTAGCTGTCAAATAGTTGCTCACGGTATTTTCTGTTGGCTGGCTCGGCCTTCACCAGACTTTCGTTGATCCGAACAGCCTTGCGATGTGTATCCAGGCTGGCCGCTACGTCCCAGGTGAGAGTGCCCACGCGATTGTAGGCCACAGCTAGTTCGCTCTTCAGTGGCCGGTCATCACCTGCCTCCTGCGCGAGGCTGTCCAGGTATTCGAGAGCGCGCTTGAGGATGAGTTGGCGGGCAGCCAGCGTTCCAGGAATGTTCGCGATGGCATCGGGGAACTCGAACAGGATGGAGTTTGCGAGTTTTCGCACATCGTTGAAACGCCGCTCGGCGCGGGCGCGTTGGGCGCTTGCGACATGCGCCTGCCACGAGGTTCCGATGATGCCGCCGAGCAAGGATAGCAGGAGCAGAATCGCAGCCACCACGCCCACTCGATTGCGGCGCACGAATTTTCCCGCGCGATAACCCAGGGTATCCTGATGCGCGGCCACGGGCAGACCGTCCAGATGACGGCGGATGTCCTCGGAGAACAAATCGACGGATGCGTAACGGCGGTCCGGCTCCTTGCGGATGGCCATGAGTACGATGTTGTCGAGGTCGCCCCGGAGGCGCCGCCGCAACTTCCCGGAGTCTTTTGTGTGACTCGTACCACCTGACTCATCGCGTCCCGCCGCGGTGCTGGGCTTCCCCGGTTGTTGATCGCAGACGGCCTGTGCTATTTCCTCCGGACGGCGAGTCTTCAAGCGATACGGTGCATGGCCGCTGAGCAATCGATAGAGCAGCACTCCCAACGAGTAGACGTCGGACACGGTGGTAATGGGCTCGCCGCGCACCTGCTCGGGACTGGCGTATTCCGGCGTCATGAAAGGCAGCGCCAGGGTGTGCTCGTTCGCACCAGGTGTTTGATCGGGGCTGAGCAGTTTCGCGATGCCGAAATCCAGTAGCTTGGGAACGCCGCCGGAAGTGACGAAGATATTGCTCGGCTTCAGATCGCGATGGATCACCAGGTTTTGATGTGCGTAATTCACTGCCGCGCAGACAGTTCGGAAAAGGCCAAGGCGTTCGGAGATGGAAAGCTTGTGATCGTCAGCGTATTGGTCGATGGGCTGGCCCTCGACATACTCCATCACCAGATACGGCGAACCGTCGGCGGTGGCGCCGCCGTCCAGGAGGCGCGCGATATTCGGATGTTCCAGTTGGGCCAGGATCTGGCGCTCGGTGCGGAAGCGACGCACGATGAGGTCCGTATCCATGCCGCGTTTAATGACCTTGATGGCCACGCGCATGTGATATTCGTCGTCGTCCCGGGCGGCCAGATAAACAGTCCCCATGCCACCACTGCTGATCACGTTCAGAATCTTGTAGGAACCCAGGGCTTGCCCGATTCGAGCATCGGGCTGTTGCGCGGTGCGGGCGGCCTCGACTTCTAATGCGGAGGAGGTCCAAAAACCAGCGGAAGCGGCTTCCTTATCGCTCGCCAGGAGCGCGCGAATCTGCGCCAAGAGTGCAGGATCGCCGTCACACTGATGGGCCAGAAACAGCTCGCGCTGCCCCGGGTCTTGGTCCAGCGCCAGCAGGAACAAATCTTCTAATCGCTCGTTTGTGGGCATCGGAAGAATCGGTTCAGGCGGGCAAGCCAGGCGGCCCGTTATCGCCTAGCATTATCGCTTGGTGCAGCCAGGCTCGCGCAAATCTCCAATCGCGCTCCACCGTGCGAGCGGAAACATTCATGGCGGAACTGTTCAGCACTTCCACTGTTTCTTCGGTGGTGAGGCCGCCGAAGAACCGCAACTCCACCACCTGAGCCTGACGCGGGTAGTCGCGTGAGAACTTGTCCAGGGCCTGATCCAGGGCCACGATATCTAGATCCGGCCCGGCAATAGAACCGTGGATATCAGCCAGCGACGTTCTGGGTTCGGCCCCTCCGCGTTTTTGAGCTCCATGTTTGCGGGCGTGGTCCACCAGGATGCGCCGCATCATCTGCGCGGCCATTCCGATGAACTGGGCCCGGTTCTGCCAGGCTACTTTGTCCAGTTTTCGAATCTGCAGGTAGGCCTCGTGGACCAGGGCGGTGGCCTGCAAGGTGTGATTGCCGCGTTCCTGGCGTAGGTAACCGGCAGCCAGGCGATGCAGTTCACCATAGACGAGCGGCGTGAGTTGCTCCAAAGCGGCTTGGTCGCCGTGGCTCCATCTGACGAGCCACGCGGTCACATTGTCGGAGGTGAGCACAGTTCTTGGAACTCCGTGGGGGAGCGGCTGAGCGCTGCTCTAATTTTATCAGACCCCGATTCCAGGCATGTCGGGATTTACCCGCTGTCTGCGCTTTAGGCAAGTAGATAACCATCATGATCAGCCGTCACGATTTTCCCTCGTTTCTCCTGGCAATAGTGGGATTTGCGTCCCTGGGCTCCGCTCTAACAGCGAAGCCCGCTCGAATCGACTATGCGCGTTTGCCGATGAACTTTGAACCGAACGTTGGCCAGGCTCCTGCCGGCGTCCATTTTGTGGCGCGCGGCGCCAGCTACGCGGTTCGTTTGGAAAATGCCGGTCCGGTGTTGCTGCTGAAGCCGGCACTCAAAGCGCCCGCGCACCGGATTGCGATCTCTTTTCCAGGCGGCCGGACTCGCATCGAGCCAAAGGGAGTTGATCGGCTGGAGGGCAAGGTCAACTACTTAGTCGGGAACCGCAGCCGCGGCTGGCATCGGAATGTGCCCACCTATGGCCACGTTCGGTATGAAGCAGTCTATCCGGGCATCGACGTGGTTTATTACGGGCAACAAGGGCGTTTGGAATATGATTTTCAGATTGCGCCCCACGCCGACCCCTCGCGCATTCGGCTCCGTTTTGAAGGGGCGGGGCGGCCACAGTTGGATGAGGCTGGTGATCTGGTGTTTGCGAACGTAGGCGATGCGCTTCGACAGCATCAACCGGTTGCCTATCAGGAACGGGACGGCACGCGCACCAGCGTGGAAGTTCGTTATCGCATGCTTCCCTCAGGCGATGCGTCCTTAGCGCTTGGCGGTTATGATCCCGAGTTACCCCTCGTGATCGACCCTACGCTGAGTTACGCGACCTATCTTGGCGGAGCCGGCAATGACGGGATCGCCAGCATCAAGGTGGATGCGACGGGCGCTCTCTATGTGGCGGGTTTCACAAATTCAACGTCCTTTACGACTGTGGGCGGCGTACAATCGGGCTACAAAGGCACAAATGCATCGGGCCAATTCCTGGTATTCGGAGACGCGTTCGTAGCGAAGTTCTCGCCAAGCGGCGCGCTGGTCTATTCCACTTACCTGGGTGGAAGCGACGATGATCTCGCCGCGGCGCTGGCGATCGATGCGAGTGGAAATGCTTATGTGGCCGGCGCCACCCGCTCGGTGGACTTTCCGGTGACGAGCGGCGCGTTCCAGACTAAATTCGGCGGCGCGTCGGAGGATCCATTCATTAAAGCCGGCGATGCCTTCGTCGTCAAGCTGAGTCCCGATGGCGGCCAGATTCTCTATGGCACTTACCTGGGCGGATCGATGAACGATATGGCCTTGGGCATCGCGGTGGATGTGAGCGGCAACGTCGCGGTTGTGGGAGCGACGCTATCGACGAACTTCCCGACCACCGCCGACGCCATTTTCCCAACCTTCCGTGGCGCCGCCAACCTCGCCATTCAGGATACCGGCGATGGGTTCCTGACGCGTTTGGATGCTACGGGAAAGTTGCTCTACTCCACCTACATCGGCGGCCGCAGCCACGATTTCGCGCGCGGCGTGGCTTTGGACGCCCAGGGGAACGTCTACCTTTGCGGCAGCACCTTCTCTTCCGATTTCCCGGTAACCGATGGCGTGGTGCAAAAGACCTTTCACGGTCTGGAGACTTCCACCGATTACAACAACTTCTCCGACGATGCCTGGGTGATGAAGGTCAGTGCGCAGGGAACGATCGTGTACAGCACTTACCTGGGTGGTTCCTCCATGGACACGGCCTTTGGGATCGCCGTGGATGCTTCCGGCAGTGCCTACGTGACCGGCCACACTATGTCGAAGGATTTCCCGGTTACCGACAACTCGAAGTACGGCGGCACTGGCGCCAACGGCCAGCCGGGAGACTTTCTGCTGGGCGATGCGTTCGTTTCGAAATTGACGCCGGATGGATCCGCGCTGGTCTATTCCACCTATCTCGGCGGACCGGGCGACGAAATCGGCAACGATATCGTTGTCGACGCGGCCGGCAACGCGTACGTGGTGGGATACACTCTCTCTACTAATTTTCCGGTAACTGGCGATGCGCTGCAGAAGACATTCGGCGGCCTGGGCGGCCAGGGATATAACGACGGCGCCGCAGAGACCCTCAGTTTCGGCGACGCATTTATCACCAAACTGGATCCGCAAGGCACGCTGTTATATTCCAGTTTCTTTGGCGGAACGGGCGATGACATCGCAATGGCCGTGGCTGTCGACAGCGGCATGAATGTATACATCGCGGGAAATACCGTTTCCCAAAATCTGCCTTTGGGGTCCAATCCATTCCAGGCAACCTACGGTGGGAACACCATGCTTGGTCCGCGTGGAGACGCCTTCGTGGCGAAATTCGATTTTGGTGGAAAGCTCCAAGCCGTCCCCAACAAGATTTCGTTCCTTTCCGGAGCGCCAACTTCGGGCGCCGCTGGCGCTATACTTTCGCCACCTGTAACCGTACAAGTCGTCGATTCGACGGGCGTCGCGATTGAGGGCGTGAGCGTCACATTTGCAGCAACGAACGCATCCGTGAATCCAACATCAGCAATGACCGACGCCTCCGGTCAGGCTTCAACCACTGTGACGCTTGGAAATGCAACCGGGGCGGCCCAAGTTACAGCGGCCGTGGCTGGCCTGGCAGCCGTCAATCTGAACCTCACGGTAACTGCGGCGGTGCAGGCGCCGGTAGTAGGGTCCGTAGTAAACGCCGCCAGCTTTCTGCAGGGTGTCGCGGTGGCGCCGGGGTCCATGATCACGCTATTCGGCACTGGCCTGGCTACTGCACGCGGGGATGCCTCTACCGTGCCGTTACCCACCAATCTGGGCGGCACTAAAGTACGCGTCAACAATATTCTCATCCCGCTCATTGTGGTGCTATCCACCCAGATTAATGCTCAACTGCCGTACGAAATCGGCGTGGGGACTGCGAATGTCACCGTGGAGTTGAACAGCGTGGTCTCGGCGGCGTTCACGTTTGAGGTGCAAGCGGCATCGCCGGGGATCTTCGTTTACGGCAACAACCGTGCGGTGGCACAGAACGTGGCCCTGGACGGCAGCGCAACGCTGAACACTTCCTCGAATGCCGTCATCCCAGGGCAACCGATGGTGATTTATCTCACCGGCGAGGGTCTGCTCGATCATCCAGTTGCTTCCGGAGCCGCGGCGGTTAACAATCCGCTTTCGCACCCTGCGGCGTCGTATTCAGTTACCGTCGGGGGCGAGCCGGCGGTGGTCGATTTTGTCGGAATGACTCCGGGGTTGGTAGCGCTGGGTCAGGCCAACATCCACGTGCCCGGCGACCTGAAGCCCGGCGATTATGCGGTGGTTATCACCATCGGCGGCCAACTGAGCAACGGGCCCAACATTTCGGTGGGGAAGAAGCCTTGATTTTTCGAAAGAGGGCCGTGCTGGCGGCTGGGCTGCTGGCGTGTAGCGCCGTGGCATTGTCCCGCCTGGCCGCGCACGCGGGACGGTCTCCTTCAATCGAAGGCTGGATCGAGCCGGAAGCGATCCCGATCGTCAGCCCAACGGGAGGAAGGATCGAGCAGATCTTTGTGCGGCAGGGCGACCGCGTGGTAGCCGGCCAGCTGCTGCTGCGCTTTGAAGCCCTGGAACTGGACGCGCGCCTGACACGCGTGCGCTCCACTCTCCGCGCCGTTCCCGGCCACTTTGTGGAGGCCACAGCTTCGCTGTTCGAACGCATTCCGCCCAACACCATGGCGCGGTTGATGCGAACCAATCCGCAAATACTTGCGGCGGAGCAGGAGTATGCGGATACACTTGCGGAGAGCGAGCGTAACCCGTCCGCCGCCTGCCAAGCACGGCTGAAGCGCGCCGAGGGACAGCGCGCTCGGGCGTACCAGATCGCTGGTGAGGTGGGGCTTGACCGGCTGTCGGCGCTTCGCAATCTTCACGACGAGGGTCTGGAAACGCTGCGCTGGCTGGAGACGCAGAGGAAGCTCTTCGAAGTGCGCGCACCGGCCGAAGGCGGCATCGAATTGCTGGATCTCAAGGTGGGCAGTGTTATGCTGCCGCTATCTCCTGTCGCTCTGATGGACGTTAGCGGTCGATTTATTGTGCGGGCGCACGTGCCAGAACAGCGCGAGAGGGATGCGAAGCCGGGCCGGCGGATCGAGGCCGTACTCCCGGGCGGGGGGCGCGTGCCGGCGTTGGTGGAGTCCTTCGAAAACCACCAACTACGCGCGAGTGTGCTGAACTCCCTGATTTCGCCGGCCCCCAGCGCTAAGGTGCAGGTCTTCTTTTGAGGGATGCATGAGTATCGAAATCGACGGCTTGGGCTATTACTACCGGTCACGTCCGGCACTGAATGGCGTATCGCTCGCGGTAAGGCCGGGGGGTGTGGTGGGACTGCTGGGCGCAAACGGCGCAGGCAAATCGACGCTGTTGCGAATTCTTTGCGGCTTGCTTAAGCCCGGACAAGGTAGCGTGCGTGTGGCGGGATATGAGTTGCCGCGCGAACGCGACCGCGCGCGGGGGTCGATCGGCTACGTGGCGCAGCAGTTTGGCCTCTACGAGGATCTGCGAGTGGAAGAGAACCTGCGCTTCTACACGCGAGCGTATGGGTTGGAAGAGGCTGAGACAGTAGAGCGTGTTCAAGAAGCGCTGCAACGGTTCGATCTGGACGCGCGCCGCGCCGATCGCACGGGTGCTTTGTCGCACGGCTGGCGGCAACGGCTGGCGCTCGCGTGCGCACTTGCTCATCGGCCGGCTGTGCTTTTGTTGGACGAGGCGACCGCGGGCTTGGATCCGGCGGCGCGCCGTCAGGTGTGGCGCGTAATTCAAGAAGAGGCCGCCCGCGGCGCCGCAATTCTGATCAGCACGCACCACCTGGACGAGGCCGCGCGGTGTGATTCGGTTGCATGGCTGCACGAAGGCCGCGTGGCCGGTTTTGGACGCTACTCGGACCTGGAGTCCTCACTGGACGAATTCTTCTCGCGCGCCCAGGGGGTGGCATGACGTTCGGACGCCAACTGTTGCTGGTGGCCGGGAAGGAACTGCTGCATCTCCGGCGAGATCCGTACACGCTGGTGCTGACGGTTGCGTTGCCGCTGGTGCAATTTCTCTTGTTCGGGTATGCGCTCGACACGCGTGTCCATGATGTTCCCACCGCCATTCAGAACCTGGATGGCGAGCGCTTCAGCCGTACCTTAGTCGATCAATTTCGAAACTCCGCGGTTTTCCGCTTGACGCATCGCGCCGATTCGGAAGAGGAACTGCTCGGCATGTTGCGACGCGGCGATGTTCGCGTCGCGGTTCAGATTCCACCGCATTATTCGGCTAATGCTTTTTATCATCGGCCGGTTTCGGTGCGTGTGTGGATCGACGGGTCCGATGCAGCGCTGGCCGGCCAGGCAGTCTTCGCGGCGCAGTCGATTGGCCTGGAACAGGCCGTGTCCATGACAGTTGGCGGAACGCCAGCAGCTCGATTGCCACTACAGTTGCAGCCGGAGGTGCTCTTCAATCCAGCGGGGCGCTCGGCCAACTACTTCGTGCCCGCATTGGTGGCCAATCTGGTTGAAATGACAACGTTGCTGCTGGTGGCTCTATCGCTCGTAAAAGAGCGCGAGCGAGGCACGCTGGACCAGCTGCGGATTACCAACATCCGGCTTGGCGCCTTGATCTCAGGAAAGCTGGTGGCCGGCGCGGCCATGGGACTTGGAACCGGATGCGTGCTCACCATACTGATGCGCCTGGTTTTCGGGATTGCGATTGGCGGAGATTTTTGGTTGTATTGCCTGGCTCTGCTGGCGTTCTTGCCGCCAGCGTTGGGGCTCGGCCTCTTTGTCACGGCCGCGGCGCGGAACCAAGCGCAAGCCCTGCAACTCACCTATCTGCTGTTGTTGCCGTGCATAATGCTCTCCGGATTCGTATTCCCGCGCGAAGCGATGCCGGCCGCGGTAGCCGCATTCAGCATGCTGATTCCCACTACCTGGTCGCTCGATATCATGCGGGGTATCGTGCTACGGGGGGCTGGCTGGGCGGATCTTGCTCCCTC
Source organism: Bryobacterales bacterium (assembly GCA_003162425.1). Classification (GTDB taxonomy): domain Bacteria; phylum Acidobacteriota; class Terriglobia; order Bryobacterales; family Bryobacteraceae; genus Palsa-89. Next base: position 7,422 of record PMOK01000238.1, on the reverse strand, counting down.
GTTCGGAATGCTGGCGCTGCTGGGTGTTGTTTATCTTTCGGCCGGTGCGCTACACCTGAGAAGACGCTTCCTGTGATCGTAATGCGGCGGGAGCCACCCGTCATGGTATTGTCCCCTTCCATCCAGGTTGCTCCGGTTCAAAGCAGCGCCGACATGCGCCGCTTCCTTGAGTTCCCGTACGAACACTACCGCAACGATCCAAACTGGGTAGCGCCGCTGCGGCTGGATCAGCGAGAGTTGCTCGACCGGACCAAACACCCGTTCTACCAGCACGCCGAGATGGAATGCTTCCTGGCGCGATTGAATGGCCGTGTTTGCGGGCGCATTGCCGCCATCCTGGATCGCGATTACAATGCCGCGCGCGAGCCGAAGGTGGGCACCTTCGGATTCTACGAATCGGTGAATTCCCAAAGTGTTGCTGACGCCTTATTTCAAGCCTCAAGAGCGTGGCTCGCGGCGCGTGGTGCAAGCGTGCTGCGCGGTCCCATGAACCCATCCATCAACTACGAATGTGGAGTGCTGGTGGATGGGTTCAATTCGCCGCCTTCGGTGATGACGACATTCAACCCGCCGTATTACGAGCGCCTGTTTGAAGGCGCCGGCCTTCGAGAGGCGCGCGATCTCTACGCCTATCGCATCACTCGGGACCAAGTTGGAATGATGCTGGCGAAGCTTGACCGGGCCGCGCGAGTGTGTTCAGCTCCGGCTGTACGAATTCGCTCCGTGGAGCTAAAGCGTTTCGACGTGGAGGTCGAGGCCGTTTGGAATATCTATGGCGCGGCATGGCGTCAGAACTGGGGAGCCGCACCCATGACGCTCGATGAATTTCGCCATCTGGGGCGGCAGCTAAAGCCAATTCTCATTCCCAAGCTGGCGCTCATTGCCGAATCTGCGGGCCAACCGGTGGCATTCGGCCTGGTCATACCGGACATCAACCAAGCCCTGAAGCACGCCAACGGATCGCTGTTTCCTCTGGGCCTCCTCAAGGTCCTTTACTACAAATCGAAGATTCGCAAGCTGCGCGTCCTGGTATTAGGAGCCTTGGAGGAATATCGCGATCCGGGAGTCACAGCCCGCTTGTCCGCCACCCTGCTGCGGAATGCGTTCGAACTCGGCTACAGGGAAGCGGAGTGCTCCTGGATTGTGGAAGACAATCGCGCAGCCATCCGGAGTCTCGAGTTTCTGGGAGCCGAACGATCTAAGACGTATCGAATCTACGAAGGTCCAGCCGGCATTCCGGAGACATAAGTTCCCGTAAATAACGTCACAGACCGGTGACGTCACTGCCGGGGCAGGAATGGCGGCAACAAAACCATTCCGAAAGGGAATGTTTCGCCGAATTTCGAGCGCAGTACACAACTCGAATTTGCGTTTCGACATAGTTTCCGGCACGGAATGCCGCACCAGTCATCGGCCATACTGTTCCTGGTGTTGACTCAATGCGACTTATACTCAGCATGGTCGCGGGAAACACTTGCAAAGCGCAAAAGGGGTCCTGGCGCTATTTCGACGATTATCGAAACAGCGTAGGTTATTGAAAATTAAAAGGCTGGTCGGGCCGCCGGGATTAGAACCCGGGACCTCTTGCACCCCAGGCACGTGGCGCGCTTCCACCGGCTACGTGGCTGCGGGTGTTTTCTAAGGGTCACATGGATTCGGGGCATCTGCTTCCGCTCGTTGCAGATGGCGCGGATTGAATTTCTTGCACATTATTGCTTCCGAAGACCTGAGAGTACCTCGCGAAGAACCCGATCTTCTGAAAGGTACTCGCTTCAGTGCGCTCCCTTGCCTGTAAGCATGCGAGGAATCGTACCCAGGATGATTTTCCAGTCTAACGCCAAAGACCAGTTATCGATGTATTGCATATCCATCTTCATCCAGGTTTCGAAATCCAGCGCATCGCGGCCTGCCAATATCCACAGACAAGTGAGCCCGGGACGCATTCGGAGCCGCCTGCGCTGCCAGCGCTGGTAACGTTCAACTTCTTCCGGCACCGCCGGCCGCGGACCCACCAGCGACATTTCGCCCTTGAGTACGTTCCAAAACTGCGGCCACTCATCGATCGAGAACTTGCGAAGGAACCGGCCTACGCGCGTCATACGCGGGTCATTGGCGATCTTAAATGCCGTCGATTTGTCGTTCAGAATCAGGAGCGATGCCTTGAGTTCCTCGGCATTGTCCCTCATTGACCGGAACTTGTAGAACGTGAAACGCCGGCCGTTCAGACCACAGCGTTGTTGACGAAAGATCGCCGGACCAGGCGAGGTGAGCCGGATCAGCAACACGATGAGGAGCATGAACGGCAACAGCAAGACCAGTGCTGCCCCGGCCAAGACCACATCGGTGATGCGTTTGGCCAGCAGCCGGATTTCATCGTGAGGCGCCGCCGAAAACGTCAGCAGCGGAAAGTTCCCTAGCGAGTCGAGATAGACCTCGCTGTTCACATGCGGGAAGAAATCCACCGCTACGCGCGTGCGTACGCCCTCCTCGTCGCAAAGCAGGAAAATATCTTCCAATCCAACCAACCGCTGGCTGTCCACGGCAAAAATAATCTCGTCGATCACCTGCGCCCGCAGCAGTTCGGGCAGGCCGGAAAGCGGATACTGTTCGTAGGTTCGCGACAGGTGGACTTGGCCTGGCTCTTCGTCCAAGAACCCCACCAAGCGAATGCTATAATCCGACGATCGCTCGAGAGCTTCCCCTAAATGGCGCGCTCGCTCGTTCGATCCCACCACCATAACGAAGTGTGCTGTTCCAAATTGCTTCCGCACGGCGCCGATCACGCGCGCGGCGTTTATGCGGAAAAGGCACAACAGAATCCACGCGTAGATGCCGAATAGTGCGACAAAAACGCGGCTGAGGTCGAGGCGCAACAAATACTCCGCCACCACTAGACAAATGACGCCTAAAAAGCACTGCCGAAAAGTATCGCGCAAAACAACGGGCGGGTGTGCGGAGTCGAGCTTTTCATAGATATTGAACCAGTAACCTAGGGCCAGCCAGGCGACGAGAGAAACAAACAGAAGAAGGACGGCATCCCGGAAGTCAATGTAAAAAACCCAGTGAAACGGCTGTTGGGAATTCAGCTGGAAGCGGGTCTGATAGGCCGCCACAAAGGCCACCGAGGTAAGGACCGAATCGGTAAGGCCAAAGATGGCCTTTACTTTTCTATAGTGGCGGCTGAACATTACCGGAAACAGAGTTTAGCATGAGCCGCCAATACTACGCCAGAAAGAGAAAGACGTCAGCTGACACCAGCGCGCGGGGAATGTCGGAGCCTGCGGCCGCTGAATTGCCGGCTTGAGGCGTGCCCAGAAAGACTCTATTGATGAGGGCGATTCTGGTGTAGTGCGTCCGAATTCCCTAAGATTATGGTGCACCAATGTGGGGCGGGCAATCCTGCCCGCAGCCGCTTTTTCAAGCGGCTTTATTGGTTAGCGCGCGCCGGCTGAAAGCCGTCGGCAGCCAGGATTGGCTGCCCCACTCTTCGGCATAATCGTGTTCCTGCGTGACGCACTACACTAGGACTCTGAATCCTTACGGGGATCTGTGTTTCCAAACAGTATCGTATAGTCCCTGATTCGGCAACCAATCCGGAAGCCGGACGGCGACCAGGCCGAATCAACGCGCTCGACATGCACAAGACATTTCAAATGTATCTTGAACCCGTTGCCAGGTATCGCGGTTGGCAGGAGTACAAAGACATTCATTCGCTCGCCAAGCTGAAGAAGCTCCGGAGAGACAAAACAAACTTCGGCGCCGCTAATACTCTCGGTGATGCATTCGACTAGCTCCGAACGGCCTTCCCGCGTGAATTGCAAAGGCAAATGCAGGGGTAACCGCTCGTACTCACGATGTTCGGCATCGCGCGTTGCAGTCATTATGATTGTAACCTGCAATCGCTACGCCAACAGCATTTAGGCAGGGAATACATGTCAGTCAGCACCCGGAAGTGGTAGAAATACAATGAGATACGTTCACCGAAGAAACGTGTTTGCGCCCAGAGGCCGCGAGTTCTTCGCCTCCCAACTATCTGTTCAGATAGGACCCACTATCCGTTTGGAGAGTTCGGCCCAAAATCCTTTTGCGGTGATCATGATCCATCAGCCGTCGTAGTAACTTATCGCGCTTTTTCAACTGGAATGGGTCTTGGAAATTGCCGGTTTCCGCTGCGGCGAACCAATTCAGTACACGTTTTTCGGCACGGGATCCGGAAACTTGGGAGTTCGGGTTTTTCGGACGCGTCGATAACGATAAGCTTCCCGGCAACACGAGCGATGTCATCGTCTCCTTTATCAACTCCTCTTTGGGACGCTTATGGATATCGCGGGGATTGGAAGCATCGCCGTGACCGGCTCGACGGAGATGTTCTCGAACAGTGGCAGCGGTATCGGAATCGGTGATAATGCAACGGGTCTTGGCCGCTTCTTCCTGTCTCCGTCCACTTCGTACAACCTCGCGACGAACTTTGGCCCGCTGTTCAACGCGAGTCCTGGCGCCGCTCCTCACAGCATCATATCTAAGACGGCCCGATTATGAGCATAAGGAGGTGCGGCATTCTGTTCTAACGAACCGCGGTTTCTCCCTCAGGGTATCGCGACAACCCGGACGGACTCGGTTGTACTGCTGCCGTCTGCCCCTTTGACCTCGAAACGTATATACACGTCATTCGTCTTGGGCGTGTACGCGATGTAGCCATCGCGAAGTTCCTGCCGATCGATGGGCATCTTTTCGGTCACGTTGCCCTCCGTGATTGCTACAACCGCTTTTTCAGCGGCGAGAATCTGGGTTGAGTGCAGATTCCAGCGAATCTCTAGCTGCTGCGGTTTCACCGCTACTTTCAAACCCAAAGGGGATGCATCAGCGGTAGCGAGTTCCGCCGTTTGGGTGGCCTCCGCCGTCTGGGAAGGCCACAACATCTGCATGCCAGCTGTCACCAGGCCGAAAAGTGCGAACGTTGGGAGCAGCCGCAGCCAAAGAGACGCCTCGCCGGAAGCGTGAGCCCCAATCGCCTGAGGTAGGCGGAATTGTTCAAACAAGCCGGGACTAAATTGCCTAGGTTCACTCAGGCTCGCAGAAGGTAGTTGCGCGGCATCGAACGGAAACGGCGTGCTGGAACCATGATATCGAGTGTTGCTGCCCTGCCAATAAAAGAATCCAGCTTCACTTTCTCCCGATTGCAGAAGCCGAATCAACAGCAGCACGTTATCCGTCTCGCCGCTCAAACGGCTTGCGTTCGTCAAATCCAGGTCGTTTGGGGACAACGGGCCATCGCACTGTGATCGAAAAAATCCGACGATATGCCGGCCGCTTTCGGCTTCTCGCACCAGTCTCCAAATCATCTCGGCAATGCCATCGTCGTCATCAGTGGATGCGGAGCCTTCGTTCATTGCCTGTCCGCTTTCAAACACAAATTCCTCAACCACCGTCGCCGGATGAGGTTCCGGTAGCGAATGGCCTAACAGAACTCCGCTGATGTCCCGTGAAGGATGTTCAATGGCGGCGCGCAACAGTTCGCGGGTCATCTTCTCAACCACGTTCAGACTTAGGTGGATTGAGAACGTTTTGCCGGGCGCATTCCAAATATAGAAACGCTTGGCAGCATCTTCAGGCTTTGCACCAGTGGCCATCGAGTTACTTCTATCTTCAAACGGAAACATACTCGGCCTCGAATGTCTTTCGTACCAGTAAGTCCTAGCTTGGCGCTGGGCGAAGTGTGAGTACTATGACCAAGGCTAACTGTTTATTCGATGCGTCTAATAACCACAAACTAACCTGACCCATGCTGTGCTCCATCCCTCACGATGAGCAACGGCTCCGAACGGATTCGAACGTCCTACCTGTCCGACTATTCGTTTGCGCTAAACAAGACCAAGACAATCAAGAGCTTCGCACTACCCAATAACAGCAACGTGGTGGCGCTTGCCATCACGCCAGGTCTTGATTTGTCCACTTGCTGACACGTGGTGCTACGCACGTGAGAAGCCGTGAAAACTTTGCGCTAATTTTTTCACGGGGTCCTAGGCAAGGGGACGGCCCGGTTTTCAGAACGAAATCAGCCGGTCAGAGACCTAGTCCCATGCAGTGAGCTAGAAAATGAAGTGAGCTAGAAAAACCCGTGACTGAGTCCGCTGTCCCAAGCCGCCACGATCCTGACGGAACGGCTGATAAATCCATGGGCGCTTGGACAGCGGATACAGTCACCGGCTTTTCGGCACGCTCGTAGAGACTCGCGTGAAACCGTAAAATCCAAAATTTCCCGGCTTGGATTGTGCGGGCCGCAAAGCCGCTCTGCCTTGGCGCTCTCGGCCGATCCAAAAGTTTTTCCTTTTGTCAATTTTTTTGGAAACATTTCCAGGTCTTGGCGAGTCTTTCTTCCATGATCACAGGCTTGGCTACTCGTCCGCGTTGGGATTCGAAATTGGATGTGACTACATCTACAAGCTTTAGCTGTTCAAACACAGGAAAAATACTATTACGTATAGTCCTTTCCTTGTTGGCCGCGATCCCTGTCTGGGGAGCGGTCACGATTGACGCCACCACATGGACGGATGCGCCCGCGGCGAGTTCCACAGTCACAACACCTGCATTCTCCACCGTCTCGGGGAACGAGTTGGTGCTGGCTTTTGTGTCAGCCGACTATCTCTCCGGAACTAATACCACCGTCACGGCAGTCTCCGGCGGCGGTCTGACCTGGGCGCTGGTTGTCCGGACCAACGCGCAGAGCGGCAGCGCTGAAATCTGGAGAGCTTTCGCCACCGTTCCGCTCAGCAATGTCTCGGTGACGGCAACACTCTCGTACAAGGTGATTTCTTCAATTACCGTGATGAGCTTCGCCGGCGTGGATACTACGGGCACAAACGGCTCAGGCGCCATCGGCGCAACTGGAACCGGAAACGCGCGCACCGGTGCACCCAGCGCCTCGCTGACTACCACACGCGCCGGCTCCCGGGTGTTTGGCGTGGGGGATGATTATGATAACGCCATTAACCGGACACTCGGACCAAACCAGATCTTAGTGCACCAAGACTTTTCGCCGACCGGCGACACCTATTGGGTGCAAGGCCAATCCAGTTCCACGTCGCTCAGCGGCACCAAGGTGACGATTAACGACACGGCGCCGACCACCGACCGGTACAATCTCAGTATTTGTGAAATTCTGCCGTCTCTCGGGACGACACCGCAAACTTGGAGCATCTCGGGAACGATTAGCCCTGCGGCTGCCGGCAGCGGGGCAACGGTGACACTGAGCGGAGCAGCCAACGCCACCACCACAGCCAACGCTTCCGGAAACTACACCTTCACCGGGCTAGCCAACGGAAATTACACCGTGACGCCCAGCCGAAGCGGCTATACATTTACGCCGCCCAACCAAGCCGTGACTATGTCCGGGGCTAACCTGACCGGCGTCAATTTCACAGG
>PMOK01000056.1 GCA_003162425.1 Bryobacterales bacterium | reverse complement strand
TATACCATGCGCCGGTATTAACACACACTCGTGTGAACGCCTTTTGTGTTCGCAAGAGTGCGAACACGGCACGCACGAGTGCGTGCGCTACGCTACTCTCAAATTAATGCCTTTCGCCGGCCTTCGCGTCCTCTCGTTCGAAAGCCGCCGCGCCACAGAAATCGCCGAACTCATTCGCCGCCAGGGTGGCGACCCGTTCGTCGCGCCCTCCATGCGCGAAGCACCCATCGAAAACAATCCGGAAGCCTTCGCATTCGCCGAGCGGCTCTTTCGCGGCGAATTTGACATGATGATCCTGCTCACCGGGGTGGGCACGCGCGCGCTCGATAAAGTGCTGGCGTCGCGCTACCCGCCGCAGGCCTTCGCCGAAGCGCTGTGCAAAATCACCGTAGTTGCGCGCGGCCCCAAACCGCTCGCCGTATTGCGCGAAATGCAGGTTCCGGTCACCATCGCAGTCCCCGAGCCAAACACCTGGCGCGAACTGCTGGCCGCCACGGCAACGCGACCCGAGCGCAGAATCGCGATCCAGGAATACGGCAAATCGAATCCGGAATTGCTCGCAGCACTCCGTGCACGCGGCGCTGAAGTCACCGCCGTCCGCGTCTATCAATGGGATCTCCCTGAAGACACCGCCCCGTTGCGCGAAGCGGTCCGCCGCATCGCCGAAGGTCAAGCGGATGTCGCAATGTTCACCACGTCCATCCAATTAACGCACCTGTTCCGCATCGCTGCCGAAACAGGCTCCCAAGAAGCCGTCCACAACCGCCTGCGCCGCATGGTGATCGCTTCTATCGGTCCCACAACAACGGAGGCGCTGGAGGAATTCGACCTACAACCCGACATCGTCCCTAGCCATCCCAAGATGGGTTTCCTGGTGAAAGAAACCGCCGATCAAGCCGCCGCTCTTCTGGAGCGCAAACGAGCCGCGCATGCCTAAGAACAGCCTCTCGCAGTTCGGAAAATACTATAGCCTGATGTTCCTGCTCCCGGTCTCGATGGCGGTGGGCTATGGGATCGGCTATCTGCTGGATAAAGCATTCGGGACAACATTCCTCAAGATCGTATTCTTGTTTCTGGGATTCGCCTCCGGCATGATCGAGCTGGTTCGAGAGTTGAGCAAGGATGATGGCGGAAAGTGAACCCGACTTCTACGATCGGGCTATCCGCCGCATCAGCCGGCTTATCTGGATCTTGGGATTGATCGGCACCGTCGCCGCGGCATCCCTCCGCGGAATTCGCGACGGCCTTGCGTTCCTGATTGGGGCGTCGCTTTCCTACGCCAGTTTCTGGGGCTGGCAACAGATCGCGCATGCAATCACGCCAGGCCGGAAACCGCGCTCTTCAATGTTTTTCGTGCTCCGCATTCTCGCAACAGTGGGCCTGGCGTACGTTATAATCAGATTTCTGGGATTGAATGTCGCGGTTGCGGTAGCGGGCTTGTTAGTCTCCGCTGCGGCCGTGCTCCTCGAAATCATCTACGAGTTGATCTATGCAAGAACATGAAGTAGATGTCTGGACCACCAGACTGTTCAACCACTATCTGGCTTCGCCGCTCGATGCTTTGCTCACAGCCATCGGCCGGCCGCCGGCGAACCCTGCCCATCCATGGGAAAACTGGATCACCATGGAAATCCTGGTGGTCGTCATCATTCTCGTTCTCTTCGGCCTCCTTCGTTCAAGGCTTTCTGTAGACAAACCAGGCAAGCTGCAGATCACCTTCGAAGCCATCTACAACTTCATCGCCGGTCAGGCTCATGACGCCGTCGATCATGGCGCCGCGAAGTACGTTCCGTTCATTGGGACGCTGTTTTTCTTCATTCTGTTCATGAATCTGATTGGTGTCGTTCCAGGTTTTGAGTCGCCCACTATGACTCCCGCGGTTCCGTGTGGCCTTGCGGTGTGCGTTTTCCTCTATTACAACTACATGGGCATCCGGTCGCACGGTGTCGGCAGATATATGCTTCACTTCGCAGGTCCCGTATGGTGGCTGGCGTGGCTCATGCTTCCCATCGAACTCGTCAGTCACATAGCCAGGCCGCTTTCGCTCACCATTCGTCTTTTTGCGAACATGTACGCCGGCGAGAAGGTCACCATGACGTTTCTCGCGCTGACCTTTATCGCAGCTCCGGCCGTCTTCATGGGTTTGCACGTGTTCGTGGCATTCTTACAGGCGTTCATATTTATGCTGCTCAGCATCATTTACGTCGGCGGAGCAGTTGCACACGAAGAGTAATGGCTTTATCCGTTCCGAGCGTGAGCCCGTCGTCCCCCAGGATAGATAGGGAACCACCTCCTCGTGAACAATTTCTTTAGAAGGAGAACACTCGCATGACACGTAAGATGATCTTCCTGGCAGTAGCGTTTTTGCTGCTAGCCAGCCCCATATTCGCCCAAACACCCGGGGGCGGAGGAGTTCTGGACCTAAAACTACCCTTCGCTTATCTCGCTATGGGTATCGCGGCCGGACTGTGCGGCCTGGGACAAGGAAAAGCCGTGGCCTCGGCAGCGGAGGCAATGGCGCGTAATCCCGGCGCGTCGGGCGGCATCCGTTTCGCCCTCATTCTCGGATTGGCGTTGATTGAATCGCTAGCGCTGTACACGCTATTCATCTCCAAAATCGTGACCTAGGCAAGTGCTTGGGGCAGCTCTCGGGCTGCCCCATTTTCCCCATGAAGCTCCACGGAATTTTCCCGCCCATCACCACCCCCTTCAATCACGAAGGCGACCTCTGGAAAGTAAAGCTCCAGCACAATATCGAGAAATGGAATGTCACAGGTCTCGCTGGTTACGTTGTGTGCGGATCCACCGGCGAGAGCGTCATGCTCACCACCGAAGAGAAAATCCAGCTCTTCGAATGGGCGGCTGAATTCGCCGCGCCGGAAAAGCTGCTGATCGCGGGCACCGGCGTCGAGAGCGTGCGCGAAACGGTCGCGCTCTCCAATCGCGCTGCCGATATCGGCTACAAAGTGGCGATGGTTCGTACGCCGCATTATTACAAAAATCTGATCAATAACGGTCCGGCGCAGATGCTATACTTCCGCGCAGTAGCCGACCAATCGAAAATCCCGCTGATCATCTACAACTGGCCGCAAACCACCGGCGTCGACATTCCGGCAGAAGCGGTGGCACAGTTATCGCAGCATCCCAACGTCATCGCCATCAAGGAAAGCTCGGGGAATCTGGAGAAGGTGCTGCAGATGATCCGCGAAGTGAAGAAGGGCTTCCAGGTGCTGACCGGATCGGCTCCCACGCTCGCTCCGACATTGGCCGTGGGTGCGGTTGGCGCAGTTCTGGCGTTCGCGAATGCCGCTCCTTACGCGACCATCTCTATTTGGGAAGCCCATCGAACGCGCGAGCCGGAAGCGGCGCTCGATTGGCAGAATCGCATCGGCCACGCAGCTTACTTAGTGACTGCGAAATACGGCGTGCCAGGCCTCAAGCATGCCATGGATCTGGCCGGATACTACGGTGGTCCACCGCGCCTGCCGCTTACAACACCGAGCCCGCAAGCGAAAAAGGAAATCGAAGAAGCTTTTGCGGATTTAAGAGGCTGACGCCTTATTCGGGTTCATCCGCGTTTATCCGCGGCCAATTTTCCGATCACAGCGCCCGTCACCTCACCGGTGCTGCTAGTTCCACCAAGATCTGGCGTACGATGTTTTCCTTCCTTGAGCACCCCCGCAACGGCGCGCTCCACCAATCGCGCGGCTTCTTCCAACCCGAAATGATCCAGCATCATTCCCGCCGATAGAATCGCGGCCATCGGATTCACAATTCCCCGCCCAGCAATGTCCGGCGCCGATCCATGGACCGGCTCGAACATCGAAGGATACCGCCGCGTTGGGTCGAGATTCGCGCTGGGCGCAAGACCGATGCTGCCAGTGAGAATAGCCGACACGTCGCTCAAGATATCGCCGAATAGATTCGAAGCGACGACAACATCGAAACTCGCCGGCCGTCGGATAAAGTTCATCGCGGCCGCATCCACCAGCAGCGATTCGGTCTCTATATCGGAATATCCCGCCGCAACGGATTGAAACACACGATCCCACAGCACCATTCCAAAACCCTGCGCGTTCGATTTGGTGATGGAAGTGACGCGCCGCTGCCGGTTGCGCTTGCGTGCCAGTTCAAATGCGAAGCGCACCACGCGCTCGATACCTCGGCGCGTAAAAACCGCGGTTTGGATCGCCACTTCTTCCGGCTGCTGGTGGTAAACGAATCCTCCGACCTGCGCATATTCGCCCTCGGTATTCTCGCGCACCACCACCATATCGACCTTGCCTGGATTTGCCAACGGCGATGCTACACCGTCATACAGAACAGCCGGGCGCACATTCGCGAATTGATCGAAAGTGCGCCGGATCGGCAACAGAAGACCGTTGAGGGTGACGTGATCGGGGATCTTTGGATCACCGACGGCTCCCAGCAGAATCGCGTCCATGGGCCGTAGTTGATCGAGTGCGTCGGCCGGCATCATGCGGCCATTCCGGAAATAGTATTCGGCGCCCCAATCGAAATGGTGAAGGTCAAAAGCAGTATCGAAACGGGTGCCGATTGCTTCCAGCACCAGCAACGCCGCCGGCACTACTTCTTTCCCTACGCCATCGCCCGGAATGACAGCGATCTTGAAGCTTTGCATTTCCCCATTCTAGGGGTTAGGCTGGCGCAATGGTGATAAAATTATGCTTCCCGCTTAAGAGGAGTCCGTTCCATGCGAATCCCTGCGAATTTGCACCTGTGGTTTGTCTCTTGTGCCTGTCTAACGCCATTTAGTCTGCAAGCCGGCGCTGGACTCTCGTTTGAAACCAACCTGGGGCAAACCGGATCCGAGATTCGCTATCTAGCCCGAACGTCGAACGGTGTCATTTTCATCACGGATCGCGGCATCACATTGAATGGACACCCGAAGCCGCAACCGGCGAGACAATTTCGTATTTCATTGGACAAGACCTGCTCACCAACGCCGGAATCCAGCAACTAACGTTCGCGCTGGCGCCACTCGATCCGGTGAGCCTCCAGCCTGGTACGCCGCAATATCTCCGTCCGGGGGCGAATCTTTCAGGTGCCGTCACTTCGTCTGACCCGAAAGTATTGGCGATCACCACTCCTGTTGTGGCAGTGCCACCAGCGGGCGGTCCAGGGCCAACAGCCGGCAAGGTGAAATAATAGAAGAGTGAGGATCGTTCTCGTCCTTGTTTTTTCGCTGAGTTTGTGCGCACAAACCACTGTGGACGCCAAACAGCCCACTACAACCATCGCCCCCGTGCCGCCGCAAGACTACGTTTGCCCGATGGACAAAGATGTTCGTTCCGATAAGCCGGGTTTTTGCCCGCGCTGCGGAATGAAGCTGGTGCTCGGCATTCCCGAAGACGTCGAGTATCCGCTGGAGTTGAAGATTCATCCGGCTGTCTTCAGGGCCGGTGAAAAGGTGCAGTTGAAATTCCGGGTCGCCGATCCACACACTGGCAAGACTGTGGATCATTTCGAGGTTGTTCATGAGAGACTGTTCCACTTGTTCCTGGTGAGTGAGGATTTGCAATATTTCGTCCACGAACATCCCGTGCCGCAGCCGGATGGCACGTTCCTATACGACATGGCGTTCCCCAAACCGGGAATGTATCGCGTAGCGGGCGATTTTTATCCCACCAGCGGAACTCCGCAACTGGTCGCGAAGACCGTGATTGTGCCGGGCGCGCCGGGAAGCGAGGTCAAGTTAGCGAATCCATCGCTCGAGCCGGAGTTGGGTGTCAGCCATTGCACGAATATGGACGTGGAATTGGTGACAGAACCGCCGCAGCCCATCGCCGGCATGAAGACGCTGCTGTTCTTCCACATCAAACCGGGCGACGGGATCGAGAAATATATCGGAGCCTGGGGTCACATGCTGGTGGCAAGTGACGATCTGATCGATCTGATTCACGATCATCCCTTCATCGCCGATGGCGGACCACAGATGCAGTTCAACATTATCTTTCCGCGCGCGCGCACTTACAAAATCTGGGTGCAGTTCCAGCGCAATGGCGTGGTGAATACAGCATCGTTCACGGTGCCGGTTGCGGAGTTGAAATAGGCGTTAGTTCTGCGCCACGAGCGAAATGGCTCCGGCGGTGCTCGGAAAGCTTTCGATCTTTGTTCCGGATGGCAGATTCAAGGGTGCGCGGAAGTAGTAGGTGCGGTCGAATTCCGGTTTGTATTTGTAGATCCAGAGCAGTGGCATGATCGTGCCGTCCGGGCGTTCGGCTACAACTTTCACCGAACTACCCTCCATAAGACTGGCGGGCCGGATTCCCACCACGGCGATGCGACGCTTCAGAGTTAAGCTGCCATCCACGATCAATTCGGCTCCGGATTTCGCCGGGGTCCTGGCCGAGATCTCAGAAGGCGGATTTTTCGGCAGCAGCGCCGGATCGCCTTCGGGGGAACCGCCTTCCACCCAGTCCGAGATCAGGTGGATTTCATCCTGTGTTAGCGCCTGATCGTCACGGATATCACCGAAGCCTTTTACGGCGCCGAAGGGAGGCATGCGCCGCTCCAGCACTTCTTCCTTGATGGCTTTGGCCCAGGGACGGGCTTGCTCGAACGTGGTCAGAGCGAAGGAGGATCCGCCATCGCGATGGCAGGACACGCAACGTTTGTCGACCAAGCGGGAGATTTCGCGGGACCAGGTTATCTTGGTTGAAAACACATCGTGGGCGCTCAGCATGACGCCGGCGCCCACTAGGAGAGGAACGACAGAATGTTTGACTCGAAGCACTTTATTTTGGCAAGTCGGAGACTTGCCCTACGCTGACTGCTACTGGCCTCCGCCAGTGTTGGATTTATTGGCTTCGTGCAGTGGCGTGAAGAAATCCTTCAGGCTCATGTCGGCTGGTATCACGACGTCATAGAAGCCGAGCATCATTTCTTCCCAGCTCTGCTCGCCGAAACGAACGGTGGCCGTCGGATCCGGATTGTGCGGATTGTTGGGCGAGTTGTCGAACCAACCGGTGCATTCGATAATGGTTCCGGCCGGGATCTTCAACGGCACAGCCAGCTTATAATCGAGCTGCCAGAAAAAGTCGTAGTTTGGAACTCTGAGCAGCACTTCGGTTCGCCCGTCGGGATAAATGGCGCGATATTCGAACGCCTTTCCGCGCACGTGCATGTGCGGGAAGAAATTCAGGATGGTGGTTTCATTCGGGAATTTGGTCTTGGCCATCACAGGATAGTTGGGATCGCCCGGCGGAATCTTGAAAGTCAGATTGTTCCCGGCAAACGTAAAGGCGCGTTCGGTGGGCTTTTCCTTGGCGAAGACCAAGCCTACCTTGGTATGGTCCACAGCCTCTTTGCCATTGGTGGTGTAGTGGATTTGCAGCACCAGGTCAGAACCGGCGGGAATCATCTTGCCGAGGCCGGGCCGCCACATCTCGGGAATTTTTCCAGGCGTGTAAATCATCAGGACGTCGCTGCCGCCGCCGGATGTATTGGCAAAGTCCTTGCCGCCGCCGGGAGGCGTGTAGGGAACGCCGGCTTTGGCTTCATGCAGCCACTTGTTATCCGGTTGGCGGACGAAAATCACGACATGATGCACCACGGAGCGATCGCTCGGCCGTGCTTCGGCGGCCTGAATCCATTGGTCATGATCGAACTTGGTGGGGAGCACGACGTACTGATATTGGATATCGCCCTTGGCCGGAATGTGGAACGTATTCATGTCCAGCACCAGGTCGGGCGTTGGAATATTCCAGCCTTCGGTGTAGGTGCGCGGAGCGGGTGCGTCTTTAGGATCGCCTTCTTTCGCGCCGCCATCTATCCAGGCGACCAAGGTGTCAATCTCCTGCTTGCTCAGAGAACGATCGTCGGCAAAGTGACCGTACTGCGGGTCGGCGAACCAGGGCGGCATTTTCTTAGTCAGGATGTCTTCTTTGATCGCCTTGGCCCACGGACGCGCGTCTTTATAAGACATCAGCGCGAAGGGTGCGATCTCCCCGGCGCGATGGCATTCCTGGCAATGCTCCTGGACGATTTTCTCCACATCCTTGTGGAACGTGACTTCTCTCGGAACGCTGGCTGCCCACGCGGCCGCGCCGAATATTAATGCAGATGCGAAGAGTTTAGTGCGGTTCATGCTAACTTGTACTCCCTTTCGTTATTCACTCCGGTCACGCTGATGCTGCCGGAGTTGCGTCGGGTCGGTTTTGGCGTCGAAGGAAACATCGAACCAGCCGATCATCATTTCTTCCCAAGTCTGGTCACCCCAGCGGACTTCTTTGGTTGCATCGGGGTTGGCCGGATTGTTCGGCGAATTGTCATAGTGGGCTACGCACTCGATGCGAGTGCCCTTCGGTAGCAGAAGCTCCTGGTCCTCGACATAAGCGAGCTGCCAATTGAAATCGAAGTGAGGCACGTTGAGCAACACTTGTTTTTCGCCGGTTGGATACACGGCGGTATAGAGGAAATCCTTACCGCGCAGATGCATGTGCGGCATCATGTTAACCAGCGTGACGTCCTGGGGAATAGTGGCCTGCGCATGCGCTTCGTAATTTCCGTTGCCGGGAGGAATCCTGAGGAAGACGTTGATGGCATTCATGGTCATGACGCGGCGCTGTGGTGGCTCCTTGGCGAAGATCAAGCCGATCCTGGAGCGGTCCGTAGTAGCTTTCCCGTTGGGAGTGTAGTGTAGCTGGAGGATGATATCGGAGCCAGCCTTCACCAGCTTTGCTTCTCCGGGCTTGCATTCGGTGGGAGGAAGGCCGGGCGCGAAGCCAACCAGCAACTCACCGGGTAGCTGGTCCTCTAGACTAGCCTTGCTGGCCTGGCCGGCGGGCTTGTCCTGCTTGGCTTGATCGCGAGCTCCGCCCCAATGTTCCGGAATAAATGGAACACCGGGTTTGGCGTCCTTCAGCCAGTGGTTTCCGGGCGGGCGCAGGAAGGCGATGACGTGGTGCATGGCTGAACGAGCGTCCGGACGCGCTTCGGCGAACTGCACCCATTTGTCTTCCGTAAATCCGGTGGGAATCACGACGTAGGTGTAGTCGACCACGCCGGTGGCGGGAATATCGACAGCGATCGGCATCTGGAGAACTAGATCCGGCTGGCCGATCTGCCAACCTTCCGCGAATTGACGGGGCTGAGGCGCATCCTTCTTATCGCCTTCTTTGGCGCCGCCATCGATCCAGGCGATCAGCGTGTCAATCTCATGCTGCGACAGCGACCGGTCGTTCGAGAACTTGCCGAAGTGCGGATCGGCGAACCACGGTGGCATCTTCTTGGTGAGAACAGCGTTTTTGATGGCTTTGGCCCAGGGACGAACCTGGTCGTAGCTCATGAAGCTCATGGGAGCGACTTCGCCCGACCGATGGCATTCCTGGCAGCGGTTCTGCATGAGGGGAGCGATGTCCTTGTAATAGGTAGGTACGCTCGATACCGAGCCGGCAGTTGCGGCGATGGAACCCGATAATGTCAGTGCGATCAGACTGAGCTTCATGGCTCTCTCCTTAACTTCGCAAGTCGGAGACTTGCCCTACGCTGAAACTTCGCAAGTCGGAGACTTGCCCTACGCTGAAACTTCGCAAGTCGGAGACTTGCGGTACGCAGAAATTACAGGCTTGGGCCGGGCTGTGCTGCTTTTTTCGGCCGCATCAAATCCATGGCGGTTTTGTTCATGGGGACCGCTACGTCCATGAACCCGATCATCATCTCTTCCCAAGTCTGCTCACCGAAATGAACTTCCTTGGTGGGGTCGGGATTATAAGGGTTGTTGGGCGAGTTGTCGAAATGGGCTGTACACTCGATGACCGTGCCTTTGGGCAAAAGCTTGGGCTGCGCGAGGTCGTAGGTCAGCTGCCAGTTGAAATCGTAGTGCGGGACGTCGAGTAGTGTTTCCTTCTCGCCGCTCGGATAGGTGACGCGATATTCAAAGCTCTTACCGCGGAAATGCATGTGCGGCAGGAGATTGATGAGCGTGGCGTCGTCCTGCAGGGTGAGCTTGGCATCCACTTGATAGTTCGAATCACCGGGCGGGATGGCAAAACTCGCGTTGGCGGCTGCTAGCGTCAGGATTCGCTCGGTTGGTTTCTCGGTTGCGAACACGATGCCGATTCGCGAAATATCGGTGGTGGCTTTGCCATTGGCGGTGTAGTGCATCTGCAAAACCAGGTCGGAACCGGCCTTCACCAGCTTGGCTTGGCCGGGTTTCATGATATTGGGGAGGGTTCCGGGAGCGTAGCCCGCCAGGAAGTCGCCGAAACCGCCGCCGTCCTCTGACTGTTTATGTTTTTCGCCATTCTTCGCTTCGTTTTCCGCGCGCCGCACCCTTTCGCGAGGAATAAAAGGTACGCCCGGCTGGGCATCTTTCAACCAGGGATTGCCGGGCTCGCGGATGAAGGCGATGATGTGATGCACCACCGCAGGATTGCCGGGACGCGCTTCGGACAACTGCACGTACTTGTCTTCCGTAAAGCCGGTGGGGATCACAATATATTGATAGTCGATGGTGCCGGAAGCCGGGACGCTGACAGCCGTCGGCATGGAGATCACCTGGTCAGGCTTGCCGATGCGCCAGCCTTCCACCCAGGCAATTTGTTTCGGCGCGTCCTTAGGATCGCCGGCTTGAGCGCCGTTGTCGGCCCAGGACACCAGGGTGTCTATGTCCGCCTGAGCGAGCGACCGGTCGTTGGCGAACTTGCCGAAGTGGGGATCGGCAAACCACGGCGGCATCTTTTTGGTCAAAACCGAGGTTTTGATGGCCTTGGCCCAGGGGCGGGTGGTCTCATAACTCAGGAAGGACATGGGACCGGATTCGCCAGGCCGGTGACAAGTCTGGCAGTTTTTCTGTAAGACCGGTAACGCATCCTTATAGAACGTAACGGGCGGCGGCGCGGTAGCCGCCAAAGCCAAGATGGTAGAGCCAAGACACAATCCGACTAGTCGCATTTACAGCCTCCCTAGCTACTCTCCCCATGATACGGGAAGAGGGTGGGAATTGATCCTGGGAAAGTGGTTGGGAGAGGCAAAAAAACGGTTGTTTTGAGGTTGTTTGGGGTGGTTAAGAGCGGGGCTAGATAGTAGCTCTACTTCTGGCAGGGCCTTTCTTGGAGGATTCTAATGCGCCGACACGGAGAGTTCCGTAGGCTGGGCGGCTGCGGCGCGGGCGTGTTGGTGCAGGACACGGCCGAGGGCGCCTTCCTCCAGATCCTGGGCTGAGTTGTAATCGTCAGCCTCCAAAACGCGGTCATTTATCGCGAGGAATTGGGTTCGTTTTGCAATCTGCGCGCGCGAGGCGAGGGGCGGCGCTATGGTCATGAAATGAGGAGGGAGTGTGAGGCTGAGCGCGGCGTCCGTTTGCAAAGCCTTGAGCTCGCGCAAGGAGCGAAAGAAAGTTCGTTCGATGCGGGTGTGATGGCGTGCGAGACGATCGAGCTTGGCGGCGGGTCCGTCATCTGTCAGGGGGGCATCGGTGAGAAGGGCGTCGGGTGCGGAGGCGTTGAGCTCGGCTTCCATGGCACGGACACGGCGGAGGTTCCAGGCTGAATGGACCAGCTCTTCGAAAATAATTTGCTGGAGCGCGCCTTGGGGGTTGGTCTCGGCATGGAGTTGCGCGCGAAGTTGATGGAACGCGGCACGGTCTTCCTCGGGGATGACGGGGTGCTGGGCGGTGAGCGAATGGGTGCGGGCGTTTTGTGAGGACTGGCGCTTTCCTTCGTCGGTGCGAGGTCCGGTACTGAGCTGGGCGTTGGCGGCGTTCGCGATCTGGCTGGCAGTAGACATGTCGAGTGGTCCTTTTTGAGGATTTCAAGTTCCGGAGCGATTGTAGCTGGCGGATGGGTGGGTTGGAGGGTGGCGGGAGCGTATGTTGTGGAGGAGTGAGGAGATTGGGGCGGGCGGATGCGGTGAGTGGGGATGTGCCGGCTACCAGTTGAGACGCGTTAGGCCGGGGACAAAATTAAAGTTCACCGCCAGCGCCGAAGTTCGATGTGGCCGAATTCCTGTTCGATGATGCGGTTGATGCTGGCCGACTCTTTGCGCAAGCCGCGAAGTTGGCCGAATGTTTTGAGCCACGGCTTGTCTTTGTGTGCCTGACCGCGGAGCTTTTCCGCCAGCGCATCTGAAACTAACTTCCGGAATGGGATTCCCTGTTCGGCTGCCGCCGATTTGGCACGGCGGAAGAGAGCGTCGGGAATCTCGAGGGTGGTCTTCATCTATGGCGATCGTCTCATATTTGTGGGTTGGGTCAGTTTTGATCGTTGGTTGTCTCACCATAGATCGGTAAACGCAGGAAGCCGGTCTTGGGGTCTTCCCGGAACGCCTCCAAATCCATGTCCCGCGCGAACTGGGCGATCATGTCGATGCTTTCAAGGATGTCTTGCAATGGAAGTGCCGGTTCCCCTAAAAGGCAGGCTCGGCCTCACGCGAGGCTTTGGACGGCAACTGGCTCCTTGAGCCCTTTTGCCGGGGATCGTCAAAGGCGTTCGGCGGATTTGGAAATCGGCCTTAACAGTTCGACAAGCCAAACGCGTTTCTCGTTACCTATCCTGCTGGCACGCCGATTTACGGGAGTACCCGTTTCAGAACCTCGCTTGCCGCGGATGCGATTGTCTTGCTGGTGAGGAAGACGGTGATGGATGGGCGTCTTACGGCCAAGACGTGCAGGCAGCTCTCCGGCGCAATGACGCCCCCAGAGCCATCAACTCTGCGATGCGATGCGCGTACGGCAACTAATTGGTTCATTCGATAGAACCGAGGTACCGTCAGAACAATCGCAGTGCCATAATCATATTTAGATCAGCAAAGAAAAGGCGAATAGGCGACGCATCACGCTGTAGTCTCGGTCGCGATATGTCGAAACCAGAAGATCTGTTCAATCAGCCATTCGTAATTGCGCGGCAGCGCCGGGACGCAACGGTTGTCATCCGCGGCTACGTCTATCAAGTCAACACAACGCTCCTGAAGTGGATCGAGCTCGAACCGGATCAATGGCTGGAACTCGAAGCGGGAGAAGATATTGATGCTCTGCAAGAGGCCGTGACCAACCCGAATCAGCCGGACCGCGTGCTCGAAGCCATCAAGTGCCGGGAGAGGAATCTGACCTTGCGATCGCCTGAAGCACTGAGCGCGCTCGCCACTTTTCAAGAACATCGTCAGAGCAATCCTTTGTTACGGCTTCGTTTTCGGTACATCACGAATAGTTCAGTCGGCACCGAGAATCCGGCTGTGACCGAAATGGGAACCCCGGGAATCCACCTTTGGGAGCGCATCCGCAGTGGTCTTGTGACCGGAAGAGCGAAATCAGCGGTCCTTTCAGCCGTGCGGGCATTCTTTAAAAGTTCGACACGCCCGGCGGAACTCGCCATTGAAACCTGGGAGTCGTTCCAGCGTTTCCTAAAACGATGTACCCTTCCGGAGCTGAACCGCTTCATCGACGCATTCGAATGGAGCACGGAACATCCTTCCCCAGACGATCTCGAAGGCAAAGTGCGGTATGCCTTGATTACCTCGGGTAAAGTGAAGGCGATCGAGGATGCAGATGCGGTATTTCAGCATCTGTTTCACTGCGTGTTTTCTCTGCTCTCAAAGCGGTCCGCGAAGATCCTGACGGCGGATTCCTTGGTGGAGGAGCTGAAGAAACTCGATCAAGCCGAAACAGGTCGAAACATTCTCTCGAATCTCCGCGGGATTGAAGCGATGCTTCAGACTCGATTTGATCGACTGGAGGAGCAGATCGCGCCCCTTCAATCGGACATGCACGGCGTGAAAGCGACACTAGCCCGGATTGAGGGTGCTGTCACCTCGCAGCAGTCCGGAGATTCCGCTGATCTGAGCAACCAACGTTCGCAAGGCCTGCCGACGACCTCGCAGGTGAGCATTTCCGGGGATTCCGGTTATCAGATGAGCACGCCGCTGCCTGCTATCGTGTCGTCGGCACTTCTCGCCCAAAACGAAGAGTTGGCCGCAGTGGTGGTCGCACAGGCAAAGGGCCAGATCACTGCGATTCGAGATGCCGCCCGAAAAGGTCTTCGTAGCCAGGCGCTCCGCGACATCGCCGCGCAGCGGGAGAATCGTGCCGCGTGGCAGGTACTCCCGAACGAAAGAAGAGCGGAGCTTCTGCGACTCGAAGCAAGTATTCTGCTGAATACAGAGAACGGCGTAGACGCGGCAAAGCAGATCCTGGAAGAAGCTGCAAACTTGGCTCCGGCGGAAGACGATTCACGACTTCGGGCCTGCATCGCCTTCTCCGAGCACGATCCGCAGTCAGCAATTTCGTTGTTGGAAGGAAAAGAGCAGCCGGAGAGTCGAAACCTGCTGGCCCTCTTCCTGTTCCTAACGGGCCGCTACCAGGAAGGCTGGGAGGCTCTGCCGCCGCTTGACCCCGATACAGCTGTCCAAGCAGAAACCCTGCGAGTACGGGCGCTGGCGCACCTCCAGAAAGGTGACCTTCCGGGAGCGCGCGCGGATATCGACGTTGCGCTTTCGGTCGAGCCAGACTGGCCGGCGCTGCAGCTCGTTTCCGCTTGGATTTCTTATTACGAAGCTCTGTCGCCTGCCGCGATTCCCACGCGCTTACAAGAGTGGCCTGAGCCATCGACCTCAGTATTCACGCTCAACACGCCTGAAGCGAAGGCGAAATTGCACGAGGCAGCCAGCATCTTCGCCCGGCTGGGCCAGTGGAAGGAAAGCAGCGTCGAAGAACGACGCCTTTCGCAGGTTTGGTACTTCGCTTGTCTAGTCGGCGATGCCCGCCGGAGAGAGGAAGCCAGAGCCTATGCAATTGAGGTCTTTGCAACGGACCTCCGACAGTACCGCCTCGTTCCGTGGGTTCTGGTCCAGCGTTACGCAGGGTTGGATTTGGCTGCCCCAGAGAAGGCGTTGGCTACAGCATGTGCGAGCGGGCAAGCCAACGTGTTCGAGGTGATCGCACTGGTGATGCTGCAGCTTGAGAGATCGAAGGTGGCGGAGGCTCTCGCCACTCTCGATCAAACTCAACAGCAGTTCCTTCCCCTGAATAAGAACGCATGGCACCACTGGCGCGCCATCGCCATGTTGACCGCAGGTGAAATCGCAACTGCGAAATCAGAACTGGAACAATTCGACGGAAAAGACAAGGCGGACCCGTTCTGGTCGGAGATTCAACGTTTCGAATCCAGGAAGTCGGGGGACTGGGACGCATATGAAGCAACCTTGAAGGCTCGTTTTGCTTCCACAAAATCGCCGGACGCGCTGCTGGAGTATTGCGGGTTCGCGGCACATCGCGAGAATTGGAGCGCAGTTGCGCCTCTCGGCACCGAATTGGTGGAGCGAGTAGGAACGCCCGAAGCGTTGTGCCTCGCGGTCATCGCGATATTCAACACAGGTCAGCCCCGAGAGTGCCTGAAGTTACTCGAATCGCACGCCGATTTCTTAGCCGACGAATTTCGAGGTGACGAACTCCGGCGGGTGTCCATTGCCTGCAACAGAAAGCTCGGACAGTTAGTGATTGCCCGCCAGCAGGCCGAGCAGCTCTCGAATGCGTCGGCGACGACAGAGAATTTGCTGCTCTTAGCTCAGCTGCAGCTCGACACCGGCGACCCCAAGGCGCTTGCCCTTAATGTACGGCAACTTACCCAGCGCCACGACTTGAGTTCGGATCAGGCATTGCGTATCGCCATGTTGGTTCGTCTTGAAGATCGACAACTTGCGCAATTGCTCTGGCGGAAGGCCATTGCCAACGCTCTGCCGGACGATTCTGTTGGAGCCGCTCTCAGTCTTGGCTACCGTTTGGGGCTGGATCGCGAATTGCGGCCTCTGTTGGCCAGAATGAATGACCTCGCTGAACGAGGTAAGGGTGGCATAGAACGAAAGACTCTCCCGGATCTCATTGAGCTCATTAAAGCTCATCAGAAGAATGTCGACTGGTTCAACGGCCTGTACAGCAAAGCCGAGATGGCGATTCATTTGATTCCGACGCGCATTCGGGCGCAATTAGTCGATCTCTATCATGAGGGTCCCGCTCACCGGGAAGATGATCCAGAGCAGTCAGGGCCGTCACTCCTTGCCATCCACGGGGGCCGCCCATGGATGAACGGCTTCCCAGGCGAGGTCCCCGTCTGGCGTTTGAATGTGGACATCACTTCGTTGCTTCTGGCCCAACATTTCGGTATCTTGCCCCAGGTGGAACGAGCGTTCGGAGTCCTGCGTGTCCCGCCTTCCATTTTTGCGGCATTAGGGACGATGCAAGACAGCCTTTTGACGGCGCAGCTGAGCCAAATCGACGCTGCGCGCGAAGTGCTGGCCTGTATCGACGGCGGTTCGCTGTCGATTCTGGACAAGATCGGACTGGATCCGCCCGCGGATTTAGCCGCCAGCGGGGGAGCCAGTTGGGCAACGCTTTACGAGCTTAGCCGACAGACTGGCGGTCGTGTAGTTGATTTCCTCCCAAAAATCAGCGCGAATGCGACGACCGTCATGCCTTCGGACGTGGAAGGGCGCCTTGTGAATTGTCGGACGGTGATCGAATCCTTGCGGCAGCACGGAGCTCTTTCCGCAGACGAGTACACTTCGTCCCTCTCTGACCTCGGTGCTGAGGGCCAGCAGGCGCCAGCCGGTTCTCCCATCGACAGGGGCACAGACCTTTACTGTCAGAGTACAACGGCAAAGCTGCTCGTGAGTGCAAAGATACTTCGCCCTGCGTGTCGGGCTTTTCATTTGCAGATGTTGCGTGAAGATGCGAATGAACTAAAGGCCGCAATCGGCTATCACGAACGGGTGAAACAGATGGCCGAGTGGTTGAGTGTCTTAATCCAGCACCTTCGGCAAAAGGTTGAAGAGAAAAAGTACGAATTCATGGCGATCGGCCCAGGCCCAGATGAGTCTGATGAGATTCGGGATGGTTCTTTCGATGTCAAGTGCCTCTCAGAGCTGTTGACCTTTACGCCCGAACCCGGGGACGTGATTTGGGCCGATGACAGATACATCAATGGGTACTTGCGACGCGACGCGGTACCGATCATATCAATCCTCGACATACTGAAGGGCCTAGTGGCGGCGAAGGAGCTGACCACCAGCGAATACTATCGCCTGCTGAATCGTCTGCGGGCCGCCAAGTGTTCGTTCATTCCCCTTGAAGCGGAAGAAATACTGAACCACCTCCTACAGGCACCCGTGACCTCCTATACTCTCTCCGAAACACCCGAGATGGGTGTCCTTCGCAGATACTGGGCAGAAAATCTACTCCGCAGCAACCACTTGCAGCGGCCTGGAGCGTCCCCGGCCAACGTCGGCGGCGAAATTGCATTTCTACTGGTTTCGGTGAATGCAGTGCGGGATGCTCTTGCCGGCCTGTGGGCGACTAATGTCACGCAAACGGAGGAAGAAAGGGAAGCGCGAGCGGGATGGCTGCTGGAAGCGCTGTATACCGATCACTTGGGCGTTCGCGCCGTCGCTCAGCTGCCGCCGGACGATATCAAGGACCATGAACTGGTCGGCGTGAGTTTAGGAAGCCTCATCGCAGCCGGATTAGAAATGCGGCTCGAAGGCCGATATACATCGCAAGCCCTGCGCGATTATTTGTATTGGCTCTACCATCGGGTTCTCCACCATGCCTTCGAACGCGATGATCGTGTTCTACAGAGCACCGGTGCCTTCATTCGGACTACTCTGCTAACGCTCTGGCAGGGCGTGAAGGAGGAGCAGAAGGCCCGCGCTGGAAGATTGATCCAGTTCCTCCTAGAAATGCTGCCCGATGAATTGCGGGAAGTCGTGCAGGCTGACCCTGAATTCTCGGCGGAGCTGTCTATTGGGAGGATGTCGATTATTCAGGTCGGACCGTTCCGATTCTCGAAGAAGGACTATCTCGACGCGGCCCTGGAGGCAGTGAACGGTCGGCGCGGCCGCGCGAGAGTCTGGCGTTCTGAGGACGAGGTCGAGTTCGAGCGCGGCGCAAACGGACTTGCGCTGAAACCGCCGACGGGCGAGACGATTAACGTTGCTGACTCGCTCTTCACGCTGCTCTCCGAGCAGGAGACCGAGCGCGCTGCTGCGCTCACGTCGCACACTGAATGGTTCGATTGCGATCCCAGCGAACGCTCCAAAGCGATCGAGAGCATCCTCGCCGAGAAAGATCCGGCGGCGCGCGTCGATGTGGCGCAAGGCTGGCGAGAGCGCAGCGCCGCGGTTTTTTACACCAATCTTTCGAGCAAGCTTTCAGAGCAGGAAGTGTTTGTGCCGGATGACATTCGTCCCCCAAATGCAGAAGCGCTACTGCGACATTACAGACTCTCAAGTGATCCATGTCGCGGAATCCTTGATCAAATTGCTGCGGGTAGTCAGCAGGTCGCAGCAGAGTTTGGTGTAGCCCAATCTTTTGTTCGCTTCTCCGGGCTGCCCACACCTTTACCGAAAGCTTTCTTGCGATGCGTGGACGCGCTATCGGAATCGGAAAAGCAGGCATTGGTTAAGCGTCTTTTGAGAACGGCTCCGTCCCCCGTGTCGGCGATTCATTTTGTGCACCTGCTGGCGCATCTGGCGGACTCGCCTGATTCCCGGTATTGGCGCTTGGCGACGCGAGCGATCAGGGCGCTTCTGAAACCAGATGCCGTTGAGGAGTTTTCGGCCTTCAGAAATCTTCTCCAATGGACGGATAGCGCCTTTGGCATCTGGCCTCAGGCGAGAGCGTGGTCTGCGACCGAGCGGTTGGCAATGGTCTGGGCGCACACCCATAGGGTGTTCTCGACCTTCACTTATCTTGGGGTGCCGACCGAGTGGATCGCGGACCGATTCCGCCGAGCGGATTTCGGACTGTGTTACGAATTGTTCAACCAGTCGCCAGAGTACTCAAGCGATGTCGCTCACCCCAAGAGAGTGTCCCGCGAGGTTCTCTTGCTTGCCGGACTGGCGTACGCTACCGGTGAAAAGGGAGGCGATTGGTGGGGCGGGGTCAACCGTCAGCTATTACTCGATTTAGTTCATCCGTTAGTGGACGGGGAAGCCATGCTCAACGTGATTCTTCTCCGCGATGCTTCGCTCGCCGGCGATCTCCTCGGTTCATTCTTGACAGGCGACCGTAGCCACATTCCGCGTTCGATTTTACAAGATGCTGCGGCGGACGTTCTGTTGCCAGCCAACGTGAAGAGACTGGGGGCAGAGGCGCTCCAAGCCGCCGAGGCGGGCGAGAGCATCCTGGGCTGGAGCGCCATCTACCGCGTCTTCGGCGATTTACCCGTAGAGAATGGCCAACGCGAGCTGATGGAGTCGGCGATTCTGAACATCGATCTCGCGCCGCTCGCGGATGATCTGGATGCCTGCGAAACGCTGCTTCATGCGGCCTCCATGCAGGCCGCAGCTTTGCGCAGCATTTCTGTCACGGAGCACTTGTCGGACCAGGTGGCGAAGATCGCTGGCCTACTCCGGGAGCGTTCACGCGATGGCCGGAAGCTGACCGATAATGAGCGACAATTTCTGTCGTCGCTGTTTCAAGTAGCGATCAACCTGTCATGGAGCGCCGAAGATGGCGTGGCGCGGGCGTCCGAGTTTACTCGACTGTTCGCGCGGATCGCTGATGCCTTCCCAAAATCTGCTGCGGTCTGCCGGCATCTCCTCAATCGGATATGGCCGTGTGAGGCGAATCTGTCCAAACTGTTGTGGCTACCCTTGATTCGCAGTAGAGCTGTAGAGGGGTAGCTGAGCCGCAGAGAAACTCGGGATCGTGGCAACAGATCAGTCGGGGCGAAGCGCACCAGCAAGGGTGACTGGACTGCATTCCTATGGAGTCCTTTTCCTCCGAGGAAGCGGCGGGTGTGTTGCGTTCTGAAAGTCGGCCCCTCAAACGATGATTCGTCGCGCGAAACGCCGGCCATGGATATAGGTCCCCACAAGTCGGCCAGTGTCCATTAATCCAGGTGGGAGGCGCACGCTGAAGCGAACTTTTCATCAGAAGGAGGTGATGACTCCGCTGGGCGAGGGAACCACTTTCACGTGGCTAGTACCTCCCCAAAACCTCCAGGTTCCGTCTCCGGGCGCGATAGAATGAGGACAGACCTTTCTTGACGAGTTTCTGGACGATTTTCCGACCGTGTCCAAAGACGCCGCGGTTACGGCGCTTGAATTGTCGATCAATTGGGATGAAGGTCCTGCTTGACGAATGTATTCCGCGCAAGCTGAAGAGCGCATTCGCCGAGCATGACTGTATGACGGCGCCGGAGGCAGGTCTGGCGGGCGAGAAGAATGGCGTCCTTCTTTCCCTCGCCGAAAGCGCCGGTTTTGTGTCTTCTTGACGCTAGACAAGGGCATCAATTCCATTTCATGTGACTGGATCGGAGCTGTCGATCTCGATCCAAGACAGGGCACAGCACCTGCTAGTTCTCTGACCTTTTGCTTTGTCCCCCTGCTGACGCGGGGCTACAACCCGGCGCGTCAGCAAGGAGTGGCCGTCTTTCAGAACGAAATCAGCCGGCCATTGACCTAACAGCCTTCATAGAGGAACCCTGGATACCGGACAATCTGAGCGCGAGGAACT
Organism: Bryobacterales bacterium; assembly: GCA_003162425.1. Lineage (GTDB taxonomy): Bacteria > Acidobacteriota > Terriglobia > Bryobacterales > Bryobacteraceae > Palsa-89. The sequence goes on along the minus strand of PMOK01000056.1, from coordinate 9,212 downwards.
TTTGGGCAACGCAGTACATCTGCTCGCCCCGAAGTTGCGTCGGATATTTCAACTCGCGGAGTATTTCTAAGACCCATTCTTGCGAGTGATATCCTGGCGCGTTTTTTGTGAACAGGCACTGCACCTCAAAGCCTGCGGCCCTGAGGGCTTCCGTGAGTTCTTGGGGCAGGTGCTCTCTAACGGGTCCGCAAACCGTGGCTGAATTTTTATTACTCCCGTGCGTCGCCAGGAGTGGCGACGNNACGCGGCACGCAAAAGTGCGTGCGCCACGCGCGCATTCGGAAGCTACTCCGAGCGCAGGGTTTCGGCTGGATCTACACGCATGGCGCGCAGGGCCGGGATGTAGCTGGCCATAATTGCGGCCGCGATCAGGCCGAGAGAGACTGCGGCGTAGGTCAGCGGGTCGAGCGGGTTTACGCCGAACAGCAGCGATCCGAGGAGGCGCGTCAGGGCGGCTGCGCCGGCTAATCCGCAGCCGACGCCGATGAGGGCGAGCACGAATCCCTGGGCGATGAACATGTGCGTCAGCGCAGGCCGGCGGGCGCCCAATGCAATGCGAATCCCGATCTCGCGCCGGCGCTGGGAGACTGCGTAGGAGATCACGCCGTAAATTCCCACCATTCCGATCAGGAGGGCCATCGCGCCCGCGATGGCGAGCAGGACCAGCGTGAAGGAAGTGCGCGCCAGCGATTTGTCGTAAATCTCCTGAAGCGTGCGCACGTTGGCGAGCGGAAGGCTCGCACTCATCGACCAGACGGCCTGCTGGACGTCCGCCAGCAAAGTTTGCGATCCGGCGCGCTGGCTTCGCACGATATAGGAAACCGTACGCTCGACCACAACCGCATCGCCCTCGAAATCGTTCATGAGCAGCGGATAATATGCGGCCGCCGGCGCTTTTTCCTGCACGCCGTCCTCGCGTTCATCGTTGACCACACCGATGACCTCGCGCCAGGGATCTTTCGGGTTTGCGGTAATCTGTTTGCCGATAGCGATCCGCGGGTCGCCCCATAGCTCGCGCGAGAGATTTTCGGAGAGCATAGCGACGGGGCGGCGCTGATAGGTATCGGCCCAGGTGAAGTCTCGGCCCGCGATCAGACGATTGCCCATGGTGCGGAGGAGTCCGGGCGAAATGAATTTCAATCGGCGCAGCGGCGGCACGGATTGATAGGTTTTGCCGCGGACATAGACCTGATCGGAGCCGGCTGACACGCTGGATGGAATGACGGTGGTGATTCCGACCGCCGCTACTCCCGGGATTGCGCGAATCTTTTCGAGGATGCCTTGCTGGAGTTGCAACACCCGGTCCGGATCCTTCACCTCGGTGGGCGGAATGGCGATGCTCAGCGTCAGCGCGTCCTTCGGATCGAATCCTGGATCGACGTTACGGAGCGCCTGGAACGTCCGAATCATCAATCCGGAGGCGACCAGCAGCACCAGGGCGAGTGCAACCTGAGCAACCACCAGCACGCTGCGCGCGCGATGCCGCTCCCGGCTTTGGCTCGAGGTGCGTCCGCCGCCGCGCAGCGCGTTGCCGATTCGTGGACTGGCATACTTGAACACGGGAATCATCCCGAACAAAATACCAGTAACGAGCGCGGCGGCAAACGTGAACAGAATCACCGCGGGATCGATCGAAATCTCATTCAACCTCGGCAAATTCGCCGGAGCCATTGCGATCAGCGCTCGAATGGCGCCATAAGAAAGGCCCAAACCCAGTGCGCCCCCGAGCAGTCCGAGCGCAACGCTTTCCATCAGCAGTTCCCGCGCGATGTCGCGCCAACTTGCGCCCAGCGCTGCGCGAATCGCCAGCTCGTGTTGCCGTCCTTCAGCCCGAACCAGCAGCAGGTTCGCGACGTTCGCGCACGCGATCAGTAGAACCATTCCGACGGTCCCCATTAGCACCCACAATGTTTCGGCGGTATCGCCAATGAGCTTTTGTTTGAGATATCGCAGCTTCGGAGCGAGCCGCACGTCTTCAAACACCTTCACCGTTAAGCCGGCTTGCGGAGGGAAGCTGTGCAGCGCAATCGGAATCATGCGCGCGATGTCGGCGCTGGCTTGCTGGAGGGTTACGCCGGGCTTCAGGCGCGCGATTCCCGGGTAGTCGAACTGCCCGAGAAATGCCTTGTTGCGATCCAACTGCAATGGCACGAGGAACGCCGCGTCGCGATCGAGAAAGCGGAAATTCGCGGGCATGACGCCGATCACTTGGTGCGCGACGCCGTCGACTATGATGCGCCGCCCAATCACGGACCGATCGCCGCCGAATCGCGCCTGCCACCACCCATACGTCAGAATCATTGTGACGGGGCTTCCCGGCGTAACATCTTTCAGCGAAAACCAGCGCCCCAGCTCCGGCTGCACTCCGAGCATCGGCAGCACGTCGGCGGTTACGCTCAGGCATTGCGCGTCTTCTGGCTGTGCGAGTCCCGTGACGGTGCGGGAATCCCACTGGTATAACCCAAGGCTTTGGAACGATCGTCCCTGTTCGCGATACGTGAAATAAAGAAACGGCGCAGGATCGGCATTGGGGAAGTTCACACCGGGAGCCGTGTGATTCAAATCGATCAGCTCATCGGGGTGCAGATACGGCAGCGGTTTAAGAAGAACGCCATTGATCACGCTAAAAATCGCGCTATTGGCGCCGATACCGAGCGCCAGGGTGAGCACGCATACGGTGGTAAAGCCGGGATTGCGGCGCAGCCGGCGGGCGGCGTAGCGCAGATCGGAGAAGGGTGTCGCGACGACGTTCTCCCATCCATAGGAGCGCACCTGTTCCCGCACGGCGGTGGCGTTGCCGAGATCCATTCGTGCGGCGCGGCGCGCTTGGTCTGGAGAAATCCCGCGGGCCTCTAACGCGGCGGTGGCGTGTTCCAGGTAGCTCGAGACCTCGTCAGCAATATCCTTATCGGCGGCTCGCGGGTTCGTGAGGGCGCGCAGGCCGCGGACGAGTTGACGCCAAATGGACATTCGCTAGGCCTCCGCCTTCAAGAGCCGTGCGATGGCCGACGCCCGGCGCGACCAATCCGCTGTTTGATTTTCGAGCTGTTTCTTCCCCCCTCGGGTGAGTCTGTAGACTTTGGCGCGGCGCGAATTCTCCGTCTGGCGCCACTCGGCATCCAGCCATCCGCCACGCTCCAGCCGCTGCAACGCAGTGAGGAGCGAGCCGGGATTGACCTTGAAGACTCCCCGCGACACCTGCTCAATGCGGCGCGCGATCCCGAAACCGTGCATCGGTTCGAGGCTCAGGGTCTTGAGGATCAGCATGTCCAGGGTGCCCTGGATGACGTCGGTGTTTGGTTCGTCCATAGACGTTCGCGAGAGAGATATCTGCTACAGAATAATCCTCTTCATCTTGATTGTCAAGATGTGAAGATCAGGTGGAACGTTAGCAGCCTTCGTAGAGGAATCCAGGATACCGGACAACTTGAGCGCCAGGCACTTTTTGAACAACGCAGTACATTTGCTCTCCGCGAAGTTGGGTCGGGTATTTCAACGTGCGGAGTATTTCTAAGACCCATTCTTGCGAGTGATAGCCTGGCGCGTTTTTTGTGAACAGGCACTGCACCTCAAAGCCGGCGGCCCTGAGCGCATCCGTGAGTTCGTGAGGCATGTACTCGCGCATGTGGCCGAACTCGGTGTCGGCATATTCTCCGCGTGGGTCGGCATATTTCGAGTAGAGTTGCGGGTTCTCGCTCATCTCTAGAACACGCGCGACGGCTGTGACACTGGCGATGTTGGGTGTGGTCAGGATGAGCGTGCCATGGTCGTCCAGGATACGCCGGCATTCCAGGAGCAGGTGCATGGGATCGTGCAGCAGGTGCTCGAAGATCTCACAGGCCAGGACACATTCGAAGCTCGAGTCATCGTAGGGGTAGCGATCCTTTTCAGCGTCGAACAGATCAACGTTGCACTCGAAGACGACTTTGCCGTTGACGGTGGATTGCTTTTGGTCGGATCGGCCAATGGGGCCGTAGTAGGCTCCCCGGACTCCGGTGTATCCGAGGACGCACTGCAGCGCGGGTGTCATTTGCATGTATGCGCCCAGCTCGAGGACGCGGCCGCTACGCTGGGGAGGAGGCACAAGGCTGAGGGTGACAGCGAAGCGGTCGAGGTGAATGTTCAGGTAGTTGCGGTTGCCCTCGTCCGGCATATCCAGGCTGCGGAGGAAATCGCAAATCTCGTCGTAGCGGGGCATGGGCGGCAAAGTTTCAGCGATAGGCGCCTGAGGGGAGAGGCGCTGATAAACGTGCCAGGCGGCTCGACGGAGGGTGTCTTTGAGCATGCTGAAGCTTTGATTGTAGCTAGTTGATCCTGAGGAATGAGGCTGTTGCACCAACTGGCTTAAGAATCCGTGAAAAGGCACCGACTCGCTCACGGTCGCGGTTCGGTAACACTCGTGGTATATCACCCGATGCTGTCTTAACTTATTCCCTACGAACACCGGCATCGTGGTCGATAGGAAGGGTAGGCGTGGCGATGGAGCAGGCATTCATCGTGGGATTAAGCCATGAAAATTAGCGATGTTAGCGGAAGAGCAAATGCGGTAGGAGGGGCGTCCAGCGTTGCACCGGCGGCTAAGAGTGGGGTGCCCGCGGGTGGGTCGGCCTCGGGTGCGCCGGCATCGGCCACGACGGATCAAGTGCAGCTTTCCAGTCTGGCGAAGATGGGGGCAATTTCTGAGGATTCCGCAGCCCACATTTCCAAGCTGTCCTCACTGAGCGTGTCAGTTGCAAGTGGCGGATATCATGTGGCTGCAGCGGTATTGAGTAACAGCATCATCGAGGCCAGCATGCAGTTGAATGGTAACTACGTTTGAAACGTTGGAACAACACACCTGACGCCAAGTGGCAACTGGATAAGGTGAAGCAGGCACGGCGGAGCCTGGACAAAGTTCGGTTGAAACTGCTGTCGCCCACCATCCAGGCGATGGACAGCAGCACCTCAGATCTCGGGGTGGCTGTGGAATGCCTGAAAACGCTGGAGGTGGGTTTCGCCTCAGGCCAACCTGTGGCGCTCGAGTGGCGGCGGCTATTAGAACAGGAAATGGGAGGTCTGCGCCGTGAGTTACGGGAAGTAAACGCACTGCTAGAAGGCGCGGGCAAGTTCTATCAAGGCTGGGCGCGGCTGGTAGCTACGGGTGTCGACGATGAGCCGGCACACTATAGCGTCCAGGGCGTTCCCATTCCGCCGGCTCCGTTTCGGTCCGGCAAGGTGGTGGCAATTGGGTAATCTTTTTGCAGCGATCGCGAACACGTCGAATGCGCTGAAAGCATTCGAGGATGGCATGACTGTCGTTTCGAGCAACGTTGCGAACGCCAACACGCCAGGTTACGTGGAGCAGACGCAGACCTTTGAGGCGCAACCGCTGGATCTGACGGAGGGGCTGGTGGGCGGCGTGCAGGCCGGTCCTATGCAAAGTTCCCGGGACCAATATGCAGAACAGGCTGTCCAGCAGCAGCAGACGGCGCTGGGGTTTTCGACGCAAAAGGTGACCGATCTTACGCCTGTACAGTCGTATTTCAGTCTATCCAGCACATCCGGGGTGGCGCCAGCCATGGACGCTCTGTTTTCGAGCTTTTCTCAGCTCAGCGTAAACCCAAACGGTGCGGTTGAACGGCAGGCCGTGCTGAACGCAGCGAATACCGTGGCGCAGCAGTTTAATGACTCGGCAAACGGTTTGTTGAATCAAGGAACCAACTTGAACCAGCAAGCCCAAAGCATTATCGGTAACATTAATCAACTGGCCTCTACCATTGCGGAGGTGAATTCCCAGAATCGAGTGGACCCATCCGGTACGGTTAATGCGGGCGTGGACGCGCAACTGTACTCGTCGCTCGAACAACTCTCGCAGTATGTCAACTTTACGACGCTGCAGCAGCCGGATGGAACCGTTACTGTGTTGCTAGGCGGCCAGACGCCGCTGGTGTCGGGAGATCAAGCGTACGACATCCAGGGGGACTTCTCAACGCCCCAGACTGCGGTATTGAGCAGCACGGGCGCTGACATCACGAGCCAGATAACGAGCGGCCAGTTGAGCGCGGTGCTGGATGACAAGAACAACGTGATTCCCGGGTACCTCAACAGCCTCAACACATTGGCGCAGAGCGTTGCGGACCAAGTGAATAGCGCGCTCGACAACGGCATTGACCAGAACGGCGCGGCGCCGACGACTGATCTATTCACTTACGACCCGGTGCAGGGAGCCGCCCAGACACTAGCGGTGAATCCCTTGACGACGGACCAGATTGCCGCGGCGCTGCCGGGGGCCCCGGGTGGAAATGGAAACGCCTTGGCCCTGGCCCAATTGCAAAACGCCACGGGCGTGGACGGTTATACCTTCGACGGGTACTATGGCAATATCGGCGGGCAGGTAGGGAACGATGTGTCGTCGGCGACAAACACCGAAACCACCAAGCAAAGCCTGCTTACCCAGGCGCAAACGTTGCGGCAGCAGGTATCCGGCGTGTCGCTCGATACAGAGGCTGAAACCCTGATGGCTTATCAGAAATCCTACGAAGCAAGCTCGAAAATGTTTACTGTTTTGAACGAATTGACTCAAACGTTAATGGCCGTCATCACCTAAGGAGTACGCATGATTAGCCCTCTTAGTGCCTCTTCACAAAGCTTTCTGGTGGGTCTGGACCAGATCGAGCAGCGGGAGCAGCAAGCGCAGATAGAACTCACCAGCGGTCTGAAAATCAACGTCGTTTCCGACGCGCCGGATGAAATCTCAACCTTGCTGCAAACCCGATCGGACCTGAATCAGGCTCAACAGGTCAATTCCAATCTGGGCCTGGTGACAACCGAAGTGAATACCGCGCAAACGGCGCTGCAAAACGCGGTTAGCCTGGTGGAACAGGCGCAGTCCCTGGGCACGCAAGGCGCCAGCGATCTGGCATCGGGCGATACCACCCAAAACGTAGCGGACCAGTTGGGTACCGTGCTTCAGCAATTGGTGGGTCTTGCCAACACCACTGTTGGGGGGCGTTACATATTCAGCGGCGACAGCGATCAGCAGGCGCCTTACAGTATCGACCTGACGCAACCTTCCCCGATCAGTGCGTATCAGGGCACGGCTGCAACTCGTGAAGTACAAGCTTCAGATGGGTCTCAGTTTGCGGTGTCTCTGACCGCGCAGACCATCTTTGACAGTCCGGACGCAACGCAGAACGTCTTCACGTCAATCAACAATCTGCGGCAAGCACTCCTGAGCAACAGCGGCGCCAGTGCGGTCAGCTCAGCATTGGGCGATGTGCAAACTGCCGACACGTACCTCAACCAGCAACTGGCATTCTACGGCAACGTTCAGGATGAGGTGTCCAGTGCCTCGAACGACGCCCAGAATAATGTGACGCAACTGAAGACGCAACTAAGCGGGATGCAAGATGCCGACGAGGCTGCGGCGATTACCCAATTGACCGAGGGTCAGACTGCGCAGCAGGCCGCCCTGGTATCCCGGGCGCAGTTGCCCAAGACCAGCTTGTTCGATTACATAACTAGTTCGTGAGAAATCCCTGGTTGTGGCATCAGCGCGGGGACGTGCTCATTGGCGTAGAATTAGGGCGGCGCTATGCGAGTACTTCTCACCACGGACGGATCCAAGGAATCCATTGCGGCAATGCGAGCGGCCAGCCGTTTGCTCTCGAGCGAGGATCGGAAAGTGGACGTCCTCTATGTCGCTCCCGAGCTTCGCTCGCCCAAATCCGGGAACATCGCCCGTCGATCCATGGAGGACCGCGTGGCGGCGGAGACCAGGCGCATTCTAGGAGAAGCCAAGGGAATACTCGCCGAGGAAGGTATCGATGCGCTGACGCTTTCTGAGAGCGGATCCCCGGCCAATGTGATCATGCACGACGCGGAGGACTACGATATTACCGTGATCGGCGCCAAGGGACGCGACGCACGGTCGGCCGCCGGACTGGGACCGGTGGCGAGCCGCTTAGTGGAACATGCGTCGGGCTGCGTGCTAGTGGGGCGTGAACCGCCCGGCGATAGAGGCATGCGGATGCTGGTGCCAGTGGACGGTTCGGCGGGGTCCGAGCAAGCGCTGGACACCCTGAGTTCATTCTTTGATCTCGAGTCGGCCGAGATTACTCTACTGCATGTTCAGGAGACGCTCTGGCTGCCGTATGAACCTCCCGCCGAGCAGTCGAGGGAAAGCCCCGATCCGGACGCGTCCCAAAACAATCAACTATCGCGCGAATTGCGGCTGGAAGCGGAGGAATTGCTGGCCGAGTCGCGGATCCGCGTGCTGGAGCATCATCCGGGAGTGACAACGTCGATTCGGGAGGGCAACCCCGCCAATGAAATCCTGAGCGAGGCCGATCAAGGCGACTATGATCTGGTAGTGGTGGGCGCGGGAGGCGCTTCTGAGATGAAACACAGCATCCTCGGAAGCGTGTCGACCAAGGTGGCCTGGAATGCGCCATGCTCGGTGTTAGTAGTGAGGGTTCAAGAGTAGCCGAAAAACAAATTGGCCACCGATCGGGATGTGACCGGCGGCCAATTCTGGCTTCTGAATTCTGAATTCGGTTTCTTAGCTGTTTCCCGCCACCAGCAAGTCGTTCGTCACCGAGAAGACTCCCGGAACACCGTTGGCGCGGATGTAGGCGAGGTTCTTGTCGCCCTGATTCGCCACTACACCTTTCAGCGTCACGTGACCGTTATCCACAATGATGTGAATGGATGGATTGGCGCCCATCGCATAGCGATATAGACCGGCATAACCGAACACAGACCGGTAGGTTGCCACGCGAATCCGGTTATCGAATGACGAAAGCGGCAGAACCTTGATGTTGTTCACCACGTTGGTAACGCCCGCGATACGTTTGACGACATTCTCAGCGTCCGATTTTAATACCGGGCGCGTCACATCGCCGGCCAGCGTAACGGTGCCGTTATCCACGGTAAATTGGAAATCGTCAAAGACGCTGTAGTAGGGCAACATCACGAGCTCATGCCGGACTGCGCCGGCTAAGTCGCCCTTGGGATTGATGGTTCGGGGGAAGATCGGGACGGCGAAAGCCGCCATTGCCAGTGTCAAAAAAATCTTCACGAAGTTGGCCTTCATATTCAACTTTTTCCTCTCTGCTAATAAGACGTAAGTCATTAGCCTCAGGTTAGTTCTCTTACGTAGATTTACGGCCTCTAAGTGCTTATTGTTCCATGAGTTGTGAACCACGGTATGATGAAGATTAGAAAGCAGTTCG
>PMOK01000015.1:718-5611 GCA_003162425.1 Bryobacterales bacterium | reverse complement strand
GCGGGTCGAAGAACATGCCCTGAAATAGCTGCGTAGCAGTATCGAGCGTAGGCGGATCGCCGGGACGCAGTTTGCGGTAGATCTCGAGCAGCGCGTCACTCTGGCTCTTCACCGGATCCTTTTTCAAGGTGACCGAAATGACGTTGCCGGCATCATCGCGCTCGGGGAAAAACACTTCAAACGATGTGATGCCGTTGTCTAGCACCTTTTCGATATTAGTCAGTTCGTGGTTAGCTTCCACCAGAACTTCGCCGGTGGACATGTCAATGACGTCGGCGGCGATGAAAGCGCCTTGCAAATCGGTCCGGTCCACTTCCACCTGTTCGATCTTGGCCTTGAGAACCGCCTCGTACAGGCTCTTGGTGATCTTGCGGCCTTGAGGGACGATGGTTTCGTTGCGGGTGCCGATAGCTTTCGAAAGCTTCAGGCCGAGCAAGCTGTCGGAGACCTTCCAGAACAGCTTCTTGTCCTTGATGTGAATCTCACTGACGTTATAGAACGCTTTGAGAATCTCGGAATCGGTTTTCAGACCCAGCGCACGCAGAAACACCGTGCCATAGAATTTCCGCTTGCGGTCGATGCGGACGTACAGCAGGCTCTTGTTGTCGTACTCGAATTCCACCCAACTCCCGCGATAGGGAATGATCTTGCCCAGGTAGTAGCCCTGCGCCGGAACGCGCTCAAAGAAGACTCCTGGAGATCGATGCAACTGCGAAACAATGACGCGCTCGGTGCCGTTGATGATGAAGGTTCCGTTCTCGGTCATCAGCGGAATTTCGCCGAAGAACACTTCCTGTTCCTTGATGTCGCGAACGGTTTTCACCCCTGTCTCGGGATCTTTGTCGAACACGGTCAGGCGGATGGTGACTTTGAGAGGCGCAGCGTAGGTCATGCCGCGCTCTTCGCACTCGGCCACGTCGTACTTCAACTGCAATCCCACCGGGTCGCCGCAGCGGTTGCAGAAAGTAACGATGTTCTTGTTGAAGGTTCCGCAGCGGTGGCAGAGCACATCGCCGACATGGAATGGATCGGTACGGATGGTAGCGCCGCAACTGGGATTGCGGCAGGTGGAACGCAGGTGATGCAGCCCCTTCAGGTTTCCGCACTTGCATTCCCAATTGCCGATGGCGTAATCAACAAACTCGAGCTGGCTCAACCCCCGGAAGTCGGAGATGGGAAATACCGAATTGAAGACACTTTGCAACCCGGTATCTTCCCGCTCGCCGGGCAGCAGGTCCATTTGCAGAAATCGCTCATAAGATTTCTTCTGAACCTCGATCAGGTTTGGGATGGGGATCGAGGTCTTGATTCGAGAGAAATCAACTCGTTCGCGCGTTGCTCCTCTTGCCAGATTTTCCATTTTCGCTCCTACCGTCGATGGGCTCCGAAATCAATCGCAGAATAAAACGCCGCTCGTTCCACTACCCAGTTTCAACTGGCGCACGCGCCGCCGAGGCCCGTGTTAGAAACCAAGGGGAGGGCGGGATTACGTGAGCAGCGGGATAACATGAAACGTCCAAAACCGGAAAGACCGTCGCCATACACGCCGGGTGCGGCAAAAAAGTGAGCATGGCAAAGCCCTGTGCCCATTCTGACGAATGGCACACCATATGCGCAGGATGTGAGGTTCACAAGAGCAAGAATCCGGGTCGGTCTCCGGCCTGTATCTATTTCACTCTAGCAAATCAATTTGACTCCGTCAAATCGACCCGCAAAAGGAGAAAGCGGCGGGATGGCGAGCCCAATACCCCGAGCCACGCCCCCACCCACCTCACTCCTTGCCGCCAGACAGCGCAAAGCGCTGACTTTACTTCACTTCTACCGTTGCCCCTGCATCGGTGAACTTTTTCTTGATGGCCTCGGCTTCATCCTTATTGACGCCTTCTTTGATCGGTTTTGGAGCGCCATCCACGAGGTCCTTGGCTTCTTTGAGGCCCAGGTTGGTAACCTCGCGAACAGCCTTGATGACGTTGATCTTGTTGGCGCCCACCGCTGTCAGGATCACGTTGAATTCGGTCTTTTCCTCAGCCGCCGGAGCAGCCGCCGCCCCGCCACCGGCCGGAGCAGCCGCAACTGATGCCGCCGCTGCCGACACGCCCAGCTTCTCCTCCAGCAGCTTCACGAGTTGGGCTGCCTCAAGCAGGGTCAGCCCTTGAATCTGTTCTGCAATTCCATTAATGTCCGCCATTGTCTTCTTCGACTCCCTTATTGTGAGAACTTGCTTTCCTTGACTCCCTGGTCAACTACCACCGCCAGATTGCGGCCCACGCCGCTGAGGACGGTGACCAAACGCTGCGCTGGCGCCTGAATCAGAAACAAAACTTTAGCCAAAATCTCTTCTCGGGCCGGCAGCGCAGCCAGCTGCTGGATCGACTTCACGTCGATCACCCGGCCTTCCACCATGCCCGCTTTGAACGTAAACGTCGGGTTGGCCTTGGCGTAACCCGTGAGCGCCTTGGCGAGCGCCACGGGATCTTTGACAGTGTATGCCAGCGACGTCATGCCGGCCAGGTCGCGCAGAATTTCTTCCGCCGGCGTACCTTCGGCTGCCTTCTCGGCCAGGTTGTTCTTGATGACCTTATAATTGCCACCTGCTCCACGGATGGTCTTGCGCAGCTCGAAATCCTGCTGCACGGTGAGCTTCTCGAAACCGGTGACAAAAATGTTCCGCGCTTTCTCGAAGTCTTTCTTGAGCGCGTCCAGGTCTTTCTGCTTGTCGGATTTCTTTTTCATGGTCGGTTCTCCGTCACAGCTGCTTCGCGTTGAACGCCGTCACATCCAGATGGACGCCCGGCCCCATGGTGGAGCAGATGGTAACGCTCTTGACGTATTTCCCTTTCGCCGCCGCCGGTTTGGCTTTGATTACAGCCTGGATCAGGCTGGAGGCGTTTTCGATCAGTTTGGGCGTCTCGAAATTGACTTTGCCCACCGGAACGTGAATCACGCCGGTTTTGTCCACGCGAAACTCCACCTTACCGGCCTTCACTTCCTTCACTGCGTTAGCCACGTCCTGCGTCACCGTGCCGGTTTTCGGATTGGGCATCAGGCCGCGCGGCCCGAGGACTTTGCCGAGTTTACCAACGGATCGCATCATGTCCGGAGTAGCAATCACGGCGTCGAAATCGGTCCAACCCTCGCCCTGGATTTTGGCCACCATATCTTCGCCGCCCACGTAGTCAGCGCCGGCCGCCTCAGCCTCCTTCAGCTTGTCGCCGGAAGCGATGACCAACACCTTCTTGGATTTGCCGAGACCATTTGGCAGAACCACAGTGCCGCGGACCATCTGGTCGGCGTGCTTTGGATCCACACCCAGGCGCAAGTGCAATTCGACAGTCTCGTCGAACTTGGCGAACTTGATCTTCTGAACCAGCGGGACCGCATCGTTCAGATTATAGGGCCGATGTTCTACCTGTTTGGCCGCAGCGAGAAACTTCTTACCTTGTTTTGGCATGTATCCTCATTGGTGCAGACGGCAGAAGCGCACCTGAAGCGGCCCCTGCCTCCCACTGAGTTTTAAACTTTAGCGTTGAGCGCTTCTAATACTTTAGCAAACAGGGTCCAGGTTGTCCACCAGCCCGCAACGTCGTCCCCTTGCTTACGCGCGGGGCTATTCTGCAGCTACGTCCACGCCCATGCTTCGCGCAGTGCCTTTGACGCACCGCACGGCCGCTTCCAGATCGAAGCAGTTGAGATCCGGCATCTTGATCTTGGCGATCTCTTCCACCTGCTTGGCCGTGATCTTGCCCACCTTATTCTTATTCGGCTCGGCCGACCCTTTCGCCAGATTCACGGCGCGCTTGATCAAAATGGGGACGGGTGGAGTCTTGGTAATGAATGTGAAGGAGCGATCGCTGAAAATAGTGATCACTACCGGAATGATCAGCCCTTCCTGATCCTTCGCCGACGTCTTGGCGTTGAATGCCTTGCAAAACTCCATGATGTTCACGCCCTGGGGACCGAGTGCGGTACCTACCGGGGGCGCCGGCGTGGCCTTGCCAGCCGGAATTTGCAGCTTTACCTGCGCAGTAACTTTTTTTGCCATGTTGGGAAAACCTTGTTTGGGAAAGCTTACATCTTTTCTACTTGCAGAAAATCTAATTCCACCGGCGTGGCCCGGCCGAATATCGTCACCAGCACCCGCAGCGTGTTGCGATCCGAGTTAATTTCGTCGATCTTGCCGGAGAAGTTGGCGAACGGCCCGTCGATGATCTTCACCGACTCGTTCTTTTCGAACGTCATCTTCGGGCGCGGCGTCTTGGCCGAAGTTTCCTGGCGGTACAGGATGGAATTCACTTCGTCGGAGCTCAAAGGCACCGGGCTGTTGCCGCCACCCACGAATCCAGTGACGCGGGGGGTGTTCTTCACCTCATGCCAAAGCTGATCGTTCATTTCCATCTGGACCAGCACGTATCCGGGATACAGCATGCGTTTGCTGGTGACCTTCTTGCCACCTCGCAGCTCCACAACTTCTTCGGTCGGGATCAAAATCTGCCCGATTTTGTCGGAGAAGCCGAAAGCTTGGGCGCGGCCCTTTAACGAATCCGCAACCTTCTGTTCGAACCCGGAATAGGTATGAATGATGTACCAGTTCTTGGTCTCGTCGACAACCGGGGGCGCTTCCGCAGCGGCTTCCGGTGCGTCATCGGACGCAGGCTGCGCCTCAATCGGCGGGGTTTCGACCGGGGCTTCGTCGCGCGCTTCCTCAGGCACGAGGCTATCCGGCTGCTCGTCCGAGGCTTCTTGTATGGGAGTGATATCTTCCTCAGCCATTTTGTCTTTCACTTACCTGGAGAACGCGTTGAAGAGCTTATTGATGACGCTCGATACCACCTGATCCACCACCGCGAAGTAGGCGGCGAAGGCAAACACGGCGACGATAACAACCCCCGTGGT
>PMOK01000015.1:0-614 GCA_003162425.1 Bryobacterales bacterium | reverse complement strand
CCTCTTTGGCAGGGGCAGAGGGATTCGAACCCCCAAAGGCGGTTTTGGAGACCGCTGGTTTACCGTTAGCCTATGCCCCTAAACAAACCGCCAACTTCAGTTTACTTTATTTCCTTGTGCGGCTGATGCTTGCGGCAAAACGCGCAGAATTTATTGAGCTCCAACCGTTCGGTCATAGTTTTCTTGTTCTTGGTCTTGCTGTAGTTCTTTCGCTTGCACTCAGTGCACTGCAAAGTAATGATTTCGCGCATTCTTGTTCGCTCCTTTTCAGTCGCGAGAAGTCAAGAATCCAAGGAAGCCAGAAGTCAAGGAAGGAGGAACGCGGCGCAACGCCGCCACCATCTTCCTTGACTTCGTGAATCCCTCGGCTTCTTGAATTCTCATTCCACTATTTCCGTTACCGTGCCTGCGCCAACGGTCCGTCCACCTTCTCGAATGGCAAACCGCAGCCCCTTATCCATCGCCACCGGCGTGATCAGATCCACGATCAGGCTCACGTTGTCGCCCGGCATCACCATCTCGGTTCCTTCCGGCAACTCCGTCACTCCCGTCACGTCCGTCGTCCGGAAGTAAAACTGCGGCCGGTATCCTTTGAAGAACGGCGTGTGCCGCCC
>PMOK01000267.1 GCA_003162425.1 Bryobacterales bacterium | reverse complement strand
GCCGAACGCACCATCGAAGAAAGAGCGATGTTGATTCTGAGCGCACGCGAGACCGAGACGTTTGTGGATGCCATCCTGCACGCCGCCGAACCCGGGCCTGTTTTACGGTCCGCCGCTCGGCACTACAAGAACACAATCGCCCGACGGTGAGTCCGATTCCCTATTCCTTCGAACCCCTCGCGGATCACGATAAGACCAACTTCACATGCGGCGTCGCAGAACTTGATGAGTATTTTCGCCGGCAGGCAGGTCAAGACGCGAAGCGTAAGGTGGCCGCGCCCTTCGTAATGTTGGACCATGAGCGCCAGGTTGTAGGCTATTACACTTTGTCCTCATATGGAATTCGCGTCACAGAATTGCCTCCAGCGGTTGCCAAGAAGCTTCCGAAGTATCCGCTCATCCCAGCGACCCTACTCGGCCGTTTAGTCGTGAGTCAAGACCATCGCGGACAGAAACTCGGACGGCTCCTATTAATGGACGCCCTTTATCGAAGCTGGAAGAACACAATAGTGATCGCCTCGATTGGCGTTGTAGCCGAGGCCTACGATGAGTCGGCGCGCAGCTTTTATCTCCATCACGAATTCGTTCCGCTCTTGGAACATCCGCGAAAATGTTTCATTGCCATGGGAACCATCGAGAAAGCCTTCGCCCGAATGTGACGGTCTATGTAGCCTGGCGGAAGCTAGTGGGAGTCGAACGCCCGCTAAGGCCCGATGATGTTCAGGTTACGGGAAACAATACCAACCTGATCCAGTCTGCCCCGCAGAAAACCTTCAAAACCAAGGCAGAAGTGTACATGGACTGTACACGGATTCAGCGAGTGGGAATCCTGTAAACGAGGTTCCACCTTTCAAGTCGGCAAGACGACATCAGTCGCTCAACCAAGAGATCGCTGAAGATATGCGACTCGCAGTTCCGTTCGTCAGGCGGAGGCTCGCAGACAATGAGCAACAACGAATGGCGACGGCCACCGAGAAGATGGCCGGTTGGCTATTCGCCAGAGGTCCGCGAGCGCAGCATCGGGACCTCTTGCACCCCAACTACGTGACCGGCTTCTTTGGCTTACGTGGCTTCGGGTGTTGTCTATGGCTTACACGGATTCGGGGCGTCTGCTTCCGCTCACCGCAGATGGCCAGGGGACGGATTTCTGGCACAGTTTTGCGCACATTTTGTATGACCATGGCTTGCGGCCGAATGGCCACCTTCCCTTTGGTGGACGACCCACACGGAGCCGCTACCTGACCATTCTGCAAGAAAGCGTGATGTGAGAAAGTGATCTGAGTCGAATCTTCACGCTGTTGCCGATCAAATCACAAATTCGGTAACGCAGCCACGGAGATCCAACTCCGTATTCGATGCTCTCAACGAGCGGCCGCGAGTGGTGCTACGTGAGCCCGTGCGCTCCGCCTTCTTCCATGCCCTAAGGAGTTCTTCCTCAAGAAACGGACGGATGTCATGGACCGCGTATATCTCGGTTACCGTGATATCGTTCCAACCCACGCCTTCTCTCCCATTGTTCAAAACAAAACTTACAGAATGGCTAGGTTTTGCCGCGTGTCAGGCTATTCTTCGATTCTCCGCGAAGTACTCAAGAGAGTAGGCAATCGCGGCAGGCTAGCCGAACGGCGAGTGTCTTCTCCGCTTCCGTTTTCGGCAACCCACTATTTAAGTGCCGAACGGTCGATTGGCTCCCGCTGTTCCGGTGTTCCCTTGCCTCACCATTCAAATCCGGTTTCAATGCCGCAGTTTGGTCGGCAAGGGTGGGCGCAGTCTCTGCGGCTGGTCCGCAGCCTAGAGGCGCGAATTCGATTGCGTCTGCTTCCGTGGACGATGCCCAACTCGCATATCTGAGCACGTTGGGTAATCTTGAAAGACTTGACCTGAGTGCGACCGAGACCGGCGATCTGGGCTTCGCCTCATTCAAAACCTTGAGTACCCTGCCCGAGCTGATCATCAACAACACGACCGTGCCCGACGTCGCTCTAGCATAGCTTGCGGGCTCGGCGAACTGCGCAAGTTCGGATACAGGAAGCGCGCGGCTTTCCTCAGATCACTCGGTTGTGGTGATTTTTGTAGCGAGTTTGAATGTTCCCGGCTCGTTCCCCGTGAGCGCGGCAAGGGCCAGCGACAACATCTGCACAGGTAGGATTTCGAGAATTGGCCGGATCCGTTCGACCGCCGTGGGAATGTGGAAGGGTCCCGGCGTATCGTGCATCTCGACCAGGGCGGTTCGGCCGCCTGCCGCATGGACGTCACGCGCGAGGCGGCGGTTCAGGATCTCACTCCTCCGGTCGCCCTCCATCACGACAACCAGCACCGAGTTGTCGACGGACTCGATCGGACCGTGGCGGAAGGCCGCGGAACTCATCCCTTCGGCGGAAAAGCGCGCCGATTCCTTCAAAATTAGGCCGCCCGTACCTGCGGCGGCAAGGGAGGGGCCGCGCCCAGCGATAAACACCTGGCGCACACCGACGACCATCTGCCTCAAGGCAGCGACGTTGCGCTCCCACGGTTGCAGATACAATTCAACCATGGAGGCAGCGGTCGCGAGATCCTTGCGCGCGATTGCCCTATCCTGCCCCGTCAAAATGCAGGAAAGCCATTCGAGTAAGAGCAGCGATGCCAAATAAGTCTTGCAGGAGACGCCCAATTCCAGTCCCGCATGCATCAGTATCCGGACACTCGCCTGGTTTGCCAGCCGGGAAGCTGGATTATTGGTGACCGCAATCAAAGGAACTTTCCCACGGCAAATTTGCAGCAGGCCGAGCGTCTCGGCGCTCTCCCCGGACTGGGAAAGCGCTACGACCAGTGTTTCGGGCCCGAGCGCCTCCGTCAGATAGTGAATCAGTTCCGAAGTCTCCACCCATAGCGAGCAGTGACGATTCGCGGTCAGCACCAGATGCAGGGGATACAAGGCATGATAGGAGCTACCCATGCCGGTAAGAACGATCCGCCGCAATTTGCCGGAATGCAAGTGGCTAACCAGGCTCAGCAGTTCGGGTTCCTCGGAAAGAGACGCCAGGGTTCCCCGCAAGGCGGCGGGCTGGTCCAGTAAGTCGCGCAGATAGGGACCTTCGACTATCTTCATGAGGGTGGTTGTGTCTCCAGGGGCTCCGCTACTCGATGCTGCCAGACGCGTGCAGCGCCGAGTAAGGGGGCGTCTTCGCCGAGTTTTGCGCGGGTGATAGCAGAAGGGTGCAGCGGAATGAGCCGGCAGAGAGAGGGGACTAAATGCTGCAATCGCGGCAAAAGCAGATCCGCGCTCTCCATCACTCCTCCTCCCAGCGCCAGGCGGTCTGGGCAGAAGATCGTGACGAGGTTGGCTAACCCAATGGCTAGATAGTGAGCCTCACGCTCAACTGCTCGAATGGCCAGCTCATGACTGGATCGCGCCAGGCCGAAGATCTCGCGCGTACCAGCGCTCTCGCGAAGCTTATCGGACGGCGAGGCATGAGCGTTGAACCAGGCCGCGAGCGCGGGACCGGCGGCCAGGGATTCCCAGCATCCGCGTGCGCCGCAGTAACAAGGGCCATCGACCTCGCCGCTCGCGTCAAGCGTGTGGTGACCCATTTCCGGGTGCCAGCCTCCCGCGCCGCGATAGATCCGCCCTTGCTGGACAAAAGCCACGCCGATGCCGGTTCCCACGGTGATATACAGAAAAAATCTGGACTCCGTGCCCGCGCCCCAGGCAGACTCCGCCAGGGCTGCGGCATCCGCGTCGTTCTCCATGACGGCAGCCACCCCAGTGGCCTGTTGAAGTTCGGCGGTCAGCGGAAAACCCATCCAGCCCGGCAGCAGATCCACGTTGCCGATCACTCCTGTCGCTGGGTCCACTGGGCCGGTGCAGCCAATCCCGATGCCGGAGGCCTTCTCGTCGCACTCCGTTTCGCATTCTCGCATCAGGTGGACAATGCGCCGCAGCGCGGCCTCTGGACCGCCGGGCAAGGATGTGGGAACCGCCCGGCGGGCCGCAATCTGTCCGGACTCCCGAACCGTGGCGACGGCGATTTTGCTACCACCGATATCGATCGCTCCGAGCATGGTATAGAAGCTACCTTGCAACAGTGTAGGCTGGGATTTCAGGTTTGAGCAAGCGCTTTCCCAAAGAGATATATTCTGATTGACAATTGTGATTCGATTGCTTAATGTCCTTAGACAAGCGCTTGTCTATGGTCATACGGCCGGTTTTCACAACGCCACGCCTATGAGGAAGACAATTCTGTTCGCGACTCTGGCCTTTGCGGCGGCAGCAAACGCCCAATCCAAACGTATCTATATCGCGCCCGACGATCACACGGACTACATGTGGACCGGCGACGAGGAAGCGTACCGCAAGGCATACCTGGAGATGCTCGATTACTATCTGGAGCTCGCCGACAAAACCCAAGGCAATCCGCCGGAGTATCAAAGCCGCTGGCACGCCGACGGCTCGCTTTGGCTATGGACTTACGAGAGGAATAAGACGCCCGCCGAGTTCAGAAGGCTGATGGACCGGGTCCGCGACGGGCATATCAGTTTTCCGTTGAATGCGCTGGTATCCACTTACGGTGGCACACCGACGGAAGCGGTTCTGCGCGGCATGTATTACGCCGGTTCGCTCGAACGCCGGTTCGGTTTGCGGATTCCACTGGCGATCGCAATGGAGGACCAGACCCTGCCCTATGGACTGGGCGGACTCTGGGCGGGTTCCGGCGCGAAGTATAGCTGGAAAGGGATTTGTGGGTGCCTAACGCAGTTGAATCCCGCGAGACGGCGTCCTCACGAGATCTACTGGTGGAAGGCGGATGACGGCAGCCGCATTTTGATGAAGTGGAACAGCATGCGCGGCGACGCCGGGAATCGCGGTCTGGGCGGCTACGCCGAGGCCCGCACGCCGGCTAAAGAAATCGAATACGTGGACCACGACGCCGATTTTCGGAAGCGCTACCCCTATCCCGTAATTGGAATCTTCGGCAAGGGTTGGGACGACTTGAAGACGCTTAGCAACGAGTTCGTGACGGTGGCCCAAGCGGAAACCACTCCCCAGCGTCAGATCATTGTTTCAAACATCAACGATTTCTTTGTGGACTTCGAGAAGAGCTACGGGAAGACTTTGCCCGAATTTTCGGGAAGCTTTGGGAACGAATGGGACCTTTATTCCGCTTCTTTGACGGAAGTTTCGGCACGGGTCCGGAGGACCGTGGAGAAACTGCGCGGGGCTGAGGCTTTGGCCTCCATGGTCAGTCTGCGGACACCCGGTTTCATGCAGCCCCGGCGGGCGGCGCGTGATCTGGCGTGGATGGATCTCGGGTTGTACTGGGAACACAACTGGACTGCCGACGGTCCGGTGATCTCGCGCGAGGCGCGCGCGAAGTGGGAACGCAAGATCGCCGGGGAGATTGAAAGCTATGTGGACTCACTGCACAACGACGCGGCTTACGCGCTCGGTGGAATGATCCGCATGCCGGCGGGGAAGCGGAGGTTTTATGTCTTCAACCCGCTCGGGTGGTCCCGCACGGACGCCGCCGATGTCGTGTATGAAAGCGCCGATCGGGTCCACGTCATCGATCTTTCGTCCGGCGAGGAGACACCGTCGCAGTTGGTGTGGTTGCCCGAGGACGGGTATCCGCACGGACGGCAGTACCTCCGGATTTGGGCTAAAGATCTGCCGGCCGCCGGTTACAAAGTTTATGAGGTGGCCGAGGGCGCGGGCCGGGCCTTTAGTGCGGCGGCGGAAGTGCAGGGTAGCGTCTTTGAAAACTCCACCTACCGGTTGAAGGTGGAAGATCGCGGAGCGATTTCGAGTCTGGCTGACAAGAGCCGTGGAGGCCGCGAGTTCGCGGGAAGTACACAAAACAGCCGTTGGGCGATCAACGATCTGGGGCAGGATCCCGGGCTATTGGAAGTGGAGAATGCCGGGCCGGTATCCGTCACGCTGAAAGCCACTGGCGAAAGCCCGCTCGCCCACACCACTCGCATTACGATGTACCGCGACTCCCGGCGCATCGATATTCGTAACGACATCACAGAGAACTTCGATGGCACGCACACCTGGGGATTTGCCTTCAACCTGAAGTCGCCCGACGTGCGGCATGAAGAGGTGGGGGCGGTAATTCGAGCAAAATATTTAGCCGATGGCGGTAACTATTCTCCGGTCATGTCGCGCCTGGAATGGTTGACCCTGAACCACTTCGCGGACATGAGCGGAGAAGATGGCGCCGGCGTGACGTTGTCCAATCGCGATTGCGCGTTTATGAAACTCGGCAACACTGGCATTCACGACGGAGTGTCATACTTGGACAGCAAAACTCCCCAGATCCAGGTGCTGGCCGGTGGGCAGATCGACGCTCCCCAGGCGGGCATCCCCAAGCAGGGCGGGGACAAGCACTTTCTGCAACGGTTTGCGCTGCGGACACACGGCCGATTTGATGCGACATCGGCGATGCGGTTCGCGCTGGAGCACCAGAACCCACCCATCACGGGGTGGCTGCGTGGGCAGGGCGACGCTCCGGAAACATCCTTTTCGTTGTTGACCACTTCGAATCCGAGAGTGCTGTTGTGGGCGCTCAAGCCCGCGGACGATGACGCGGCAGCCGGTCTGATTGCGCGTTTCTGGAATCTCTCGGACACGCCGCAGGACTATTCCATTTCGCTGGCAGGCGGAATCGCGAAAGCAGCTCATGCGACCCACATCGAAACGGATCTGGCGGCGATACCGGTCGAATCCGGCCAGGTTACCAGCAGGGCCGCGGCTCATCAGATTCAAACGCTACGCGTCGTCCCCGCGGGCAACGCGGGACGCCGATGAGCGCTCCTGGGGAAAGCCTGAGAACCCCTCGCCTCCGGCGGGTTCTTACGCTGTGGGACCTGCTTTTTTACGGCATCATCGTGATCCAGCCAACCGCGCCTCTTCCTTCCTTCGGTGTGGTCGCGATCGTCGCGCACGGGCATGTCGCCACCACCATCTTGATCGGTATGTTTGCCATGGTGCTGACGGCGGTGAGTTATGGCCGCATGGCCAATGCCCATCCCAATGCCGGATCGGCCTATACCTATGTTGGCCGCGAAATCCACCCCAACGCGGGCTTCCTCACCGGCTGGAGCATCGCGATGGATTACTTACTCACTCCCACTATCGGGACCATCTGGTGCAGCAAAGCGGCGATGAACATTCTGCCATTGCCATTTCCGGTATGGGTGATCCTGTTTGCGACTCTCTTCACCGCCATCAATTTGCGGGGGATTCAAACTACGGCGAGAACCAACACGTTCCTCACCGTGGCAATGCTGGCGGTGTTGATCGCCTTCTTCGTGACCGCGACGGCCTATATCGTGAGGCTGTCCGGTGTCGGCGGACTCTTTTCGCTGAAGCCGTTCTATGATCCAGCCACCTTTTCCTGGCGGCTGGTCAGCACCGGTACTTCAGTCGCAGTGCTGACCTACATGGGATTCGATAGCATCAGCACACTTTCCGAGGATGTCGTAAACCCGCGGCGTAACGTCCTGCTGGCGACAGTCTTGCTCTGTGTGATCACGGGCGTCCTGGGTGGTATCGAAGTCTACGCAGGGCAACTGATCTGGCCTGATTATCGAACCTTTCCGGATCCGGACACGGCGTTCGTGTCCGCGGCGGGGCGGGCCGGCGGCCCGGTAATGTTCCAACTCATCAACTTCACGCTGCTTGTCGCCACCGTTGGATCGAGCTTAGGAGGGCAGTTGGGGGCCGGCCGCCTGCTGTACGCCATGGGACGTGACGGAGCCATCCCCAGGCGCTTCTTCGGCTACCTGGACCCGGTGCGCAACACGCCGAGGTACAACATCCTGCTCACTGGTGTAATTTGCGTCGCGGGTGCGCTCGCGATGAGCTATGAGGCCGGCGCGGAGCTCCTGAACTTTGGCGCATTCGTTGCGTTCATGGGGGTCAATCTGGCCTCCTTCAGCCGCTACTACTTGCGCGGAAAATCGCGGGGACTTCGCAGTATTATGCTCAACCTGTTACCGCCGCTACTCGGCTTCATCGTGTGCTTCTACATCTGGTGGAGTCTGCGAACTCCGGCCAAGGTGGCTGGCTTCTTATGGCTTGGCGCGGGGACCTTCTATTGCGCGGTGAAGACGGATTTCTTCCGGCGCCCGTTGCCGGTTGTGTTCGAATCGACCGAGGAATAACCTTCCATCGGGCGCGCCGGCTGTGGATTCGCGAATCACCAGTTCGGTATCCAACAGGCGGTCCGAGCCCGGCTGCTTTTCGATCAGCATCTCTTGCAGGACCTGGCACGCCAGCTCCCCCAGCTTTTCGCGTGGGATCCTCACCGTACTGAGCGGCGGACGGGTGAGTTCCGCAAAAGGGATATCGTCGGCGCCGACAAGCGCCACATCGTCGGGCACGCGAATACCCGATCGAAACAGCGCGCGCAAGGCCCCAATCGCGGTGAGATCGTTGCTGCAGAGTATTGCGGTCGGAAACTGCCTGCCGGTGAGCAGTTGCTGGACTGCACGGGCGCCGCCCTCGACGTCGTTAGATCCATCCAACACCTGCGGCTGGAGATCCGTTTCCTGCAGCGCCGCGGTGATGGCCTCCCGATAGGCAACGTGGGAAGGGCGATTTTGGGGACCAGCGATGAGGGCGAAATCCCGGTGTCCCAGGTTGTACAGATAATGGACGGCCTCGTTTGCGCCCTTGGCATAGTTCAGGCGGACGTTGCTCCGCTTCGGTCCGACGCTGCCGGCATCCAGGAAAATGGACGCCACGCCATTCGATTCCAGCAGGCCGGCCAGCGCCGGGTCCACCCCCGATGTAAGCACGGCTACGCCCGGAGCCTTGTTCTCCACCATTTTGCGAAAGGCTTTTTCGGTCCGCTGGGGTTCATAGTTGGTGGTGGAGAGTAGCACGTCGAACCCGTGCCGGAGAGCGGCGGATTCAAACGCCTTGATCAGTCCCGGAAAGAATGGATTTTCGATATCGGAGATGATGAGGCCTAGGAAATCGCTCGCGCCGCGGGCTAGCCTCCTTGCGTGCGCGTTGCCGTGATAATTCAGCTCGCGCATCGCGGCGAGTACGCGATCCTTGATTTTGGGGGATACATAGCGCGTGTTATTCAAGACGTGCGACACCGTAGATTCAGCTACTCCACAGCGGTCGGCGACATCTTTCATCCGGGCCATGCTGGTACGCTCCAGTTTCAAGTTTACTCGGGTTGCGAGGGCTCGCCTCGCGGAGCTCCCATTCATCGGTACATAACCCCAAAGAGCCTTCTAGCAAAGTGCTTGGGGTCACATCACTTTTTCCGCAGCGCGGCTGAACCGCGACAGAGCTTCGCGGTTCAATTCCACTCCCAGACCTGGGCGCACGGGCAATGGTACGACTCCGTCTATCATTCTCAATTCATCCGAAACAAGTTCCTTACGAAGCGCCGATGCGCAAAGACTGGCGGGGAGGAACTCAATGAACGCACAATGGGGCGTCGCGGCGGCCAAGTGCGCGGCGGCAGCGATGGATATGCCGGTCTTCCAAAGGTGGGGCACCACGGTGAGCTTGCGGTCGAGAGCCAGATCGCAAACTCGCTTGGCCTCGGTTAGTCCCCCGACCCGGCCCATATCCGGCTGGACCACCTGAATTTTGCCGCGATCCATCAGCTCCAGGAATTCATATCGTGTCGCCAACCATTCTCCCGCTGCGATCGGTATGGGCTGTTCGGTCGCGACACGCGCGTAGCCTGCCAAATCATCGGAGGGCAGCGGCGTTTCCACGAAGAACAGGTTGAAATCCACCCAATCGCGGATGGCACGTAGGCATGTGTCCGCATCGGGGAAACCGTACTGGACATCCACCATCAAAGTAAATTCCGGACCGACGGACTCTCGAACGGCGCCGATGGTCTCCGTCACTTCTTTTTGAGTGGCGTGGAGTCCCTTGTGCCGGTAAGGGCCGCTCGGAGTTACCTCCAGCTTCGCCGCCCGAAAGCCCAGCGATTTAGCCGTCGCAGCCCAGTCGAGAAGCGACGCTCGATAAGCATCGAACGACGATACCTCGGGTTGGAGGGAAGCGTAAGGTGTGATGTGGGACTTGGTGGCGCCTCCCAGCAATTCGTAGCACGGCTTACCTAAGGCTTTGCCCCGGAGGTCGTGAAGAGCCATGTCGAGCGCTCCAATCGCGTGAATTACGGCACCACGGCGTCCGTTCATGGCAGAGCCAACATACAGCTTGTCCCACAGTTCTTCTACACGGAGAGGATCTTCGCCAATCAGCATTTCGGCAAGACCGAGCCCCATGGTGTGTGTAGAGGGCGCCTGAATACAGGCGCGCGCGATCCAGGGATTGACATCGCTTTCTCCGATGCCGGTGAGACCCTGGTCGGTGTGGATTTCCACAACGATGTCGTCTTGCGCAGAACTGGTTGCACCTATGTCATAACCCGGATCCAGCAGGACATGACAATCGATTCGGGTGATTTTCATAATCTAATGTTGCTCGCTTGGCCCAAGAAACGGCTCAGACCTAGGAATCCGATGGGCACATCCGTTTGACCCTGTAAAGCAAGATCGGCCAAGGCGATTCCCATCAGTGGAGCGAACTTGAATCCGTGCCCGGAGAAGCCCGCCGCCAGAATAACCTGATGGTGCGCGGGATGAAAATCTACAATGAAGTTTTCGTCGGGTGTCAAAGTGTATAGACAGGTTATCGCGTCTAGAAGGCGCGCCGCGCCACCGGGCGGCGGACCGGCTAATTGGGGCATATATTTGGATGCTGTCGCCCGAATCGGATCGATGTCGGACCCATCCGGAACCGCTATCGGGTCACCGGCATTGGGGATATCCAGCCCACCCAGGTGTTCCGCCAGCTTCACGCCTCGGCCGGCGAAGATGGGAAATCCATACAACCAGTTTTCAGGAAACGTAAATACAGGAGCGCGGCCTTCGGCGAATAACTCAGGAACGAGAGGCTCGAACCAGGTAACAACTTTACGGCGAACGGTCAGAGGCAGACTCAACTCAGAAAGTATTGGGCCCGTCCAAGCGCCAGCGGTGAAAATAAACTTGGTCGCCCTTACTTCACGGTTAGCCGTTATCACGCGCACGCCGGCGCCGTCCGGATGCCACCGAAGGACCGGCGTATTTAGAACTACCTCCGCCCCGAGTAACCGTAGTTGTTGATGGGCTTGCTGAATCGAGGCATCCACGTCGATCCAGCCGGCGACTGGGTCAAACAGCCCGGCGTACTGGTCTGGGATTTGAAAAGCAGGGAAGCGTTCTCGGACTTCCCAAGCGTCTAAATTTTCCAGGTGCAATTGGTGAACCCGGGCGCTCTCCTGGATTCCGCCAAGAAAGCTTTCCCCTGCTGCGCCCATGTAAAGCATGCCCGACCTATGGAGGAGTTTCGTTTTGAATCGTTCGCCCAACTGATCCCACAGCTGGCCGGACTGTTGAGCCATCGGCACGTAGCCGGAACCTTCCGGATACGCGACGCGGAAGATGCGGCTCTGCCCGCCATGGCTCCCGAATGAATGCGGCGGCTGGAAACGATCGAAGCCGATCACGGACGCCCCCCGTTCGATCACTTCCAGAGCGGCGAAGCTGCCCATCGTTCCCATACCGATGATCGCTACGTCGTAGCTGGAAATCATACCTGTCATACTTTATCAGCTATGCTAGAATTCGTGCTCATGCGATCCATCATCATAACTGGCGCCGGGAGCGGCATCGGCCGTGCCACCGCGTTGGCTTGCGCGAAGCGAGGAGATCAGGTAGTTGCCTTGGATATAAACGGCGCTACGGCTGAAACAACGGCGCACACCTGCCGGAGCTTAGGAGCGAACGCCTTGGGAATCACATGCGATGTCCGCGACGAAGTTCAGGTTCGCGACGCCTTCGCGCAGTCCGCAGAAAAGTTCGGCCCAGTTTGGGGAGTCTTCGCCAACGCCGGAATCGACGACGGTGGGGCCATCCACGAACTGCCGCTCGAAAGATGGAACAACACCCTCTCCATTAACCTTACCGGCATTTTCCTCTGCTGTAAGTACGGTCTGCAGCAGATGATCGAGGCAGGCATCCGGGGATCCGTCGTCTGCTCGGCGTCTCCTTGCGGCCTCGTGGCTCTGCCGGTGGGCGGCATGGGCGCGTACAGTGCGACCAAGGGTGGCATCTCCGCGCTGGTGCGATGCATGGCGGTGGACTACGCCTCGCGGGGCATTCGCGTGAACGCCATTGTTCCTGGCGCAACCGAGACCGGCATGCTGTGGAACAATGTGACGCCGCCAGAGATCGAGCGCATGCGGGCCCAACTGAACCGCGAAATTCCGCTGGGCCGGATCGGCCAACCGGACGACGTCGCTAAGGCCGTAATTTGGCTGCTCTCGGATGAATCGGCCTACGTCACGGGCTCCCAACTGGTCTGCGATGGCGGCGTGCTGGCCAAAGCTTCCATCAGCATTTAGCATATTGACCAACACCTGTATGATAGGTATGATAAATAGCATCAACCCGATCAATAGTATCGCGGACTACAACGATCTCTGCGGCGAAAATCCACTTTGGGACCCCAGTGGGGAGCGCCTCTTCTGGACGGACATGACCGGGCGGCGCTTCTATTCTTACGACTGGAAGACCCGCCAGAGTTCGATTCTCAAACAGGAACTCGAGATCTGCGGCGCGGCGTTCAACGAACCGGAAGGCTGGGTAGTGGTCAACAGCGGAGGAATCTGGCTGTGGGACGGAACCGGCCCGCTGCAGTTGATTGCCTCTGAAATCGACGGACAGCGCTGTAACATGAACGATTGCATCGCCGATCCCCAGGGCCGTCTGTTCGCAGGCTCCTGGTTCTACGATCCAACCCGCGAAGACTACCCGCTCGGCCACCTGGTCCGCATCGACCGCGACGGTTCGGGCAAAATCGTCGACGAAGGCATTCATCTTGCGAACGGGCTGGGCTTCGCGCCCGATCTGCAGACGCTTTATTTCGCCGACTCCGTCGCGCGCCTAATTTACGCCTACGACTACAATGCCGAGACCGGCGAGATCCGTAACCGCCGTGAGTTTGTGCGCGTGCCTGGCGACTCCGGTCTTCCTGACGGTCTCACGGTGGATGCTGAAGGCTACATCTGGTGCGCCCACTGGTTCGGTGGTTGCGTGGTGCGCTACGATCCTGATGGCAAGATTGAGCGGACCCTACGCGTTCCCGCGAAGCAGACTTCCTCGGTTGCGTTTGGCGGCCCGGATTTAACGGATATCTTCATCACCAGCGCTGCTCAATCCGATTCGCTTCCCTTGGCGCCCCCAGGCTACGATCCGGAAAGTGGATACATCGGCGGCAGCTTGTTTCACGCCAATCTTGAAATCCGGGGGCGCGTAGAGTACCGCGCTCGAATCAGCCGGCCCAAATCTTAGGAGATCAATGCAGATGCCCTCAGCTCTTCGAGCACGTTGGTTCTGGTGTTGCGTTTTCTGTGTAGCTTGTTGGGTGCCGTGGGCCATCCTTTCCAAGCTGGGATCGGAAGAGATTCCCGCGCCCACCATGCAATACCTGTTCACCTGGGGCGGCGTGCCGGTGCTTCTGTTTGTCCTTGTGATGCAGCGCTTTCGCATTCAGAAGAGCACGAAAGGCATCTTCTACGGCTTGACGGTCGGCATTCTGTCGGCCGTAGGGCAACTCGCCATGTTCGCCGCTTACGGCACGGGCAGCAACGCCGCCATCATCACCACCGCGACGTCCTTATATCCGCTTGTTACTGTTGCCCTAGCAGTTCCCTTATTGAAAGAGCGGCTCACCAAGGCGCAAGTAGTCGGGGTTGGTTTCGCGGGCGTGGCCCTTGTAATCTTCTCGATGCAGTAAGGAAAACCGTGCAAACCTGGCTCATTTATGTCATCGTCGTACTCGTTTCCTGGGGAGTACTGGGCATTTTCCAGAAAGTCGCGTCGAATTATATTTCGGCGGAATCTATGCTGGTCTGGCTCATTGTCGGCTTTCTCCTCTTTCAACCGTTCGTTTATCCGTCCAAGCCCCTATCCGTTTACTCCACGAAACACATTTGGTATGGATTGCTGAGCGGCCTGCTGAGCAATGTAGGAGCCTGGGGACTGTTTGAAGCCATGAAGTGCGGGGGCAAGGCATCCATCGTCTCGCCGTTCTGCGCGCTCTATCCGTTGCCGGTGGTCTTCCTGGCGCCGTTCGTCTTTCACGAGAAGGTTACGCTGATAGAGGCCATCGGGGTACTCTGCGCGTTGATCGCCGTGGTCCTGCTGTCTCAGGAAGCTGAGCCGGTCGCGGCGGTAGCAGTCGCCTCAAGCGGGGAATAGCCGCACACAACCAAAGCCGTGGGCGGCAAGCTTGATCGCCACTTGGCCATTCGTGATCGGCAGCTCGGCCCCGTCGCGCTCCAGTAAATCGGTTTGCACGGCGCGCTTGTAACCCGGAACGGCTATGTTCAGGTTGCCCGACTTCCCCGCGCGTTCCCACAGGCGCAGAATGTGTCCACCGGTTTTCGGATCGTCCGCGGGCTTGAAAGCAGTTACCAGGGCGCGATCCGCCTCCACCTTGGGGACCTTTAACTCGCGAACTTTGAGAGAAATCCCGCCCGCAACCACCATCAACGGCGAAGTCACACTGCTGCTGAACGCAGCTGCCGCCGCCCCGCGCCAGCCCCCGGTGTGGGCCTGCAATGAATAGCGAAACCGGAACTGGTTCTCGCCGTTCTGATCCCGCGTCGACTCCTGATAATTCTGGTCGTTCCCTAGCACTTCAAAGCCGAGCGTATCCAGATCCAATCGCAACGCGAAGGCCTCGACGGGAACGATGGTCACGCCTAACCCACCCTCGACGGACGCGTCCACGAAGCCCTGCACCGCGAAGCGCCCCGTATCGGCCCCCGGCAGCAGATCTCCCTTTGGTTGGGGATAAGGCCGAATCACCACTCCCGTAGTATCGGCGCGCAGTACAGCGTTGGCCGGAACCACGGGAAAGACATGGCACAAACGCTGCTCGCGAGTAGTCACTGGCTTCTCGATCCGAACATCAAAGTCGACTCGATCAACGTCAGCATAGATCGTGACGAAGGTCTCATGGCGGATGTCGGAAGTCGTGCCGCTGATCGCCAGACGCGCCAACACCGGTCCAGCCGTTACCAGTTTGGACGTGAAGTTCCTCAGCGGATGTTCCTGGCCATCGTGATAAACCATTTGTCCGAGAGTCCGAGTGCTGCCTGGCGTTAGGAGTTCTTGCCCGGATCCCACATGAATCAAACTGGCCAGGCCGCCCGTTCGAGCATCTACACGCAACCGGTAGAAGGGCCCCTTCAGGCTCGTGTCGGATCCCTGCAAAGCCTGATTGGACGCGCCCGCATTCTTCACGATTGAGAACGTGCTCAATTCATGTCCGCGAAGTTTCTGGAGCGCGAAGTAGGTGGTCTGCAGCCCGTCTTCTTCCACCGTCTGGCTCGGCGCCACCGCCGATCCATGTTGAACACCCTGTCCTTGGAAGTCAACAGGGATCCGAGCCAGGGCAGTTTGTTCAAACGTCACAGGATGGAACACCGTCACCGCGTCCGGCTGCGGAACCAATTCAAGCGCCTGCCACACGGTATTGGCAACCGTGTCGTTGGAGCGCTCCAGATCCGCCAGCCAGTTCCGGCGGATGGTGGAATTCCCCTTACGATTGGCTTCGTCCTGACCATTCCAGGCATGATCCGCCAGCATCGTCCACGCCCATTCACCCTTTCTGATGGCGTTTCGCACCTCGTCGATGATCTTGGGTTCCGCCAGCGAAGCGACCGTAGCCAGAGCTTCCACGTCCAGCAACCGCGACCCCTCGGTACGCATCCCCGACGCATACTTCGCGGTCGTGAGCGGCCATAAATCCCAAGAGTGGCCAAAGCAGCCCCGCACGCGTTTAAGAAAAGGCCGCCGTTGCTGAGCGGCATCGACGGCCTGGCAGAATTGCGGCAGCGTGGCATTGACCAACTTCACTCGATCTCCAGCCTTGGCATTCCACGCGCGAATGCCTTCCGCGAAAGGCCGCGTCTGTCGCGTACTCTTCAGGTACAAATCATTGTGGGTCCCGCTGGCCAGGGAGAACCGCAGCGGATACGCATCTCCCAGCGACTCATAATGAGGCACCCACGAGCTTTCAATCTTGGAAGGATCGTTCAGCAGGAACGCCCCTTGCGAGTAGCTTCCGGCCAGCGACGCAAATTTGTCGAACGCCATCCGGATGGTTGATCCATCTGGCGCTTCCCAAATAAATAGCGGTGGGATCTCCAGATGCTTGAAGCTGGAATCGTAGTCCAGGAACGGCACCGTTAGCCACCGCACCCCGCAGGCGGCCAGCAGCGGAGCCATGCCCCATGGCATCGACGGACATTCGATGTGTTCGGCGATGTCCAGCGGCAAGCCCCACTCTCGCTGCATGCGAACCGCCGGGTAGAAGTTGCGAATCGCGCTCTCGGTGCTCTGGAACGCGAACAAACTGTTGTTTAGAAACGGGCTGATCGAGATGCGTCCTTCCTTAACGCGCCGGATGAACTCGTCTTTCCGTTCTGGATAGCGGTTGAAAAACGAAATGGCCTCACCTGTTATCGACAAGTTGTAATGGTCGCGATTCTCCGGCAGTTCGCCATCTGTGAGCGTCATCTCATCCAGATGCGAGCGGATGATTTCCGCATAGGCCAGAAGCGTGTCCTCGGCGGTGTTGTTCCATGTGAAATCGGAGCAGGAATCGTTCGTGATGTAGATGGTCCACGGTTCGTGCTGCTGTTCCTGCGCGCCGCCCGACGCACTGGCCAGCAGCGCCGCGAGGAAACTCCGGCGTGTGGCCATCCGCTAGACCACTCCCAGTTCAGCCAGCATCCGGCGGTACTCAACCGCCACCGCGTCGGGACCCTTGATATGCAACTCATCCGAGAGGTCGAGGGGCAGTTCCTCCGGACGCTGATTTTCGAGAATGATCTTATCCTGCAGCATGATTTTCACATCCAGTTCATAACGCTCGCGCAACTCGCATTCACTGAGTGCAAAGTTTCGCAGAACATACAGATAGTTTGTACTGCGTTTGGAGGAATGCGGAGTCACCACAAAAAAGGACGCCTCCACCTCGCCGTTTTCCCGCTCCTTGCGTTGATGAATCGCAAAGGGGCGATAAATACGATACACCCGCCGATGTGGGATCGGATGCATGGGGTTGGGGCGATCCACGAAAGAGTACCGCAGTTCTTCGGGACAGCGCTGCACTTTTACCGGGATAGTCTCGGGGTTCGCGCGATCCCCCAAAATCCCTTCATGGACCCAAGGAAAGTGCGCCTGGTCCACAAAATTCTCAATCGATCGCGCAGCTCCGCAGTCCCACGTGACGGGACCCACGAGATAGTGGCTGTAGTTGCGATCGTCGAACTCGGGACACTCCGGAATGGGCGCGTGCGGCTGATCGAGACACACCCAAATCAGCCCGTACCTTTCCTCGCACTGATAAGCAGGCACGCGAGCCTTGTCGGGAATCGGCCGGTCGGGGCTGATAGCGGGAATGCGAGTGCAGACTCCGCCGCTGTTATAGTTCCACCCGTGATAAGCGCATACGATGCGATCGCCTTCCATCCAGCCCAGCGAAAGCGGGGTGCCGCGATGGATACAGAGGTCTTGCAAGCAGGTCACGCCCCCGGGTAGCCGGAACAGCGCCAGCCGTTCGTTTAAGAGCGAGACCGCCACCGGCTTATCTTGGAGATCGGCGCTTCTGGCAACCGGATGCCAGTACGCGCGCAGGGCCGGGAACGCATCGCGTTCATTCATGGCTAGACTAAGACATCCTTCACAACCCGGCCCGCCACGTCGGTCAACCGGAAGTCTCGCCCGCTGTAACGATAGGTCAGTTTCTCGTGATCGATGCCCAGTTGATGCAGGATGGTGGCGTGTAGATCGTGCACCTGCACCTTATTCTCGATGGCGCGAAAACCGAAATCGTCGGTCTGCCCGTAGGCCAAGCCGCCCTTGAATCCGCCGCCTGCCAGCAGCACGGAGAATCCCAGATGGTTGTGATCTCTACCGGCCTGCAGTTTAATGTTGCCGCTGGTCTGGTTCACTGGAGTGCGCCCAAACTCCGACGCCATAAAAACGATCGTCTCGTCAAACAGGCCGCGCGATTTCAGGTCCTGAATCAGCGCCGCGATCGGCTGATCCGACTGATTGGCCAGCTGGCGATGCACCTGGATGTCTTCGTGATGGTCCCAGGGATTGCCTTTGTCGAAGTAAACCTGCACCGTGCGTACCCCTTTTTCCACCAGCCGTAGAGCCATCAGACAGCCCCGGCCGAAGTCGCTGGTCCCATAGCGCTCCTGCGTTTTCGGACTTTCCTTTGAAAGATCGAACACCTGCGGAGCCTCTGTCTGCATGCGGTAAGCAATTTCCATGGATTGAATTCTCGCCTCCAGCTGAGGATCGGCGTCCGCCTGTCCGTCCATGTTCAGCCGGTTCAGTTGATTCACGAGATCCAGTTGCCGCCGCTGCGTAACGCCGTCCATTTCTGTGTTTTTCAGGAATTGGATGAGCTTTTTCGGATCCTTCTCCTTGGTCGAAACGTAGGTGCCCTGGTAGATCGCCGGCAGAAACGACGAATTCCACAAGGGCGGCCCCACCACATTGGGCATCTCCGGACAGAGCACGACGAAGCCCGGCAGGTTCTGGTTCTCGGTGCCCAGCCCATAGGTCAACCAAGCGCCCATCGCCGGACGCCCCGGCTGAAACACCCCGGTGTTCATCATGAATAGCGACGGTTCGTGATTGGGAACCTCCGTCTGGACCGACCGAATCACGCAAATATCGTCGATCGACTCACCGATCTTCGGAAAGATCTCGCTCACTTCGATTCCGCTCTGCCCGTATTTCTTGAAGGTGAACGGCGATCGCATCAGGTTCCCGGTCTTGGCCTCCGTTGTGAACGACCCGCCGGGCATGGGGTGGCCGTCGTACTTCGTCAGCATCGGTTTGGGATCGAACGTATCCACCTGCGAGATCCCGCCGTTCATGAATAGAAAGATGACGTGTTTGGCCTTGGCGGGGAAGTGCGTGGGACGAACGTCCAGAGCGCTACGCATCACGGGCTCGCCCGTTGCCGCCAGCGCGCTGGAGATCGAACTGGCCAAGCCCAGCATCCCGAACCCGCCGCCAATGGTGCGAAGCGCTTCTCTTCTGGTCTGCGGCGCTCTGAAACTCATGTCGCTCGTTTCTCCTTCTTAGTTCACAAAAACCAGTTCATTCGCGCTCAGCAGCGCCTGTCCGTACTCTCGCCATGCTGCCGGCGTCGTGTTGTTTCCGAGGAACGCCCGGCCGAACTCCAGTTCCCGATCGGTCACCTCGCGGCCATAGAGGAGACGATACGCGAGACGGATCCGCGCGGTGTCGTCCGATCCGGCTTCTCGCGCCAGGCGCTCGGCCAGGTGTTCCGCCGCCTGCGAGACCTGCGGACTGTTCAGGAAGAATAGTCCTTGCAGCGGAACGTTGGTTACGTTGCGGACTTCGTTGGTCATTCCAGGATCGGGAAAATCAAACAGCGCCAGATACGGTTCCAGCCGGAAGCGGCTGACCTTGGCATAAACGGAGCGCCGCGCGTTCTTCAGATCCAACTCCCGCGAGGGGCCACCGATGCTTAGATCTAAATCGCCGGCGACAAATAGAAGTGTGTCCCGAATGGTCTCCGCGTCCAGCCTTTGCCGGTTCGCGCGCCAGAACAGACGATTGTCTGGATCCTGCTCGATGTTCGCTTTCACCAACTGGGTGCTCAATTGGTAGGTGGACGAGAGCATGATGTCGCGATGCAGTTGTTTGATCGAGAAGCCGCTCTCGATGAACCGCCCCGCCAGGTATTCCAGCAGCTCCGGCTCGCTCGGCTTATCTCCCATGCGGCCGAAGTTGCTCGGCGTGCCCACGATTCCTCGTCCGAAGTGATGCTGCCAGATGCGATTCACCATCACCCGCGCCGTCAACGGATGCGCCGCGATACGTTCGGCCAGTTCCAGCCGTCCGCTGCCGGGTTGAAACTGTTGCGGATCGGATGGCTCCAGCACGGAAAGAAAATGTCGTGGTACTTCCTCGCCCAGATTGTACGGGCTACCCCGGAGGTGAACCTTCAAATTCCCGATACGCGAACTCTCGCCAACGATCTGCAGATATGGATATCTCGCGGGAAGCGCCTTCTTCGCGGCTTCCAGATCGGCCTTCCGGCCAAGAATGTAATCCTTCCATTCATCTCCCAGGAATCGCTCCAGATGCTCGTCCTTATACACGAAGACTCCAGGTTCCTTCTTGCCGCGATTCAAAACCTGCCGTTCCCCCGCGATATCGCTCCACAGTAGATACTTCTCGCGATCCAGCGATTTCACGACTACGCTGACACCGAAACAGTTATCCGTATCGCCGTCGTAAAGCGCGAAGCCGTTCGGAAGATAAGCAAACGGCGCGCCGCGTTTTTCTTTCGCTTCCGAGAGCACTCGCTGGTTGAAGGAATCCACGGCTTTCTTTTCGCCGAGCACGCTCAGTAGCTGGTTCTGAAAGCGCGCCGCTACCTCATACGCGTCGGCCGCGGTTCCGCCCTTCCGCAGCAGAGCGTCCCACTCTTTCAGATACGCATGTTCTCGTTGCTGCGGCGCCAGATAAGACACCCAGCGCTCCAGCGTTTCTTTATCGAGCTTCTCCGCGGCGGCCGCCGCCGCGACATCCGCTTTCGGCGGACCCAACACCTGCCACGCCGCCGCCATGTACCGGGCGCTTTTGAAGGACAGGATGGAGGCCAGTTCCTGGCTCTGCGCGTTCAGATACTCCTTCAGCGCCGCCTCTTTGTCCTTGACCTGTTTTTCTTGGGCCTTGTAATCCTGGACCACCGCTTCCGGCACCAATGGGTACTCGCGATAATCCGTGCTCGCAAACACCCCCGCGATAGCGTAATAGTCTTTAATCGAGATCGGATCGTATTTATGGTCGTGACACCGCGCGCATCCGCCCGTGAGACCCAGAAATCCGCGCGTCACCAGATCCACCCGATCGTGCCTTTCGTTCGCTCGCGCTTGCGCTGCATCCGCCAGATCGAAATACCATGGTCCCAGCCCGAGCAGTCCTAGTCCCGGCAGCAGCTTTTGCCGGTCCGGACGATCCAGCAGATCGGCCGCGAGTTGGGCCTTCACAAACAGGTCGTACGGCATATCCTGATTGAAGGCCTGAATCACCCAATCGCGATAGCGAAAGGCATTCTCGTACGGTTCGTATCCAGCCGGGACCGCGCCGCGCACGTCGTCTTCGCCATAGCGAGCCACATCCAGCCAGTGCCGGCCCCAGCGTTCTCCATAGTGAGGCGACGCGAGCAGCCGGTCGATCAGCTTGGCATAGGCTTGCGGCGCTGCGTCCGCTACGAACTCGTCGATCTCTTTGGGCGTTGGAGGCAGCCCGGTTAGATCGAACGTCGCACGGCGGATCAGTTCGAGTTTGGTTGCCGGACGGGCTGGCTTCTTACCTTTCGATTCAAGCTTGTCCAGAATGAAGGCGTCGATCGGATTGCGCACCCAGCCGGCATCGGCTACTTTGGGCGGCTTCATTTTTTGGATCGGCCGGAACGACCAGAATTCCTTCTGCCCCAGCGTTGGTCCGATTTCCTTTGGCGCAGCCGACGGCCAAGGCGCGCCCAGGGCGATCCATTTCTCAAGATCCTGAATCTCGGCAGCGGATAAACTGCCACCCATGGGCATCCGCCGCTCCGGATCTTTCTCTTTTACGCGCTGGATCAGAATGCTTTCCGCCGGCTTTCCCGGGATCACCACAGGTCCTGATTTGCCACCCGCCAGCAGGTTCGCCGCTGTATCCAGCCGTAACCCGCCCAACTTCGACTCGGTGTGACAGGAATGGCACTTGGAAACGAATAAAGGACGAATGCGAGACTCGAAAAACTCTGATTGCTCAGGCGAGATCGTCGCGCCGTTCGCCACTGCCGCGCAACAAAGGACACCGATCGCCTTCAGAAATGGCGCAGACGAACCCATTCATTGCATCCCGCTTCCGCTTAGTATAACCTATCATACCGGAAACTCTCCTGCAAGTTCGATCATGATCTACGTCAATTCTCCATTGAGTTGACACTTGTCTGAGAGGTATGATAACTATGTTGAGCGCGCTCTTAATCCTGACTCGTTCTTGCCCCGAAAAAACAGCCTGAATGCCTAATCCATTCCCCTCCTCGCGAGTCTGCACCCCCGGCGAAACCCATCTCTATGCTGTTTTCTGCGAGAAGTGCGATCGCGTCATCGACTCGGAGATCTATCGCCCGGTCTGTCAGGATTGCGGCGGCGCGCTAGTCTTCAACTATCTCGATACCGCGTTTAGACGTTCCGAGCCGGTCCATTCGATGTGGAAGTACCGCGGCCAGTTACCGGTGTGGGATGCCTCCAAGATCGTCACGTTGGGGGAAGGCGACACCCCCCTGATCCGTGCCCGTGCCGATCACGGCGTCGACCTTTACTTCAAGAACGAAACCGTCAACCCCACCGGGTCGCACAAGGATCGGGCGCTCTCCATCGCGATCACCAAAGCGACTGAATTCGGGTTTGACGCCTGCATGCTGTATTCCGATGGAAGCGCGGCCTTGTCGTCCGCCGCTTATGCGGCGCGCGCGGGGATGCACAATATTGCGCTGGTCCCCCAGGGCGCTCCCGACTACCGTTTGTTGCCTCTGCTGGTTTACGATTCCACGGTTCTCGAATATGCCGGATCAGCCGCGGACGCTCTGGACTGGGTACATGCCGCCTGTCAGGAACTGGATCTTTATGAGACCACCACTTACCGGCGCGCCAATCCTTATCAGAGCGAGGGACCCAAAACCATCGCCTACGAAATCGCCGACCAGTTGGGCTTCGTTCCGGACTGGTGCTTGGTGCCGGTGGGCGGA
This sequence comes from Bryobacterales bacterium, assembly GCA_003162425.1. Classification (GTDB taxonomy): domain Bacteria; phylum Acidobacteriota; class Terriglobia; order Bryobacterales; family Bryobacteraceae; genus Palsa-89. Next base: position 104,638 of record PMOK01000267.1, on the reverse strand, counting down.
GGTGGGACCCTGTCCGGGATCTGGCGCGGCTTTTGCGATCTCCGTGATTACGGGGAAAGCGCCAAGCTCCCTAAGTTGGCAGGCATTCTGCCGGAGCACTACACGCTTCTGCAAGACGGCCTCGATGATGGCATCTCTACCGACCTGGAACTGCGCGGTCTGGCGGGCGCAGCCGTGCACCCCGCACCGGAGACCGCTCAGGCCAAGCTGGCCATGGCATTTCCCCCGGACGGCATTGAAGCCATCGCCGCCATCCGCAACTCAGGCGGTGTGTTCCTGAACGTTTCCGATCCGGAAGCCTTTGCCGCACAGATGGAATTAGGCTCGCAAGAAGGCCTCTACGCGGAGATCTCAGCAGTGGTTTCTTACGCGGCACTCACCAAACTGCGCCACAGCGGGACGATCCAGCGCGGAGAAACCGTGGTGGTCCTGCTGAGCGGCTCCGGATTTCGCGAAATCGGCGAACTGGCGCGCACGCTGCCAGTGAAGAAAATCCAGGTAGATCAACACTCCGGGATCAAAACCCTCACACGCGTCTTGCAAGGCTTATGACTTCGTCCTTATTCGACATCTCCGGCAAAGTCGCCGTCGTCACCGGAGCGTCTGGCGGCATCGGACTCGCGTTGGTGCGCGGTCTCGCCGATGCCGGCGCGCTCGTAGTGGGAGCTGATATTCGCGATCCAACCGGCTTCCCCGAGAAGAACGTCCGCTTCCAGCGGACCGACGTATCGCGCGAAGCGGACGTGGAAGCCCTGGTCGAGAAAGCCTGCCAGGAGTTCGGCCAGATCGACATCATGATCGCCAACGCGGCCATCGGCGGAGGCGCACGCGCCGAGGACGAGACGCCACACGGCTGGGACGAAGTATTGAGTGTCAACGCCAAGGGGTCGTTTCTCTGCGCGCGCGCTGCGGCTCGCAAGATGAAAGATCACGGCGGCGGAGCCATCATTCAGATCGCCTCGGTGCTCTCCTTCATCGGCTACCCCACCGCGGTCGCATATACAGCCAGCAAAGGCGCAGTGGCCCAAATGACACGCACGCTCGCGACCGAGTGGGCGCGCTTCAACATCCGCGTGAATGCCATTGCCCCGGGTTTCATCCGCACACCGATGAACGAGGCCATCTTGAAATCGGATGAATACCTGCGCCCCATCATCGCTAAGATCCCGTTAGGCAGAGCCGGGGAGCCCGAAGAGATCGTGGGCGCAGTGATCTATCTCGCCTCCGACGCCAGCCGCTTTGTCACTGGGTCCGTTATCGTTGTTGACGGCGGTGAACTCGCTTCAGGCGGCTACACCGAAGGCGTGATGCCCTACATTTACAATCTCCTCTAACATGTCGAAACCGATCCGGATACTGTACGTGGGCGACTCCTGGATGACCGCTGGAACGCTGGGCGCTTTCAGCAGCCTCACTTATGACCTGCGCGGCGCCAGTGTCGAAAACCAAGCCCAGAGAATCATCGATCACTGGCGCTCCGATCCTCAATTCTCAGTCGATTACATGACCGGCTGGGACGCACTCGCACGTTTTCCGGAAACGAGGGAAGCGATCGGTCAATATGACGTCGTCTTTCTGAGCGATGTCGAAAGCGACGCGCTGATTCTCTATCCCATGGATCGCTCCATGCGTGCGCCGATGGGCCCCAACCGCCTCAAGCTGGTGCGAGAATTCGTTCGGCACGGCGGGGCCCTGGCCATGATCGGCGGCTACGCCACCTTCACCGGCCGGCATAACGCCGGCAACTACGGCGGCACGCCCATCGAAGAGGTTCTGCCGGTGAACTGTCTGGAGCGCAATGACGATCGCATCGAGACTCCTGAGGGCGCGCTCGCGCAAGTCGTCGATGCCGCGCACCCCATCATGCAGGGCTTGGACTGGTCGCGCGAGCCGATCTTCAACGGCTACAATCGTGTCACCCTGAAGCCCAACGCCAGTGTGCTGGCGCGCATCGGCGAAGCAGAGGACCCGCTGGTGGTGGTCGGAGAATTCGGCCAAGGGCGGTCGCTTGCGTTCACCTCCGATATCGCGCCGCACTGGGGAGCCGGATTTCAAGACTGGCCCCACTCCGGTCCCTTCCTGACCCAAATGGTTCAGTGGCTGGCCGGGCCCCACCGCGCATGAGCGAACACTCCCAGCGCTTGGAGCGTCTGCGCGGTCTGATGCAGGAGCACGGCATGCAGGCCGTCCTGCTCGGCACCGGCGCCAACTTGGCGTATTTCACCGGCTACCCATCACCGTCCCGTAGCGTGCCACGGCCTTTCTTCGTGTTGCTGCCGCTGGCGGGCGATCCGGTCTTCTTCACCCACACCGGTCATGCAGCCGAAGCCCGGCGCTTCTCCTGGATCTCCGATATTCGCGACTACCAGCCACTCGCGACTGTCCCTGTCGACCTGATCCAGGAAGCCCTCGCGGAAAAAAGTCTGCTCAACGCCACCATCGGAATGGAACTCGGCGCGGAGCAGGCCTTCGATTACTCTTATCTGCAATTCAACCGCTTGCGCGACGCCTTACCCGGCCTGACCCTGTCTGATGCCGCGCCGCTGCTGTGGGCGCTGCGGATGGTGAAGTCGCCCTGGGAAATCTCCTGCATCCGCCAGGCCTGTGACACCACCAGCGAGGCTTACCAGGCCACTTTCCGCTCCGCGCGCGCCGGCATGCCCGAGCGCGACGTTTACTTGGCCATGAAAGACTATCTGGTCCAACATTCCGATGGGACCATCTTTCTCGCCATCACGTCCGGATCCGGCAACTACGACTTCGTCACCAAGCCGCCCGAGAACCGCCCGCTGGTTTCGGGCGACTTGGTTTGGATGGATGCCGGTTGCACCGTCAACGGCTACTGGTCCGATTACTCACGCGCGGGAATCGTGGGACCACCGTCCGACGAGCAGCGCTCGGCCCAGGACGCCATTCACCGCATCACCACCGAGGCAGTCACCATGGTGCGCCCGGGCGTGCGAGCCTCCTGGATTTGGCAGTTCTGCCTGAAAGAACTGGAGGCGCTCTTCTTCCCGATCACCTCTTCCATCACGCAACTGGCGGCCCGCGTGGGCCACGGCATGGGACTCGACATGACCGAACCGCCTCACCTGGGCCCGCACGATCAAACCGTGCTGCAAGAAGGTATGGTGATCACCATCGAGCCAGGCGTCGCCACCACTTACGGAACCTTCCACGTGGAAGAGAATGTCCTGATCACCAAAGATGGCGCTGAAGTGCTCTCCCGGTCACCGCGCAACCTGCAGCCGATTGCCCTTTAACGACCATGTCCCGGCATAGCATCCAGCGCCTGACCTTGGGCTTCGACGTGAAGATTCCGTTCACTGTCCTCCGAGGCGCCTCCGAAAAACCGAGCGTCGTCATTTTCGCGGGCGTGCACGGCGACGAATACGAAGGGGTGGCAGCCTTGCATCGCATGGCGGAGGAACTTGATCCGGTTCGACTCACCGGGACCGTGACCATAGCCCCGGTGGTGAACCCGCAGGCCTTTGCAGCCGGACTGCGCCGCAATCCGGTGGACTCCGTCGACCTCAACCGCACCTTCCCCGGCGATCCCCACGGATCGGTCTCCAGCCGCCTTGCCCGCCTAATCCTGGACGAACTGCTCGATGGCAACGACGCCATGCTCTCTCTGCATGGTTGGAGCAAGGAAGCTTTGGTCATGCCCTATGGCGAGTATCCGCTGCACGACTCTGAGGCTGGCCGCCTAAGCAAGGCCTGCGCCTATCACCTGGGTTTCCAATTCCTGCATCCTTACGAATGGCCCGAGGGTGTGCTCGGCAACTCCGCGCTCGAAAAGGGGATCGCAGCGGTGGAAACCGAAATCGGCGGCCAGGGAACCATTACGCCCGAAGGGCAGGCGCTCTCGCGGCAAATTATTCTCCGCTTCCTCGATTTCTGGAAGATTCTACCGTGGGAAGGCGCCCCGCTCACCGTCGCGTCGTCTGAAGTGGGCCATGCCGATTGCTTTGCGGAATCCGCCGGACTTTTCCACTCCGCTCTCAAAATCGGCGACCACGTCCAGGCCGGCGCACAACTAGGAACCATTCGCGGCTTGGACGGCTCCCTGTTGCAGACCATCACCGCGCCTGCTACGGGCCAGGTCGCGATCCTGCGCACCTTCGCCTCGGCCCAGCCCGGCGATCGCTTGGTGCAGCTCTTCTTCCCTCGATTGCTGGTATGATACGTATGATCGTGTTAGGATAAGCCTTTTGGAGGAACAACTTGTCGAGCGGTAACCCACGTAGGAATCCTTCTACAGTGCTTCGTGACACGCTATCCACGCAGACCCTGGATCAGATGATCGGCTGGCTTAAGGATGGGACCTTTAAGCCCGGCGGTAAACTGCCCTCGCAAAACGAGTTGGTGGAGCAGTTCGGTGTCAGCCGCACGGGGATCCGCGAAGCTCTCCAAATGATGTCCGTTCTGAACCTGATCGAAATCAAACCTGGCCTGGGTTGTTTCGTTAGGAGGGTCTCGCCCGAGTACATCATTCACGCCGACGTACTGGCCATCTTGCTCGAGAAGGAAGCGATTCTCGAAGTGATTGAAACCCGCAAGATCGTCGAAGGCGGCACCGCGCAAGTAGCCACAGAACGCGCCACACCGGAAGATTTCTGGTACATGGAAGACGTGCTTACCAAAATCGACCGCGCCATTCAGCGCGACGAACCGGTAGCTAACATTGCACCTGAGTTCCACTACGCAGTTGCGAAGGCTACGCACAATTGCGTGCTGGCAAAACTGGTGCGCTCGTTTACTCACTTGATGGCGAAGGCCGGCGAACTGCTGGAATCCAGTGTTGACGACCTAGCTGCTTTCAAGAAGAACGAGCTGACGTCGCATCAGGCGTTATATAGGATCATCCGCGAAGGCGACCCCCAAAAATCCCGCCAAGCGATGATCGAGCACATCTGCTACTCCGAGAACTTGATCGTCGACGCCTTTACGGCTGCCGAAGGCGTCGAAGTCCCCACCCCCGTACTAGCCGAAATCTAACTGATCCAGTGTGGCGCAGCGATTCACCAAGTCCCACACCTAACTCAACACCTGATGAATCACATTCCCCGCCACATCCGTCAATCGAAAATCCCGCCCACTAAACCGATACGTGAGCCGTTCATGATTTAATCCCATCGCGTGCAGCATGGTCGCGTGTACATCATGCACATGCACCGGATCCTGCACTGCATGGAAACCAAAATCATCGGTAGCTCCAAACACGGTGCCGCCCTTCACGCCGCCGCCGGCCATCCACACCGTAAACCCAAACGGATTGTGATCGCGCCCGTTCTGCAGCTTGTCCCCGCCGAATCCACCGCTGGTTTCCACCACCGGCGTGCGACCGAATTCCGTACCCAGAAAAACCAGAGTCTCATCCAGCAGCCCGCGTGACTTCAAATCCTTCAGCAACCCGGCGATCGCCTGATCGCACCGCAAGGCCAGCTTGCGATGCTGCTCGATGTCGTTGTGGTGGTCCCAAGGATTGCCCTTGGAGAAGTAGATCTGCACCACCCGCACCCCGCGTTCCACCAGCCGGCGCGCCTGAATGCAGCCTCGCGCAAACTCGCCTTCACCATACAATTTCCGGGTGGCTTCGGTCTCCTTGCTCAGATCGAACACTTCGGGAGCTTCCGTCTGCATCCGGAACGCAACCTCCATCGACGAGATGGTAGCCTCCAGTTGCGGATCGTCATACCCTTCCGACTCCAACTGCAGCCGGTTCAGTTTCGACAGCAGATCCAGTTCTTTGCGCTGTTGCCCGGGCGTCTCCTGCCCGTTGCGGATATACGGCAACTGCTTCTCTGGATCGGTCTCCTTGGTCGAGATATAGGTGCCCTGAAACACCGCCGGCAGAAATGCCGATCCCCACAAAGGAGGTCCGACGATATTCGGTTGCTCCGGGCACAGCACGATGAATCCTGGCAGATTCTGGTTCTGCGTTCCCAGGCCGTACGTCGTCCACGCGCCAAGCGACGGACGTCCGGGTTGGATATGGCCGTTGTTAATCATCGAGAGCGAAGGCTCGTGATTAGGAATATCCGTGGTGGTGGATCGAATAAAACAGATGTCGTCCACGCAAGTGCCGACGTGCGGGAACAGTTCGCTCACCTCAAGTCCGCTCTGGCCGTAGCGCTTAAACGCGAAGGGCGACTGCATCAGGTTGCCCGTGCGCCGCTCCGTCTTCGGATTGCCGCCTGGCAAGGGCTGACCGTTATATTTTATCAGCGCCGGTTTGGGGTCGAATGAATCCACCTGGGAGAGGCCGCCGTTCAGAAACAGAAAGATGACATGCTTCGCTTTACCGGGGAAATGCGGCGGCCGCTCCGCCAGACTACTGGCAGGCCTTACCGAGCCTTCGAGACTGCCGGCGAGTCCCACCAGACCGAATCCACCGCCAATTCGTCGCAGAGCGTCGCGGCGGGTCAGCGGGCGGGCAGTTTCACACTTGTGCATAAAGTCTTTCTCTAGTTTAGAAAAGTAAATTCGTTGGAGCTGAACAACGCGCGGGCGTACTCCCTCCACAGCTCTTGCCGCTCTGAGTCTGTCCGGCCAGAGTCCAGAAACTCCAGCCCCAGCCGCATCTCCTGCTCGGACGGCTGGCGCCCAAACACGCGCCGGTAGGTCTCGCGAATTCTCGCCCCGTCATCCTTCTCGCCGGCCACCGTTTCGGACAGTTTTGAAGCCTGTTTGTAGACGAAGCTGCTGTTCATGAAGAACAGCCTTTGCAAAGGAACCATGGTGGTCACGCGCTGCTCGCTGGTGGTCGACGGATCCGGAAAATCAAACAGCGATAAATAGGTATCCACTTTGAATCGGCTCACCTTCCCATACACGCTACGGCGATGGTTGTCGTCGTTCCAATCGAGCGATGGACCGCCCACCGCTGGATCCAGCGAACCCGCTACTGCGAGAATGGAATCCCGCAAAGCTTCCGCGTCCAGCCGCCGGCGGTTGTAGCGCCAGTAAAACCGGTTCTCTCCATCCTTATTGTAGTCGGCAGCCGAGTAGTCAGTACTCAACTGGTAAGCCGCCGACAGCATAATATCGCGATGCAACTGCTTCAGCGACATACCGCTGTCGATAAACCGACCGGCCAGGTATTCCAGCAATTCCGGATGGCTCGGCCGATCGCCCGCTGCTCCGAAGTTGCTGGCGGTGTCCACAATCCCCCGGCCAAAATGCGCCTTCCACACGCGATTGACAATCACTCGCGCGAACAGCGGATTACTCACAATCGCATCTGCCAGTTCCAGGCGCCCGCTGCCTCGCGTGAAACGTTGCGGTGTTCCCGTACTCAGGATCTCCGGAAAGCGGCGCGGTGTTTCCGGCCCCAGGTTGTTCGGATTCCCGCGCAACGCGATCTTCAGATCATGCGGGTTGGGAACGTCCGCAACGCCGTGTACAAACGGATAGGGTGGAGGTAGCTCCTTCTTCAAGCCATCCAGTGCAGCGCGCAAAGTCTCCAGACGGCCCTTGCTCTCGGCGTCGAGAAATCGTTCAAGCTCTTTCTCCTTGAACAACAGGACGCCGGGGTCCTTCTTGTTTGGGTCCATCCCGTCCTGTTCGTGGAACAGATCTTCCCAGAACGTGTACTCTGCGCGGGGAGTCGGAATCAGCTCGATGCCGCAGCCTGGACAAAAGTCCTCATAACTCTCGAACCCGTCCGGATGAATCTTCTCACCGGCCTTCGGCTTCGCGATTGCGGATAGCCGTTTGTCGTTCTCTTCGTCTACTTTCTTCTTCTGAGCGTTTACCCGAAGTATAGTCTCCTGCAGCCCCGCCGCCACCTGCTTCACTCGGTCCGGCGATCCGCCCTTGGCCAGCAGTTCCTCCCAATCCTTCACGTACAGATAGTCTGGATGGGGCTTACCCAAGAATTCAGCCCAGCGCGCCAGAACCGCCGCATCCAAATGTTCCGCGGATGCCACCTGGTCTGCTTTCTCATGCACCGTCCCTAACACTCTGTAGGCCGCCGCAGCATATTTCGCGGTCTCTCCCGCCAGCGCATCGGCCACTTTGCGGGCCTGCGCATTCAGGTACTCGGAGATCGCCTTTTCTTGATTCTCGACTTTGATGGCTTGATCGGTGTAGGCCTTGACCACCGGCTCGGCAGCCAGCGGATACTCGTGATAGCGCACATTACTGAACACGCCGGCAATCCCGTAGTAATCCTGCTGGGAAATCGGATCGAACTTATGGTCGTGGCAGCGCGCGCAAGCCACCGTGATCCCTAACAACCCGCGCGTGACGACATCCACACGTTCGTGACGTTCGTCGGCCCGCACGATCTGCGGCTCGGTCAAATCCCAGTACCACGGCCCCAATCCCAGGAACCCAAGCGCCGCGATGTTATCCTGCTGTCCCGGCATCAGGTCCGCCGCAAGCTGCAGCTTCACAAAGCGGTCGTACGGCATATCCGCATTCATCGCCTGAATCACCCAATCGCGATAGCGGAAAGCGCTCGAGTACGTCTCATAGCCGATGCTAGTATTGCCGCGCACGTCGGCTTCCCCGTAGCGGGCCACGTCGAGCCAGTAGCGCCCCCAGCGCTCACCATATTGCGGCGAGGCCAGTAGGCGATCCACCAGCTGCGCAAAGGCACGCGGCGAAGAGTCTTGTTCGAAGGCGCTGACTTCTTGCGGTGTTGGAGGCAGGCCGGCCAAATCCAGATAAGCACGGCGGATCAAGGTGTGCTTGTCAGCCGCTTGTACTTGTTTCAGACCCTCCTGTTGTAGGCGCGCCAGTATGAAGCTGTCGACGCTGGATGTGGCGGCCGGACGGCTAATCGGTTGGAAGGCCCAGAAGGCGCGCTGATCGGGCCGGATGCTCCATTCCTTCGCGCCCGCTGCCGTCCCATTGGCTTGGGTCGACGCGGACCATGGTGCGCCCAGTTTCACCCACGTTGTCAGAGCCTCAATCTCGGCAGGCTTCAGCTTGCCGCCCAGCGGCATCTTCAAACGTTCGTCAGTCTGCCGGACCGCGCGGATCAAAAGGCTCTCGTCCGGCTTTCCAGGAGTGATGGCCGGACCAGAATTCCCGCCGCTCAGCAATGCTTCCTTGGAGTCTACACGCAAGCCGCCCAACCTGCTATTGGTGTGGCAGGTATAGCACTGCGCCGCTAGGATCGGCCGCACCCTCGTTTCGAAGAAGTCGACCTGCTCCGGCGTTTGCCCGAACGTCCGAAACAACAGAAACGGGAAACAAAAGAAGAGCTTCGTAAAGCAGGCCTTTGGTCTGCGCTTTTGCTTTCTCAAAACTAAAATGCAAACCTCAACGAAAACTGAATATCTCTCGGATCATTAAACGTGCTGGTGATACTCCCAAACTGCGCCCCGTCCACGTAGTGCTGCGGAACCGCAAAGTTGGCGCGATTCGGCAGATTGAAGAACTCCGCTCTAAACTCAAATCGCCTTTTCTCACCCACCGGGAAAATCTTAAATAGAGACGCATCAATCTCGATCAGGTTCGGACCGATCAGACTGTTGCGCGCCGCGTTGCCGTACTGGCCCGGCGCCGCTAGCGTGAACGCGGCGGGGTTGAACCAGCATTGAATCGACTGGTGTCCCACCGGGCAACCATTTGCGGCTTGCGCGTCTTGCCCATAACTGAAATTATAGGGATTGTTTATCACCGATGCATGCGGGCTGCCGTAGGCGTTCGGCGAATTTGCCGGATCGTAATTGCTATCTGGTGTGAAATAGAAGCCACTCTGATAAGTGAAGATTCCTCCCAATCGCCAGCCGCCGAAGGCCTGGTTCAAAACCGGATGCCAGTTTGATCCGAAGCGGTGGCCCTTACCGACCGGCAATTCGTAAAGCATATTCGAGACCCAGCGAAGCCGGATATCGAACGACGAGTTCGCCATGTCCGCTCCACGGTTGCGGGAGTTGCGTAAGCAGTCGCCGTTTCCGCCGTCATTGCCGAGCGCAAAGCACAGCGGCGCGTCGTCAATCGAATGGCTCCACGTGAACGACGACAAATACGAGAGTCCATTGGAAAAGCGCTTTTCAAGTTTGGCTTGTAGCGAATGATAATGCGAGTGGCCGGCCGTCTGTTCCAGCGCGATCGGTCCATACAATGGATATGGACGCCGGCTCTGCGGACTGCTGTTCGGGTCGGAGGTAGGCAGCGGCTGGTTCAGATCAATGCCGGTTAGCAGGTGATTGCCCGAGGAGCCCGAATAGGCCACTTCCAGTACCGTCCCCCATCCTATTTGCTGTTGTACCGCCAGGTTCCACCCGATCGTATAGGGAAATTGCGGTTTGGTGTCGTAAGCGTACAACGTCGGGGGCGCGAGCACCTGATTGAGATAACCCGCCGGGAAGCCGCTCACAATATTTGTTACCGCGCCGCCGATCGGCTGATGCGTCACCGGATCGATCGGACCCGTTTGCGGTACGCTCACGTTCACCGAATTGGCCCAGGGAAGGTTCAGTGGTCCTGAAGCCGTTCCAGGCGGGTAGGGGTAAAGGTCGAAGATGCCGAATCCCGACCGAATCACGGTACGCGAACTGAGTTCATAAGCCAGTCCGACTCTCGGCCCGAAATTCGGAATGTGGTTCTGGAACAGCGTGTTGCTCTTCAGGTACTCCACCGGGAACCCGGCCGGCACCATGGGCTGCTGATTCTCCCGCGACGTCGGAATCTCCAGCGCTCCGGTGGTCACGTCGAAATTGGTAACCCGGTTGTGGCCTTCTCCGAGCGTGCTGCCGAACTCCCAGCGCAATCCCAAGTTAACCGTCAGTTTGGGGGTCACCTTCCAGTCGTCTTGAATGAACAGAGCAGCGGTCTCGCGCACATTGTCCGCCCAAATGCTGCTGCCCATCGCGGTACCGTCAGGAATTCCAAACAAGAACTGCGCCCAGCCGGAACCGTTGGCCGCCGCGCCGTTGACGCCGCTGGCATTCAAATTGGCCGTCAGAATACCGCTGAAATTGTATGCGCCCACCGCGGAGCCTTGCGGCTGGTATTGAATCCATCCATACCGGTTGAACGATCCGCCGACTTTAAAAGTGTGCTTGCCCCGCACTAGACTCATCGTGTCGACAATCTGAGTGCTGCGCCCTTTGTAGATCGAAGGGGCCCACGCATTGGCGCCGAATCCGCTCACGTCCGAGAAGCTCAAAGATGGGAGACCGCCCAGGATTCCTGGCTCGTAAGGCACTCCGCCATATCCTAACGTCGCTGGATTCAGGCTGGTGGCAGCCAGGCTGACATCCGCCGAATTGCGCGTGTACCCGGCGCGAAACTCATTCACCGTGGTCGGCGAGAAGATATGAGTTTCCGCGAACGCGGCCCCAAACTGTAGCGTCTTGGTGAACGTTCCGCCGGAAGCCTCGCCGGGAAACTGAGGAACGCCATAGTCCGGCGTATTGGTCATGGAAAACCGGTAGGAGAAGTGATCGTTATCGCCCCATTGCTGGTCCATCTTGACGTCAAACCGGTCATAGTTACGCTTCAACGAGGGGCTCCAAATGAAGTTGTTCGGTCCGCTGTTCGGTAGTGGCAATAGCGCGGCAGTCTTGGCTGCGGGCGTCACGATCTGAGCCGGATTGATCACGTTAGCCTGGCCGTTATAGCTCACCGGGGTTCGCTCGAATCCCGTGCTTCCATTCTTGCAGGTCACTTGCTTGGTCGTGTTGGGATCGAAGAGCTGCCCGGTATCGTAGACCGCTCCCGTGCACGGGTCGGCAAAAGTCTGGCCGGTCAGCAAACTCCGGAAGTCTCCTGCTCGATAGTTCGCGTCAGGTAGATAGATGTTCTCAGTCGTGCCCTTTACGGAGCGGAACCCTTCGTAGTCGCCGAAGAAGAATAGACGATTTCTGCCGTTAAACACGTGCGGAATCACCACCGGACCGCCGACGCTTCCGCCGAACTGGTTCTGCTTATACGGAGCGCGAGAAGCGGCGAAGAAGTTGCGCGCGTCCAGATCGTCATTCCGTAGAAATTCATACAGGCTGCCGTGCAGATCGTTAGTGCCGCTCTTGATGATCACGTTTACGACGCCGCCCGCGGATTGCCCGAACTCTGCCGAGTAGTTATTGGTCTGAACTTTAAATTCCTGAACCGCATCCGGCGAGGGCGACAGATTCCAGGCGTGCCCCGATTGAAGATTGCCCTGATAATTCGTATTGTCGACGCCATCCATCGCGTAGAACTGATACTGGGTCGGTTGTCCACTGATGGCCGGGCTCCCATCCGGCCCCGTTACCGCGCCGGGCACCAGGCCCAACAACTGAAACACGTCGCGGCCATTCAGAGGCAGGTTGGTGATGGAGCGCGTGGAGATCACTTGACCCAGCGACGAATCGGAGGTCTGGAGCGGCGGAGCGGTGTCGGTTACTTCCACCACTCGCGATTGCGATCCCACGGAAAGCGTCAGCTTCAAGTCCAGCGTCTGTTGAACCTGAAGTTCGAGGTTCTTCTGCACTAGGGTCTGAAAGCCACCGGCTGCCACCTGCACTGAATAGTTGCCAATGTTGAGCGGCGTGAACACAAACTCTCCGGCATTCCCGGTCTTCGTCACGCGCCTGGCCCCTGTGCCGCTGTCCTCCAAGGTTACTGTTGCGGCCGGCACGGCGGCCCCGCTAGCGTCGAACACGGTACCGGAAATGGTACCTTTGTCCTGCTGCGCGAAGATTCCTGGCACTCCCAAAAGCGTCAGTAAAAAAAAGCGAAGAGTCTTTTTCAAAAGCATGTTGTTTCTCCCGGCCAACGAACTCAACATCAAAAGAGAAGCGCTGGGGGCCGGCCGAATCGAGGGTGAAAAGGCCGTCCCGCCCACATTTGCATGTTGTGAGAAGTTATCATACCTGTGAGATGAGTGTCAAGGGGCCTGAGTCGAGCCTTGTAACTGGATGATTTAAAGAACACTCACTCTATGTCGGTTGATCGATCATCGTGGTTTGTGAATCCGTCGGCCGCTCCGTTATGATAGGTATGGATTTGAGAGGTGTTGTCGCAGTCGTGTGGTGCACGTGTCTCGCGCTGGCCGCGAACTCGTTTGACTACGGTTCCATTCAAAACGCGATTACGGCCGGTCACTTTTCGGAGGCGCGGCCAGCGCTCGATGCGCGGCTCAAGGCCGATCCTGGCGATGGCTATGCCCACCTGCTGCTTGGCATCGTTTTAAGCGAACTCAAGGAGCCGGCGCCCGCCGAGCTTCAGTTCCGCGAAGCCATCCGGCTGCGGCCTCGCGATTCCGCCCCACACACCAATCTCGGAAATCTCCTGGCGTCGTTGGGCCGGCTGGCGGATGCCAAGAAGCAGTTCGAAGCGGCGCTGGCTTTAAATCCTCGCGATGCCACCTCGCTGTCCAACCTTGGCGCGGTCCACATGTCCTTACAGGAATATGGGCCTGCCACGAAATGCTTTGAGGCCGCAGACAAGATCGCGCCCGGCGACGTGCGCACGCTCCTTGGCCTCTTTCAAGCCCAACTTAAATCCGGTCAGTCCGCGGCTTCTCGCGACACCGGCACCCGCCTCCTGAACCTGCGCGCCGTCGACGAGCAGGCCGTCCAGATCGTCGGCGAGCTCCAAGGCGAATCGGGCGACTACGCCGGCGCGGTCCAGACGTTCGAGAAGGGTCTGACGCGGTTCCCTCAGTCCCCGGCCTTGCAGTACAACCTCGGTCTCGCTGCGCAGAAAGCAGGCGACCCTGCTCGATCCATCGCCATCTTCGAAGGGCTGCGCTCCCAGCAGGACACCGCCGAAGTGGAAGATGTCCTGGGTGGTGTCTACGAACAGGCTGGCCGCTATCTGGATGCAGTGAAGAGCTATCAGAAGGCCGCCGAAACGGAGCCGGCCAGTGAACCATACCGCTTCGACTATGTTTCGGAACTGCTGGCTCACCTCAACTTCGAAGCCGCCCGCCTGATCGCCGAGCCGGCCGTTCACGATTTTCCGGACTCCATGCGCCTGCACGTTGCCTGGGGAGTGGCGCTCTACGGTCTGGAGCAGTTTGAAACCGCACAAGCGATGTTCTTGGATCTGGCACGTCGCTTTCCGGACCAAGACCTTCCCATCCTGTACGTCCAACTCTGCGCCGAATCCAGCGGCATCGCCCTTCCAGAAGCCAAGGAGCTCCTCCAAGCTTCCTACCGTCGCCATCCCGATCGCTTCATGGCGCCTTATCTCTTGGGTCGCATCGCAATGAAAGATACCGACGCGGCTACCGCCTTGCCCTTCTTGCAAACCAGCGTGAAGCTTCGATCGGATTACGCCGCCTCTCGCCTGGAATTGGGCTTGGCGCTGGCGCAACTCGATCGCACCGATGAAGCCGTCACCCAGTATTTGGCCGCTTTGAAGTTGGAATCACGCAGCGCCGAACCCTGGTATCACTTGACTCTCGCTTACCGCAAGCTCGGCAAAAACGAACTTGCCGCCAGCGCCGAAAAAGAGTTCCGAAAGATGGAAGCCATTACCGGCAAACCCGACCTTGTGAAGACCTTTCTCTATAGCACCTCCAAGTAGCCTTCTTGACACTGTTGTGACCGGTATGATAAGTCTGGACGCGATGCCGCACAGATCATTCGGAATTCTGTTCATCGCGATCGCACTGCAAATGACCGCCGCTCCACGTCCTCGCGCGGGAATGCAAACCGTCGTGCCCATCGAAGTAACCGGCCCTATCGTCAACCCCTATGCCGGGTGGGGAATCTGGGTTGGACCCCGCGACTGGGAGTTCAAAAACTTCAACGTCGCAGACAACACAACCGCCTATCCGGACAACGCGGCCCTGTTTAGCTGGGTGATGGTCGACTGGAACTGGTCGGATATCGAGAAGCAGGAAGGCAAGTACGACTGGAGCGAGTTCGACCAGGTGCTCACTTACTGGATCTCCCGACATAAGCAGTTCGTCGTCCGGTTCTGGGTGACCGACGATGCGGGCTGGAACGGCGACCCCGGCACCAACCCTATTCCCGATTGGCTCTGGTCCAAGGGGCTCAAGTTTCGAGTGTACAAAGGCAATGGCGGCGCCGAGAAGCGCGAACCCGATTACCTTGACCCATCCTATCAGCGCGTGTACGTTCCGGCACTCCAAAAACTTCTCAACTCCTTCGCGGCTCGGTATGACAAACCCGGCACGCCGGTGGAGCTTCTGCAAGTGATGGGGTATGGCCACTGGGCGGATTTCGCGACTTGGTATTCGCACTATCCTTTTCCAACTCCCAAAGCCCAGCACGATCTGCTGGCGCAACTGATGCAGCTCTACATCGATACCTTTCACCACATCCGGCTCTTTGAATTCGCGGGTACCGACTGGAACAAAGAGCAGTTCAAGTCGCCTCAGGACCAGATCTACATCAAGGCTCTCGACGTCGCGCTGGCAAATAAATTTGCCTTGATCTGGACCGGCTTCATCGACGGCGTCGGAGGCTGGGATCGCGATCTCATGAATCGCTATTGGAAAGACCACCCCGTCATCGCGGAGGATAACTGGGATTATCTGGAGATCAAGGATCAGGGCACCCACGGAACGCTCGATGAAAACCTGGACCTCATGCTCGAATATCACGCCAACCTGGCCCACTACTACGTTCGGTCCACCACTTACGCACGCGCCATGAAAGAGGATAAGGCGCACTTCGAAAGAGGCGTGGGCAAGGGCGGCCTGGGTTATCGCCTGGCGCCGACCAGTCTGAGTTGGAAAACGGAATTGCCCGCCGGAGATCTACTGGCGATGAAGCAGCATTGGGTGAATCGCAACGTCGGTAATCTATCCGAGCTGCACTGGTTGAAGATCTATTTGACCGGCGAGAACGGCGTGGAGAAGTTCTCCGAGATGGACACCAGCTTCGACCCGAGGTCGTGGGTCAAGGGTACGGAATACGAGCACACCAGCGTCTTCCATCTCCCTAAGCAGCTCGCCCCGGGCGACTACGACGTGCGCATCGCACTGGCGGATCAGGCCGGGAAGCCGCAAATCAACCTCCCGATCCGCGGCGGCGACAAGGACAAGCGCTACAAAGTGGGAACCATCCATATCGTCGCGGCCCGCGTCCAGAAGGCCTGCGATTCCGCCTTCTGCCCAGGACCCACGCAGTGACGCGTCGCGACTTCATCAATGGCGCCTTGGCCGGTTCCGGATCCGCCCTTCTCACCTCGCCGGCCCCCGCGCAGGATCGGAACCCCGCGTGGACCGGCTATGGAGGCGTCGGCGATTATCGAGACGCCAACGGCAATACCTGGGATGTAGTCACATCCGCGCACCAGATTCGCGACGGAGCTTTCAACAATGCCGCGCGCTTGAAGCCTCAGGATACGGGCGAAGTCTACGATCTGGTAGCGGTAGGTGGCGGCAGCGCCGGCCTCGGTGCAGCCTACTTCTTTCACAAACTCAGCCCGCGTCCTGGAAAATGTCTGGTTCTCGAGAACCACGCCATCTTCGGGGGCGAGGCCAAGCAGAACGAGTTCGTCGTCAACGGCGAACGCTTGATTGGTCCGCAGGGCGCTTGGCGCATGGTCCCCGAGCCGTCCGAAACCAGCGGTTGGATGCGCGATCTGTATGGTGACATCAACCTGCTTTCTTCGAGCTTCCAGTATCAGCAATGGGATCCCAGCCTGGGGGACTTTCAATTTGATCGCGGATGTGACTTCTCGCTGCTTCTCCCGCCCAAGGTCGAGAGCTTCGGCTACTTTTTCAAGGACGCAAGCGGGAGGAACGCTTTCGTTCGGGACCTATGGCGGGGCAAACTCCACCAGGCGCCGCTTTCAGGCGGAGCACAGCGGGACCTGGAAGAAAGTTTGTTTGGGACGCGTAAGCCCAAAGCCGCCGAAGGGCTGACAACCCCCGAGCTCGAGCGCTGGCTTGACACGATGACGTACCGGGACTACCTCGAAACCCAGATGCATTTTGATCCGTGGGTCACGCGCATGGCCGATCCGTTACCGGCTTGCATCTTTGGCTTGGGCGCCGACGGCACCTCCGCGCTGATGGCCTATCGCGTTCGTTTTCCGGGATTCCACGGCATCTCACCGGGACCCTACGATGGAGAAATCACTTCCCGTTACCTCGCCACTCATCAATCTTTCCCCGGTGGCAACAGCAACACGCTGCGCCATCTCTGTAAGTTCCTGATCCCCGACTCCATCGCCGGCGCGCCGACGCTCGACAATGTACACAACAACCCAGTTCGCCTGGACGCGCTTGACAGGCCGGAGAATCTCACCCGCATTCGGCCGCGCTGTACCGTCGTGCGAGTGGAGCATCTCGGCCAACCCGATCAAGCCGAATTTGTCCGGGTGATGTATTTGAAAGATAGCGTTCTTTACCAACTGCGCGCGCGCCGGGTGGTTGTCGCTTCTGGCGGATGGATCAATCACCATGTGGTGCGCGATCTTCCAATTGCCAATGCTGACGCTTACAAGCAGTTTCATCACTCCTCGACACTGGTCGTAAACGTCGCGCTGACGAATTGGCGGTTCCTTTACAAGCTGGGCATTACTGGAGCGCGTTGGTTCGATGGTTTCGGATATACTGCGAATATCCGCCAGCAGATGCTGATCGGGAGTTATCGGCCCAAGCTTCACCCGGACTCGCCGACCGTGCTTACGTTCTACGTTCCTTTTTACACACCGGGTAAAACAGTGGGAGAACAGGTTTTGCTCGGCCGTCAAAAGCTCTTCGGCACAAGCTTTGGCGAGTACGAGCGGCAGATTCGTGAACATCTGGCGGACCTCTTTGCGCCGAGTGGATTCGATGCTTCCCGTGACGTTGCGGGCATCATTCTAAATCGCTGGGGCCATTCCTTTGCGGTCCCCGAGCCGGGCTTCATCTTCGGACGCAACGGCGAGCCGCCGGTTCGTGAGACGGCGTCGAAATCGTTTGGCCGCATCGCTTTTGCGCATAGTGAATTGGAGGGCGGGCAGTATTTCGGAGGAGCCATGATACAGGCCAGGCGCGCCGTCTTAGAGCTTCTTGCAAAAAGCTAGCGCCTATTTAGACTGTTCCAGACTCACGCGATGCTCGCGTACGAAGGCATCCGAGATCGACAATCCCAGACCTGGTCGTTCCGGAGGAAGAAAGTAGGCTCGGCTGTCCCGCCACGAACCAAAAATCTCCTCGCAAATCTTGGGGTCCGTATCGCCCTCCTCCAGGATCAGAAAGTTGGCCATTGAGGCGCCCAAATGGAGATGCGCGGCCAGGCAAACAGGCCCATTGGAGTTGTGGGGCGCAAAAGGTATGAAGTGGCTTTCCGCCATCGCGGCCATCTTTCGAAATTCGGTGATGCCGCCGACATGCGAGGCATCCGGCTGAAATACTCGGATTGCTTGCCGTTCAAAGTATTCCTGTGCCTCCAGCCTTGAAGTAAGCCGTTCCCCAGCCGCCACGGGAATACTGGTAGCCCGTTGCACTTCGAGCATGGCCTCCACGTTATGCGCCGGAACCGGCTCCTCGATCCAGAAAGGATCGTAAGGCTCGAGCTGTTTCACGATACGGCCGGCTGTCATGGCGTTGAACTTCGCGTGAGCTTCCACGCAGATATCGAAGTCTTTACCGCCCTCGCGAATACCGCGGATCAGCTCTGCCACTTCGTGAATGGTCTTGGTGCTCGCCTCGAGATTGAGGTAAAAGTCATACGGTTCGAAAAATGGATCGAACTTCCCCGCCGTGGCGCCCTCGGCAATAAGCTCTCGCGTCCGCTTGGCGTAGGCATCCGCCGTTCGGGGAATGTCGCCCCATCGGTAGCTTGTGTAGATGCGAAGTTTTTCGTTAACCCGGCCGCCCGTGAGTTTGTAGACAGGAACGCCAAGCTTCTGCCCGACGATGTCCCACAAGGCGATGTCGATGGCGGAAATAGCTGATTGCACATGACTGCCGTGCATCTCATTCCTGGTCCGGAAGATCATGTTCCAGATCTTCTCGATATCCCAGGCGCTCTGGCCCACAACCATCGGCTTAACCATTTCGATTTCGGTCGCGACCGTCGCGACCTTCGGCCAGTTTGTCCCTTCTCCCCAGCCGACGATACCCTCGTCCGTCTGGACTCGGCACATCAAGTAGTCTTGCGCGTACAAGCTGAGATCCTCGTTGCGCGCATTGAGCCGAAGGACGATTGGCTCGATTGCCGTTATTTTGAGGGCTCCCTTGGTGATCGGACGCGCTTGATTCAGGACAGAGTTGGTATCCTTCCCGGTCCACGCACTAACCGAGCTGGGCGTCTGTCCCAACGCAACGGACCTTCCGAGAATCCCAGCCGCCATCGCCTGCAGAAATTCGCGCCGCCAGGCGGTTTGTTTGGTTGACATACAGGTATGCTTGGAGTTTAGATTACCACCTTCAGGGCGTATCCTGGCATTTCTGGCTCTGGTGCAAACGCGGCCAGATCGCGCGATGCCGGGTGAGCCGGTCCAACTCGCTAGTACGACTGTGCGGACAGTAGATCGTTGGTATCTGTACGTCGCCAATAATCCATCCGCCTCGCTCACGCAGCCTTTGCCCAGGAATAGCGATGGTGGAGACCTCCAAGACGAGAAAGCGAAACCAGTCGCTCACCGGGATTCCTGATCGATTTCGTCCTCCTTTGAGGAGTATCCTTGTTCAGTCCGTCGTGCGTGCGATCCGCGTGATAATAGTGCAGGTAATCTGGTGCAAGACGGTTGACGTGGCTACGATCACACGGTCCAGCAAATCGTTCCGAAAACTTCGAACCCACCTTTCGGCGACTCCGTTCTGGCACGGGCTTCGGTAGCTAGTACGTATGGCCGAAACACCGGCCGAGTCCAGAAACCCTTGCACGTCGGAGCTGAACTTTGCGTCTCGATCGAAGATCAGGTATCGGTCCTCGGTACTGTCTGAGAATGCTTCACGGAGTTGTTGCACCACCCATTCGCTGGTGGGCGACTCGGTCACATCGAAGTGGATGATCTCTCGGCGGCTATGGCGAATCAGAAACAAGCAGTACAGAATCCGGAAGTTCACCGATCACGGTGAAGAAATCCATCCCGGCGATCACCTCGCGGTGATTTTTCAGAAAGCTTCGCCACAGTTGAGTTGGCCCATCGGTGCGACGCATCCGGGACAGGTAGCGTGAGACGGTTCGCTCGGAAATCTCAAGCCCGAGCTTCATTAGCTCGCCATGGATGCGCGGGGCACCCCAGGTTGGATTCTCCTTCGCCATGGTGTGAATGGAAGCTCGAACATCGCCTGCGGTGACTGGTCTCCCGACCACTTTGCTTCGGGATCGAAAGTGCCAGTACAGACGGAAACCTTTCCGATGCCAACGAACTACCGTATCCGGCTTTACGATCAGAAGGGGATTCGACCACTTCGACCACAGTCGGCGCAGCATGACCCAGAACAGGCGGTCGGAACGGCGCAGGCGCGCCCGCTTGGTTCGGCGTTTCAATACAACCAGCTGTTGCCTCAGGGCGACGATTTCAAGCCCCAAGTCATGACGAGACCGAATAAAACTTCTCAGCCACGTGAACAAACCCAAGATCAGCCAATGCATGAATCCGTTCTTATCACAAGACTAACGGGTGTGCTGGTGGTTGACCCGCCAGACTGTGTTTTGGCGACCTACAAGGGGGCTCTCTATCCTACAACCTCGTCAACCTGCCGCCTTACAATATTGTTGGATTCAAAGTCGACACTCAATTCGCTTCCGGCGGGTTCGAAAGTCTTGGTTGCTTTGTCAATGCGCAAGTCAAATCCGCCAAAGATCTGTCTTTGCCAGGAGTCTGCCGACTTCCGGAGGACAGCAAAACGGGCAAGCCTATAAGCTACACATCGCGGATCGTTCGTGTTTAGTTCGAGAACGGCCTGACATGGACTCTCGGCAAGTCTTCGAAGAACCAAAACCGCTGACCATTCACTTCCGCCCTACGCTTCCGTCACGGTTATGTACTTGTCGATTGGAACATCCGTCAGCCGTTGCACGCGGCCGCTCGGCAAGGGCCAGTGAATCTCCACCCAATCGATGTTGGCGGCTTCACCCACGCCCAACACTTCGCGCGGATCGTGCGAAGAGAGGTAACTTCCGCCGCTGGTCTTCAATCTCGATCGTTTCACGCCGCCGGCCGACCACGTGATTCTGGCGCCGATCGCGTCGCGGTTGCATTTTGTTCCCACCAGCTTCAACCCCAGCCAGTGGTTCCCTTGGCCCGCCCGATTCCGCAGTAGCAACGGCGCTCCCCCGTTGACGCCCACCGCCACGTCCAGGCGGCCGTCGTTGTTGTAATCCCCAATCGCCAGGCCGCGGGCGGAGTAGGCATACGTGAACGCCGCACCTGCGTCCGCGCTCACATTCCGCAGCCCGCCGTCATCGTGATGGAACAGCAGCAGCGGCTCGCGATAGTGCACCTGCTGCGAGTAGTTATCGATCATGTCGTCGGGATGCCCGTTCGCGAGTATCAGGTCTGGTTGGCCATCGTTGTCGTAATCGAAGAACTTCAAACCCCAGCCGCTCAGCAGCCGCGTCGCCTGCGCGATTTTCTCCTTGCGGGCTACATCGGTGAAGGTCTCGTTCTTGTTGTTCCGGTATAGCGAGAACATCTCCTGATCTACGTTGGCCACGAACAGATCCATGTAGCCGTCCCCGTTGAAATCGGCGGAATCCACCCCCATGCCCGAGCGCGCCTGACCGTTGTCGCTGAACCCGACCTCCGCTGCCAGCCCGATCTCTTCCCATTTAGTCTTGCCGTAAGCGTCCTTGCCCCGATTGACGAACAGGAAATTCTGCACCGTGTCATTCGCGACGAACAGATCCATCAGCCCGTCGTTATTGATGTCGGTGGCCACCACGCCCAGCCCTTTTCCGATCGCTTTCTCGATGTCGGTTCCGCGCCCTACTTCAGAAAACGTTCCGTCTCCATTGTTGTGGAACAACAGGCTGCTGGTCCCCTTGAACACCCGCGGAATGCAGTAATAGTGGCGGCCCAATTTATTGTCGCCGCAGGAGAAGTGATGCTCTTTGCCGTAATCGACGAAGCTACAGGTAAACAGGTCCAACCGGCCGTCGTTGTCGAAATCGAACCACACGGCGCTTGTGGTCCAATGACCCTCGAACACAGCCGCTCCCAGGCCGGCTTTCTCGCTGACATCAGTGAAGGTGCCGTCTCCGTTGTTGCGATATAGCTTGGGCGCCCCGACTGCGGACACGAACATGTCGGGGAATCCATCGTTGTTATAGTCCCCAACCGCCACGCCCATCCCGAAAACGTTCCCCGCTACCCCTGCCTTCGCAGTCACATCCGTGAAAGTGCCGTCGCGATTGTTTTTGTACAACGCGCTGTGGATCGGCCGGGGCGGCTTCCAGAAATCGCTCGGGCCTGAATTAACCAGATACAGATCCATCCAACCGTCGTTGTCGTAGTCCAGGAACGCCACGCCCGGCCCCATTGTTTCCGGCAGGTAGTGCATGTCGGACATCGCGTTATCGTGCACCCATCGGATGCCGCTCGTCTCCGGCGCGATCTGCTCGAAAAGGGGGTTGCCGCTCTCGTCCGCTGCATTCACTCGCAGCGCCCACGCTGCGCCCGCCGCTGCCAGCAGCGCTTGCCTGCGTGTCAGTCGCATGAGTTTTTTGACATGTGCTTGCTGTCGATGTATTCATTATCGCTCCATCAGCGCCTCAGTTCGGGTAAGGACTGGCGGCGTTGCGATCCGGATTTCGTGGTCGGTGAAACGGCTCCGGTGCAAACTCAAGCCAACGGTGAGATCGGTTAAGCTCCGCCTCGTTGAGTGATTGCGAATGGAGTCAAGCTGCAAGTGCCGCGTTCCAAAGCTCCGTGATAGTCGCATTGCGCCCGCCGAGTTTGCCCGTCTTAAATTGCCCCTTCTTGATCTTCTCTGCTAGCTCGATTCCGGAGATCGTTACGACCGCATAATCGAATCGCTTGAATCCCAGCATCGGCCGGATTCGTTGCTTCACTCTCCGATGGTCCTGTTCGACCAGATTGTTCAATTACTGTCTGGATCGAACCTGCACGCGACCCGGACGTTCACCGTCTTCTCGCATCTCTCGCGGTGCGAGGCAGCATAGCCGCCCAACGTGATTTTCGTAGGCACGCGAGTGTTCTTCATTGCATTCCGCAGAAACGATTTGGCGGCGTTCACGTCTCGGCTCTGGCTGAGAAAGAAATCGACAGTCTGGCCCGCTTTGTCAACGGCGCGGTACAGGTCCACCCATTGTCCGTGAACTTTTATATACGTCTCGTCCATCCTCCAAGATCCACCGATGGGCCGAGCGTAGCGACGCCAGCGCTTCTCGAACTCCGGAAGGTAGCGCTGGACCCACCGGAGAATCGTTGTATGTGTCACGGGAATCCCGCGATCCGCCATCATGATCACCAAATCCCGGAGGCTCAGCTTGAAGCTCGTGTACCAGGCCACGCACAAGATGATGATCTGCCCGTCGAAGTGCCGTCCTTTGAACACCGCCTCGATCGGGTTGAACCGTTCCATTCCTCATCATCGCCTGGCGCAGGCGCGTTTGCACCAGAGCCTAGAGGCGTCGATTGACAGGCATGTAATCTCACTGCTGGCTGGCTCACCATCGCGTTTCGAGCACCGGACGGTCTCCGGCCTTTTTTGGCGCATCTGAATCGCCCGGGAACGATAATGATCGCGCCTTCTGGCTCAGTGCCGGACATTCGATTACATACACTGTCGGAGTTGATTCACTGTGCCCTGGACGAAGAGCTCATTCGTAGCGTGATGGAGGATTTAGATCACCAGCTTCCCAGGCCAATGTTTCGCCCAGGGATACAAGACTGGGATTTAAACCCGGGACCTCCTGCGCCTCCGGACGCCGCTCACGCGAGCATAATGCATGATGGTCTTGTACGCCAAAAGCCAAAGCACGGCGCTCGCTCCGCGCGGCTGGCTTCCGCGGCCGAAGCCGAAACTTACGCTCCTCATCTTTCGCCATGCTTCACCAACTCCTGCATTGTCAGCCGCGAATCGGCGCCCATTGCCTGGCCTGCACTCTTCAACAGTCGGGCATGACGGCCTTGCGCCCTAGCGACGGCGGCTTCTAACGCGTGTATGTCTGGTTCGGGAATACAGGTCAACAGGATCTTAGCCAGACTGTCCACTAACGCGAATAAGGCCTGCTGAGACCGCCCCAGCGCTATCACTTCCCCCTTTACCTGCTCGATACCAGCGACGAGACGCTGCTCGGTAGTCACCAGTTGTTCCGCGTGTCCGGCCAATTCCTGCTCCACGGCGTGACGGATAAACGCCGTCGGTGACGAGAAGCCACGCTTCTCGGTCGCTTCGTGAATGGCTCTGTCCGTAGCTTCAGAGAATCGAATCGCTCGCTGTGCCATATGTGGGGTCCCTCACCTGATAAGGAAATGGCGAAGGCCTCTCGGGATGACAAAAATCGACAGAATTAATGCCGCATCCCAACTGGGATGCATTTCGACCGAAGTGCATCCCGTAAGAAGTGCTAGCCCAGCAACCACAAAGCAATCAAAACGCGCAGCGGCACATCCCAACCCTTATGTTCCACTACGCATTTTTGGTTGTCTGGGGAGCCGTCCTGGAGGGGGCCACTGTAACAATCTGATGCACTTTGTTAACGAACTGATGCACCCCCTCACGCGAACCGAAAACTGATGCACTTTAGTAACAAACTGTTTGCAAACTGTTGCACACCGCAAAAAACGCGAATTTGACCGTCCCGCGCCCCTCCCGCCATTTCCTTATCAAGTGAGGGAGCAAATGCAGGCAACGTCGATGGACAATACTCCAAAAGCGCGCCGAAGAAAAACAAGATCGGACTTGGTCCAGTTGCGCTCCCTCCCTTTAACCCAGCCGGCAACTAAGATCGGGCAAGTGACTTGGGCTTGGGCCGAAATTGAGGCTAGCCTCGCAGCGGGCATGAAGCTCAAGGAAATCTGGGAGGCTGCAGGCCGCGATGGACTCGATATGTCGTACGGCCAATTCCGCGTCTGCATCTCAAGGCTGAGGCGACGGCGGCAGAAACCTTCTCAACCACTGCCAGAGCAACCGCCGCCGCAGACGAGCGAGGAGAACGCATCACCAACTCCGCCAGGCTCCGATCCTTTCAGAAACCTGCGGGAGCAGCGGGAGAAAGCGAAGCTGTCCAGATTCGAATACGATCCATCCGCTAATAGAGAAGGCTTAATTTGATCGATGAAAGGTAGCTGTATGACAAACGCGGAGATCAGTGGAAAGGGGTCAGTCTCCGCCATCATCGCCCGGTACTGTCGAAGATCGCTCTCGCCAGCCGTCGCGCAGCCCGCGCCAAGCGAACTTCTCCGGTCGAAGTCCTGAGCGTTGCTCGGGGCGCACGGCAGGGCGGTGCTCGTAATGAAAAAAAGAATCCAAGAGCTTCTATCAAGCAGCCGCCCGAATCCATCAGATTGCTCTGTCCTCACGCCAGATCTCTCGGAAAGAATATTCCAGGACGTTCAGAACCGCCGGCTTTATACGTACGAGGAGGCAGCGGAATTGATCGGCTGCGGTCCGGAGACCATCCGGATCCATGCCCGAGGATTCCCCATCATCAGGCGCAGCAAGCCGCATAGGATTCCTGCCTGTGTGCTCGATCTCATCATCAGGACGAAAATAATTGCTGCCTAGCCATCATCTGGTCGTAGGCTTGTTCGGAAGCTATATGGGTGGCGCGGATCGCATGGGAGTAGTGGGCTTCGGTGATCTTCGTATTGGAGTGTCCGAGCCAGCGGGAGACCATCTTGATGTCCGCTCCGTTGTTTAAGGCCGAAATCGCGAAGGTATGCCGGAGTGTCTGGGGCGTCGCGTGATGCAAGAAAGGCTTATACGGCGGACGCTGTGCTAGTTTCAGCAGCTTGTCTACCCGTTCCCGCCAATTCGTGATGGCCGTGTCACGTTCACCATTGCCAGTATAGAACCAGAATTTGTGCCCGTTCTTCTCGCCTTTGAACTTCAGAGTATGCAAAGCTTGCGCAGTTTCCAAAGTGATAGGAATTCGAACCCAGTCGTCAGTTTTCTGCATTGACATGATCTTAATTGCGTAGCCGTGACCAGACTCTCTCGGAACTAATTGGGCGTGATTGAGGACGACGGCGTCGGAGATTCTCAGGCCTGTGTAGCGCATCACCATGACGAGCGCTCGGAGTTCCTTGGAATTGTATTGATCCATCTGGCCACGATTCGTGACAAGTTCAAGTGCGTCCCAAATCTGAAGTTCTTCGAGAGGCTCCAATCCGTACTTGGGAGATGGTTTCACGGAAGGCGGTTTGATCACGTTCTTGTTTGTTGCATGGGCGTGCTTGAGCCAACCAAGTTCTTTACAGTAACGGACGAAAGAGCGATAGCGATCAAGCTCCTTCGCCCTCGTTCGGTCACCGAGAGGCTTGTCCATGAGGGTGTCCGATCGTTTGTTGTGATTTGCGTTCAGATTCTTAAACGACAGGAAGCACTCCTCCACAACAGCCGCATCATCGAAAGCAGAAATCAATTGAATCCCGCGATCTTTGCAAAATGGCGCTATACGATCGAGCAACATCACTTGATGCTTGCGCAGAGTTGCGTTGGAGATGTTTTCACCGCTCGGCCCTTTCTTTTTGAGGTAACGTGCAATGGCTTGATCGACGGTTACGCCTTTCTCTTGCGGGTCGGGATCGGCTGCCAGCTTTCCACTTTGGAGGCGCTTGATGAGGCTTCGCGCCACGTCCCAGTTGCTCGTATCCAGGGATAGATGCCGGAGCGCCTTTGGTTGGCTAGGCGTAGTACCGGAACAAACAATCGGACACTCGCAATCCGCTTTGATCTCCTTGGAAGTTCGAGGCGGAAAAGTGCGGGCGTTCTGTTCGTAGCCCTTGCTGCAACTCCTGGCATGACGGCGGTAGATGATCAACGCCATGTCGAAAAGTGTACACGAAAGCGTACACCGATTCAACTGCCTAATAACATGTTTATTATCAATCACTTAATGGCGGAAGCTAGTGGGAGTCGAACCCACCTGCGACACGGAGTGCCCCACGCTGGTTTTGAAGACCAGGCCCAGCACCGGCCAAGACTAGCTTCCTCGGTGATTCTAACACCTGGAACGTCTTCAGCCTGTCGCCGATGCTCCCGCTTGTGTTCCCGCCAGGCCCAAGTCCGCGGCGCGCTGCTTCATGGCTTCGATGCAGAATTCGATGTGCTGATCCAAATCCACATTCAATCCGGCTGCGCCATTCACAATGTCATCGCGGCTCACTGACCGCGCGAATGCTTTGTCCTTCAGCTTTTTCCGCACTGACTTGGTTTCCACCTCGTGAATGCTGCGGTTCGGTTTCACATAACTGCAGGCCGTCAGAAAGCCGGCCAGTTCATCGCAGGCGAACAGCGTTTTTTCGAGCAACGAATCACGCGATACGCCGCTGTAATTGGCGTGCGAAAGAATGGCCCGGCGGATCTCGGCGTCCACTCCGCGTTCGGCCAACATGGGCTCACCTTTCATCGGATGATCGGGCGCGTCGGGATGGATCTCGTAATCAAAGTCATGCAGCAGCGCCGTAACGGACCACTTAGTTTCGTCCTCATTGAATTTTCGGGCGTAAGCTGTGACGCAAGCTTCCACTGCCAGCGCGTGGCGGCGCAAACTGTCGGACTTGGTGAATTCGCAAAGAATGCTCCAGGCTTGTTCTCGATCCATTGCGACCATGGTATCGAAAGTGCGTGCGTTATAGTGTGGAAGGAACCCTGCCGCCGTGTACACAATCAGCGAGAAAATAATAGCGTTCCTGTCGCCTGAGACAATTGAGCCTCAGGCTCTCGAGCAACTCATCAACACGTCGGAATCGCCGGTCCTGGCTCACCACCTTGCTGTGATGCCGGATTGCCATTATGGAAAAGGTTCCACCGTCGGTTCGGTGATTCCTACAACCGGCGGCATCATTCCAGCCGCGGTGGGCGTTGATATTGGCTGCGGGATGATCGCGGTTGAGACCACTCTTTCAGCCAGCCAACTGCCGGATAACCTGAACCGCATCGAAACTGGAATCGAGCGGCGAATTCCGCTCGGCGTGGGGGCAAAAAACGCGAAGATCACTCCGACGGCACAAGAACGGATAGAAAGGCTGGAGAACAAAGCGGCCGGCATCGACTATCGGACCTTTTCCGGCTGGCAGGAACAACTTGGAACACTCGGCAGCGGGAATCATTTCGTGGAAGTGTGCCTGGACGAAGCGCAGCAAGTCTGGCTGGTCTTGCATTCCGGCTCACGCGGTGTCGGCAATCGAATCGCAAGTCATCACATTAAAATCGCCCAAAAGCTGATGGAATTGCGCAAGGTGCCGCTGAAAGACCGGGATCTTGCTTATCTGCCGGAGGAGACTCCCGAATTCAAGGACTACATTCGCGATTTGCTGTGGGCGCAGGACTATGCTCTCGCGAACCGCGAAGAAATGATGGATCGCGCCATGACGGAACTCTCCTTCACGCTGTTCGGCGAAGCGGGACACCAGCAATCTTTCACCAAGCAACGCATCAATTGCCATCACAACTTCACGCAGATGGAAACGCATTTCGGAAAGAACATGTGGATCACGCGCAAAGGCGCCATCCAGATGAAGCAGGCGCAGCTCGGCGTGATTCCCGGTTCCATGGGCACGCGCAGCTACATCGTCTCAGGCCTCGGAAACGCGGATTCCTATCATTCGGCGCCGCACGGCGCGGGAAGAAGGATGTCGCGGAACAAAGCGCGCGAGATTTTCACCATGCAGGACCTGGAGCAGGCTATGCAAGGCGTTGCCTCGCGCCTGCGCCCCAGTCTTATCGATGAAATACCGGGAGCCTACAAAGACATCGATGAAGTGATGGAGAACAGCCGGGAGTTGGTGAAGATCGAGCACACTCTGAAGCAGATAGTGAACGTGAAGGGCGACTAAGGCCGCGCATCTTCAGTGTTATACTGGCCGTGTAAGCTCAAGTCTTCCCTCACTGTGGAATCAATGGGCCTGTGGCGCAGTTGGGAGCGCGCTTCCATGGCATGGAAGAGGTCGTCGGTTCGAACCCGACCAGGTCCACCAATCCCTCAATCACTTACGGGTGATCGGTTCCGATAAAGCATGGGCGTGCGCAACCCGAATGGCCTGCCCTCCCCTTGACGCGGGAGGGGCTCCATAAGCTCTTTTTTTTCCGTTCGAACCTCGCCGAGCCTAGCTGGCAGAGAATGAATCATAATGGCAGAGGTAGATTTAAACAGCCTGTGAGGTCGGATGGACGCAATTGACTCCAAAAAGCTCGAAGCGTGAGACGAAGCAGCACTGCGGGAGCTCTTCGATTCGCTCTATCCGAGGCTGGTCGCGTATTCCAGGGCTATATCGCGTTCCGCCCATACTGAAGTTGATGCGAACGATATTGCTCAAGAAACGCTTCTGACAATATATCGAAACCTTGATCGCTTCCTTGAAAAACAGCCCGGTCGCACCTTAGATAAAGCAGCTGCTTCTCGCTGGGCATATATCGTTGCTCGCAATGTCGCGGCCGATATGTATCGCCGTGAATCACGACGTAGCCTTAACACGCCGTCGCTTTCTGAAGTGCTTCGAGAAGAAGATTCCTCTGAAGCTATAACGGAAGGGATTCAACGTCAAGAGGATGGGGAACGGGAGGCAATTGCAAAGTTGGACGCTTCGTACAAACAAAAGATTCTGCAAGCCGCCATAGCGCAGTTGAGCCCGGCAGATCGCGAGATTCTTGAGCGCTATTTTCTTGCCGAGGAAAATTCCGAGACCATTGCGAAGCGACTGGGGCTTTCCGAGTCCGCCGTCCGCGTTAGAAGATACCGGATCATAAAGAGACTCCAAGCAGCGCTGACGTCACTGATGTCATCAGAGAATCGGGTCAAGGCTTCCGAATGAGCCGCAATCACTCCCCCAGAGAACTGCGCGCATCAAAGCTCCCGCTGGCGTTGGAGGCGTATCTTGCCGGAGTTCAGTCCGAAGACCGCCCCATGATGGAGGAGCTTTGGCAGGCTGCGCTCGCTGAGGCCCAGACCGTTGAGTTCATGGATCTCTGGGAGCGGAGGGATTTGTCTGCAACGTTTTGGATTCTCCTAGTTTCAGGCATCAATCAAATCGAGGAGATGGAGATTGCATCAGCGCTACTAACCTGGAAGCACTTTTTCGCGAAAGACTCAGCAATGCTGCTTTGTATCCAAAGCTCGGAGCGCCGCGAATTCAAGTGCGCTACTGGGAAGTTCGGCGCAGTTGACTGCCCGACATTAATCGTCAGTGACTCACCCGAAATGGAGGACTTCATTGAACTCCGGTCTGACCTCTTATTCGCCTTATCAAACACGAAAGGTGCCCTGCAGCGATTTCTCACGAGAATTCATCAGATGCTTGAAAACGGCAAATCCCTTGACGAGCTACGTGGCTCTCTCTGGTCCGAGCAGTTCTGGGCTGGAATTAAAGTAGTCTACGCCGAGGTCAAGGGGATCGTAGGATCTTCAGTGAAGGCTAGCGTTGACTTCAAAGCCTAACGTGTGTTGCTCAAAGAAGCACAAAAGACTTCTGCACCGTGAAGAGAGCCACCTACTGGCCACCGGCAATCAATTCCAGCAGCCGTTGCCGGGCGAACACTCGCGGAGCGTACCTCGACCACGAGATTGTGAGGCAACCCCAATCCTCCGTGATCGTGACCGGGCGTGTCCGCAGCCGCGCTATCTCACCAGATCCACCAGCCTAACGCCAAGTAAAACAAAGACTAACGAAATTGATCAGTATGCTTCCACATCGCTGAAGAGGTCGCCGGAGTCCACGTGGAGTCCAATTCTCGTTTTTTCGGTCTGAAGATCGGTTTTAGGGGAGTGTCGTTGTCGTAGGATCGACGTGATGTCGGGTGTCAAAACGTCCGTCCTGTTCGTCATCCTCCTGAGTTCTGTATCCGCCTCTGGACAAAGTGCATCAGGGCCGAAAGGGGTGTTCTGCGGCGGCAATGAGATGGTCCAGTACTCCCGTCCGATTGGGGCGACCTCCGTAATCGGCACTCCGACCAATTGGGCGGGAAAATACCGGGCGCCCGGATTCAATTGCAGGTCCAAGGCGTGGACACCCTTCTCCTAGACATTACCGCCGAAGGGAACGGGCAGTTCCGGTTGCCTAAACTCCGCCGAGGCGCTTACTGGCTTGGCATTTCAAGCCCTGGCTTCAACCTTCACGTGTGGGATCTGCGGATCGTACGGTTTCGGTGGACCAGGAAGCTGCGTGCCAAGCTCACGGTTGGGACGTAGCGCCGTTCCGCTCATCTTGGCCAAATCGCGTAAACTGGAATCAGCCCCAACAGGACAGCCATGGAACCGAATTCCGATCAGGAGCGCCGACAGGCTCACGCATTGCTGGACGCGCTGCCAGCCGAAAAGCTGAATGCCGTCCGCACTCTGCTCGAAGTCATGGTAGAGCCTCTGGCACGCTCCCTGGCGCTGGCGCAATTGGAAGAGGAAGATCTCACGCCGGACACCGCCGCTGCGCTGGACCGCGCCCGTGCTTCACTCGCTCGTGGAGAGGGCATCCCGCACGACGAAATCCTCCGCGAATTCGGCCTGAAGCAGTGAGCGAGGACGCCGCCCCCGAGCGCATTGCGGTCAACTGGTCGCCAGAAGCCCGTGCCGATCTGAGGGCCATCGATCGGGAGACCGCGATTCAGATTCTCCATTGCATTGACCGTTACCTATCCAATCGCACCGGCGATGTGAAAAAACTCAAACCGCCGAAAACCGGCTTTCGTCTCCGCTGTAGCGACTACCGCGTCTTCTTTGATCACGGAAAAGAGACCACCATAGAAATCACCGGCGTCCGCCATCGACGCGAGGCTTATCGCTGAATCAACCCGCGCTTCGGCACGCGAGTCCACCGGGAGTCCACAATCATGCGAGCGCGCACTGGAGTCCACCGGAGTCCAAGTAGTCTCTTGCTAACTAAGTCCTTTGCTTTACTTCATGCTGTCTGCAAGTGATTGATATTTCTTAAATGGCATGGAAGAGGTCGCGACCGCGTCCACCAAACAATCATTCATTCCGCAGCGCGATCATCGGATCAATCCTGGACGCCTTCCGCGCGGGCATGTAGCCGGCTAGAATCGCGGCCATCAGCAAAATCACCACTGCCAGCGTCAGCGACACCGGATCATTGGGCTTCATTCCGAAAAGGAACGACCCGACCAGCTTGGATGTCGCCAATGCCGTCGGCACACTGATCGCGAGGCCTACAGCGGCCAGCACACACACCTCACGGAGAACCATCCAGACCACTCTGCCACTCTGCGCCCCGAGCGCCATCCGAATGCCGATCTCGCCGGTGCGGCGGGCGACGTTATACGAAACCGTGCCGTAAAGACCGACGCAGGCGATCACTAGCGCCAGAATCGCGAAGCCGCTACACAACTCGGCAAACGTGATTTCCTGGTTGATGGTGCGGTCGATGTCCGCTGCCTGGCTTCGTATCTCGGACACCGGAACGCGCGCGTCGGCTTGGCGCACCGTTTCGCGCACGGAGTTGATATACCGGAGCGGGTCGCCTGACGTGCGCAACGCGTACACCATCGCGTCCGGCCGCGGGAAGCCTTGGTTATACGGCATGTACACCACCGGCGGAATGTCATTGGTCAGGCCGCCATAACGTGCGTTCTTGGATACTCCGACAATCTCCATATCACGAGTTGTAAGTCCTCCTTCCTCGGTTGGCCCCAGGATCAGATGCTGCCCTAGCGGATTCCGATTGCCAAAATTGGCCTTGGCAAATACTTCGTTGATCACTGCAACGCCGGGCGAGCCGGGCCTGTCACGTTCCTCGATATCACGGCCGGCCAATATCGGAATCTGCATGGTTCCGAAGAACGCCGGGCCAACGCTCAAAATGCGGTTGTGCGGATTCGGTTGGGCGCCAGCTACGCTGAGGGGCAGTCCAGTCCCGGCTTCGATGAGCGAATCCTCGGAGAGACTCGCGTCACGCACGCCGGGGATCGCGTTGAATCGCCTGCGCAGTTCGCCGTAAAAAGCGGCAATTTCCGGGTCTTGGTGTCCGGCCTTCCGGGCGTCCAACTGGAACAACAGCACGTTCTCGCGAGTGAAGCCGAGTTCGATGGATTGCAGATTCGAAAGCGTCCGCACAAAGAGTCCGGCTGCAACCAGCATCAGCAGCGAAATGGCGATTTGCCCCACTACCAGCAGGTGGCTTAAGCTAATGCGCCGAAAAGAATGCCGGGCAGCCAGTTGGCCTGCCCGTGTTTCCTTCAGGGCCGGCATCACGTCCACGCGTGTAGCCTGCAGCGCCGGAGCTAGGCCGAACAGTACGCCAGTCAGAAGGGACAGCGCCACCGCTGCACCCAGCACGTGCCAGTTCAAGTTAGCGTGCAGAGTAAAATTCGTCCGGCCGTTTGCCAACAACAGCGTGAGGAAACGAATCCCCCAAATCGCGGACAATACGCCCATGGCGCCGCCCAGCGACGCTAACAAAACGCTTTCGGTCAGCAATTGCCGCACAATGCGAAACCGGCCCGCGCCCACGCTCATGCGTAGCGCTATTTCCCGCCTTCTGGCCGCGGCACGCGACAGCAGCAGATTCGCGACGTTGGCACACGTCAGGGCCAGGACCAATCCCACCATGGTCATCAATACATAGAGGGGCTTCGAATACCGACGGCGCAGAGTCTCGAGGCCGCCCGCGCCTTCTTTCACCATTAGCTCGGGAAGATTCGCCCGCTGCCGCTCATTCGCGGCCGTGCTCGCCACCCATTGATGAAACGCCGGCGCCAATGCAGCCTGCGCTTGAGCGATGCTGACCCCGGGCCGCAATCGGCCCATGATGTGGACCCAATAGTAGTGGTCATCGAGATACCGCTCGGGTCGAAAACCAAACTGATTGCCGGCTCCCAGCAGTTCATTGGTGTGCATTGGAAGATAGACGTCGGGAGTCTCCGCGGGATCGACGCCGAAAAATTCAGGCGGCGTCACACCCACCACGGTGAAGGGCAAGTTGTCGATCTGGATCGGCTGGCCGGCTGCATTCGCGGCTCCTCCGAATCGCCTTTGACTGAACGCGTAGCTGACAACGGCCACTGCGGGAACTCCTGGCCGGTCGTCGTCGGGATTGATCAGCCGGCCGACGGTCGGCAGAACTCCGAGTCCGCGAAAGTAGTCGCCCGACACCATCCAGCCGGCGGCAATGCCGGCTTGTCCTTTTGCCACCAGATTCATACTTCTCACTTGCCAGGATGGGTAGTGGGCGAACACGATAGAGAAAACGGCGTCGTTTTTCCGGAAGAGTTCGTAGGCCGGGAAGGGGAAAATGCCGGTCGTGATTCCCGACGAATCGTCATAGGAGCTGCCGCTCATGCCGTGCATGACGAAATCGGGCCCGGTGGTCTTCGCGTGCCAATTCAGCACAACCAGCGACTCAGGATCAGCCACCGGCAGCGAGCGCAACAGGATCGCGTCCATGAAACTGTAGATCGCCGTATTGGCTCCGATTCCCAGCGCTAGCGACACCACCGCCAGCAGAGTGAACAGCCGGTTTGCGGCCATGGTCCGAAAGGCGTAGCGCAAGTCTTGGCCAAGCTGCTCGAGCAGCGTCCATCCCCACGTTGCGCGCGTATTCTCCTGCACCAACGTTACGTTTCCCAAATCGCGGCGTGCGGCCCGTCGCGCTTCTTCGTTCGCCAGCCCTTGTGCCTGACGCTCCTCAGCTTCCTCGTCGAGGTGAAACTGAAGTTCCGCGTGTAGCTCATCTTCTTTGCTCGGACGCCGTCCCAACCAACTCAACTTGCGAAAGAACGCGTTCATTCGGCCTCCTGATCGGCTGGCTTCAAGACCAGTCCCATGGCGCGGGCGAACGCCTGCCATTTCGATTGCTCGCTGGCGAGCTGTTTCCGCCCGCGAGGCGTGAGGCGATAATACTTGGCTCGCTTGCCTTTATCCGATAGCTCCCAGGAAGCCGCGATCCAACCTTGCGCCTCCAGGCGGTGGAGCGCCGGATAGAGAGAGCCGGTCTCTACTTGGAGCAATTCCTCCGAAGTCCGCTGAATGTGTTTAGCGATGGCGTGGCCGTGGCTCGGACCGGCCAGCAATGTGCGAAGGATCAGGAGATCGAGCGTGCCTTGCAGTAGTTCAACGCGCGTGGGCGGCTTGGGGCTCATTGTGTAGGCAGTCTACCATATATTCTGTAGAGTGTCTACAGTACCCTTACTCACATGCGGGGCTGCCCTCTGCCTCCTGCCTCCTGCCGCCTTCTGATTAATGCCGCTGCAGTTCGTGCCAATCTACCAGCGTCGCGGCCGAATAGTTCTGCCCGTGTGCCGCCAGCACCTGTTTCGCCCGCGCTTCCATCTCAGCGGCTTCCTTCTTACGATGGACCTTTCGCAGCAGCGCGGCATAGTTCAACAGGCATCCGGCCAAATCGGGATGCGCTGCCCCGACGGATTGCTCCCAGATGCCAATGGCCCGGAGATATGCCTTTTCGGCGTCCGCGTAGCGGCTTTCGAAGCGATAGATCTGGGCCAGGTTGTTCAGCATGGCCGCCACTTCGGGATGATCGGGCCCAACCGTCTTCTCTTCAATTGCCAGCGCACGTAAGTATGCACTCTCGGCGTTCTGATAGGCGTGTTGATTTGTCTCGATGAGCGCCAGATTGCTCAGTACGCCAGCCAATTGATAATGGTCCTTGCCAAAAGCCTTCTCATAAATATCGAGGGCACGGTCGAACAGCGGCCGGGCTTCCTCCAGCCGGCCTTCGTCGCAGTACAGCACTCCCAAGTTGTTGCTCGCATTCGCCACACGGGGATGTTCGGGACCGAGCGCCGCTTGAAGCATGGGAATCGTCCCTTCGAAAAGTTGTTCGGCCTTGCTGAACTGATGCTTCACTCGATACAACTCGGCCAGCCGCAGCATGCTATCGGCCAGATCGGGATGGTTCGATCCAAGACCCGCACGCCGTAACGCCAGCGCCCGCCGGTACGATACTTCTGCTTCTAGGTAATGCCCCAGCGAATACTGCAGGAAGCCCAGATCGTTCAGAGTTGCGGCCACTCCCAATTGGTCCGGAGTTTTCGCCTTCTCCCGAATCGCGAGGGACTGCACGTAAGCCGACTCCGCTTGCTGATAATGGCCTAGCCGAAGTTGAATCCAGCCCACCGCGTCCAGCGTGTCGGCCACGCTCGGATGGTTTGGCCCGAGCTGCGTCTGATGGATCTCCAGCGATTTTCCCGCCAGGACCGCTGCCTCTTCAAACTTGCCTTCCACTCCGTACAAACGAGCGTTGTTCAGAAGGATTGCTCCCATCAATCTGGGCGCTGGGTGCTGCTCGCACAGGGCCGTGGCTTTCTCGTATAGCGCGCCCGCCGAGGAATAGTCGCCGAGAACCTGCTTCACCAGCGCCAGTTGATACAGGCTCTGCGCCGTCTCCAACGGTTGTGAAGACGCGCTAGCAAGATCAAGTGCGGATTGAAAGGAGGAAGCAGCCTCGGCATATCGCCCTTGGGCTTGGAGTTGTTGGCCTTGGGCAAGCAATTGCCCCCATTCCGCGTCTTGCGCCATCGAGGCCGGTGGCCCGAAAACGCAACAACCGAGGATTCCTACCGCGAACTTCACCGACCTCTTTTGTTTCGTTGGGTTCGGCGCCATCCAAACCTCCCGGACCATCGTCCGCTGATTGGGGAACGTCAGACTCAGGTCTCTACCTTAGAACTCGACTAAATATTTCAATCATGTGTCTCTTTGATTACAAATATGTTAACAGCAGTGTAGCATTGGATGGTCAGTTTGGAAATGGAAATTGTGGGTGACAGATGTGAATCCAGGAAGACAGTCGCGAACTTCGGTCCTCTCTGGAATGGAACTGTAAGCTAGATTTATGGCGGATAATCTCACGCCTGTAACATTTGTTACCGCACCTGGAAATTTCACTGAAAGGTGCCGGCTACGCCTTGGTTCTACCCCTAACTCGCAGTATCCACCTGTACGAAAGATAGGTTGCAACCTTATAACCGACATGTTTTACTAGGCTTCGCTCCCAATTTCTCATGCGAATGACTAACTCGGGACAGCAAGCGAATTGTGGCATCGGCTACTACTCAAAACTATGAACTCCAAACTGCGGGCGCTCCCTCATCGCGAGGTTTTTCCTCCGGCGACAACCTGGGGAGCATGGCGCGTGTCGGAACCTTCACGTGCCCCAGTTGTCCTCATCGTTGATGAGGACCTGGGCTTTGTCTGGTGGTTGGGCCAGATGTTTAGTCAGGCAGGCTGTCAAGTCGTGCCCGCTTTGAATTCCGGGCAGACTGATTCTCTCGCCCGCGATTTGAATTTGAAAATCGATGTCATTGTGGTGAATCCAGAGTTGGCGGGTGTCTCGGAGTTGATACAATCCCTGAGTTCCGAACGGCCCGTCAAGATCATCGCCATTCGCAACAGCGATACTCGCGTCCGCACCGCGGTGCACGCCCACGCCACGTTGGAACGCCCTTCGGGTTGGGGGCCAGTTTCCGAGAAGGAGTGGCTGGGATGTGTGCGCAGGGTGGTGAAGGACGTCGAAGCCGCCGGCGTTGCGCGAAGAGAGTGCTCCTAGATTCTTCGCATCTAATCCCAACGGTTCCTCTTGCCTAGAATAGCCGTGGAAAAGTAAAACTTCCGCGGCGGTTGGTCAAGAGTTATCATCGAATGGCAGCGATGTCAGTCGACCTCACCGACCCAGTCTCGCCCCGAACCCGCCTGATAGTCCTGTCGTTTTGCGCCGTCGCGGTTGCCGGACTGACGATTTGCGAACGATTGCTCGGCCCCAAGGTCTCGCTTGCATCTCTCTTCTTTCTTCCACTGCTGGTTGCCGCGGCTTTCGTACCGCGATGGATGATCTTCCTGCTGGCGATCGCTCTGGTATTGGAGCGCGAGATCTTCGGACCCTTTGCGTTCGACCAAAGTGCGCCCGTGCGGATCAGCTTGAGCCTGGTTGCATTTACGGGAGCGGCGCTGTTTGCCGGCGAGCTGGTTCGAAACGGCAGGATCATGCGCAGAATGCGAGAGGAAGCAATGGCTCGTTCGGACGCCGAGGGCGAAGCGCGCGCTTTGGTGGAGAGCAGTCCCGCTGCCGTTCTCACGGTAGATTCGGAAGGTAAGATCGCCAGGACGAATGAAGCGGCTCGGCGGCTGTTGGGATTTGCGCAGGGGTCTCCGGAAGGCGAATCTATCGAAACTTACATTCCACTACTCGCCAAGCTCCTGCGATCGAAGCCGACAATTCGTGTGATGCGTACGGTGGTGGAGGCCAGCGGGCATCTGCGCAATGGCGAGACATTCTATGCACATATCTGGGTCTCCCTGTATGTGGGCCGCTCCGGTCCACGCCTGGCGGCGATCATATCCGATGTGACCGAGCAACTCCGCGACCGCGAAGAGAGCGGTCTTCGGCAGCTTCTGAGCAGTTCACGAATCATTGCAGGCGCCGTTTCGCATGAAATACGCAATCTGGCGGCTGCGGCGTCCGTTCTTTACCAGAACCTCAACAACTGTGCCGGCGTGCGGGATAGCGCGGACTTTGGCGCTCTTGGCAGCGTGATAGAAAGTGTTTTGAAGCTCTCGTCCCAGGATCTTGAGGACGATAGTGAAGAGGTTTTGGAAGGCGTCGATGTGGCCGAACTGCTTCAGGAGCTGCGCACCATCATCTCGCCAACTTTCGACGAAGCTGGGGCTGGTCTCGATTGGGGAATCGGCGCTTCCCTGCCCCATGTGCGGGCGGACCATTCGGGTCTGCTGCAGGTGTTCATCAATCTGGCTCAAAACAGTTGCAGAGCGCTGAAAGGCAGGCCGGAAGGACAACTCCGCATTAGTGCGGATCGGTTGACAGGCGAGTCGGTTATCATCCGTTTTACCGACAATGGGCCCGGCATCTCGGCCGCGGATCGAATGTTCCAGCCCTTGCAGTCCGGAGCTTCGTCGACTGGTTTCGGTTTGTTCATATCGAGAGCGATTATACGGACCTTCGGCGGCGAGCTGCAACATACGCAACAGCCCGGGGAGTGTTGCTTTGTAGTTGAGCTTCCCACCGTAATGGCTCAGGAAAGTGCCAGTGCCTGACGCGACGAAGATCGTGCTGATCGACGATCACGCCTTGTTTCGTGAAGCGATTGCACGCCTGCTGGCGGCCCAGACCGATATCGAAATCATCGGAGAAGGCGCCACTGTCGGCGAGGGGTTGGAGATTGTGAAGTCGAGGCCAGTGGATGTTGTGCTCCTGGATATCAATCTTGGCTTCGAGCAAGGCGGGGCGTTTCTGAACTTGGCGCGAGCGGAAGGATTTTCGGGCAAAGTGCTGGTTGTAACGGCGGGTGTCAGCAAGCTCGAGGCTGGCCGGCTGCTGCAACGGGGGTGCGCGGGAATTTTCTTAAAGCATGAGCGTCCCCAGCTCCTGATCGAGAAGATCCGCGAGATCATGCGGGGTACGGACCAGCTCGAGGGAGGGGCCACCAGTATCGTCCGCACCGAACAGAACGGCTATCCGGAAGCGGGGCATCCCCTCACACCGCGCGAGCGCCAGGTGCTCTGCGGCGTTTTCAGTGGCCGGACCAACAAAGAAATTGCGCATAAATTGGGTGTATCGGAATCACTCATCAAAGCGTTCCTCCAGCAGCTTTTTCGCAAGACCGGTGTTCGCTCGCGGGCGCAATTGGTCCGCGCCGCCGTCGAACGGTATTGGAAGGAACTGGAGGAAGACTGCGAAGACACCTGGACCTGAAAGCACTTGGCGGATGTACCGGTAGCCCGCTCGCCGAAGCCCGCTTTATGCCGTGGGACGGCTCAGGGACCGAAGGCCCGCCGTGCGGAACTCATGACTCGCGATCTGAACCGCAACTCCTGTAGTATCTTTACGAACGATGCGCCCCCGCATTACCAGCTTCAGGGCACACACACCTTCCAATAAGCAGGGCCAATCCATGGCTAACTCCACTCGGCTTTTCACCGGCAGAGTGTCGCCGGTTTCAAAAAAGATTCCGCCGCTGCTGATATTCATTGTAAGGCCGGTTCCAAGACGATCAACTCGCCCCTTTTTCAGCAACTTGTATTCAACTTTCAGTGTGATCGGATACCTTTGGTGTAAACGCTGATCAGCTCGATGGGTTTCTAAAAGCCGAACAGCGGTACGTGCCATGGCGGGAGACATTTCCCCTCCAGAAAAGATACAGAATGACGTTTTTATACCACCTTTCGCGGGCCCCGTCAATAGAAAACCATCAGATTACCGGTTTGGAGCAAACTGGCGCACTATGAATCGTGCGCCGGCGTGACAAGGCGTTACAAACTATTGCGGTTGCACCTCAAGTATTCTGAAAGCCAACGCGCCGCTCTTCGAAAGGCAAGCCAGCGTTCGTTGACCGAATAATACACCCAGCGCCACCTGTTATCTATCCGACAAGAGATTCGAACCCCGCCTTGGCGGATCGGCCAAGACCAGCACTGGAGCACTGGTATCCGACGTATTTTTTCCGGCAACGGGCGCGAGGCCGCTTCTCGGCGGCGCTTTCATTAACGAAGAATGTCATTCAGGCAGGCAGTAAGGCAACATTTCAGTGAGAATATCCTGGCCCTGAAGCCACTCCTATCGCAATGCATAGTGATACTTCCCTAACTTCCGTCGTCGACCCTATAATCTCTCTGGTCCCTCGCGTGGAGCTCCGTAACACGCTGCGGAGCGCTTTCTCCGCAGAGCAGACCGCGGTAGAAAGCATCGAAGAGTTCTTCCGCATGCTCCCTTCATCGGCATGGTCGCGCGACCTGCTGTGTACGTTCGCTGGTTCCTGGAAGGCGACGCACCTCAAGATGCTCGGGATCTATGGGCTTTCCTGCCGCCTGCAAAGATCCGCCGGCGGTGCGGAAGACCCGGACCGGTCCAACCTATACCTTGCCGCGGCGCGGAATGCAGCCACCAGTTACGAGGATCTCGGCCTGGACTTCGATGGCGCCACACACGCGGAGCTCTACGACGATTTTGCGGAGGCTCTCACCGGCGGCGACCTTTGGACGCTACGGAGATTCCGTCTCCCGGAGGCCCATCGTTTCAGCCGATGGTGCTACCGCAACATGGTAGTGGAACCCATCGCCGATGGATTGCTGACCAACATGTTCTCGGAAATTTACAATCATGGCGAGTATTCAATCGCTCAACCGTCGGCGGACGCCTATTTCCAGCAACACACTCGCCTCACCCCGCAAGAACGCCGCAAAGCCATCACCTACATCGCCGCCCATGTGGAGGACGATACCGAGGCCGATCACTTTCTGGTAGTAGTGGAAGCGCTCGATCGTTACCTGGCCGCCGCTAAAACACAATTCGACGCTGAGCGGGCCTCTTCCGTTTTCCGCACATATCTAGGAAACCTCGCTCCAGTAATGCGGAAATTGACGGAGATGATGCGGACCGAACTCGCCTGCGGTCGAGCGAAGCCCCTGGCGGCCAGCGGTGTACACGCTTAAATGTCCGCTTCACAATCCGCCATGGCGCCCTCGCAAATTCCGGCGCCAGTGCGGCGATTCTTCGAATACGCGGCTGCGGCCGATGCTATGGCAGGCTATGAAGCGGCGTTGCGCGAGAACGCGTTGCGCAGACGCCGGAACGGGGGGACCGTCACCGACCAGGACCAGCTGGAAGAAGTGTTTTGCTTTTTTCCGGCGCGGCCCCTGCAGCCGCCTCTGGCGATCGTAGGAGGCATGGGTCCGCTGGCTGGCGCCATGGCTTTCCGCCGCGCCTGCTCGCGCTTCCGGGATTCCCGCGCCGTGGTGCTCTTTCAGGCCTGCTCCGTGCCTGACCGCTCCACGATCATCTTACACGAGGACGGC
The DNA here is from genome assembly GCA_003162425.1 of Bryobacterales bacterium. Taxonomy (GTDB): domain Bacteria; phylum Acidobacteriota; class Terriglobia; order Bryobacterales; family Bryobacteraceae; genus Palsa-89. The sequence goes on along the minus strand of PMOK01000267.1, from coordinate 62,867 downwards.
CAGCGAACTCGATTGTCCAGCGAAGTGGCTTCGCAGTTGGCCGCCGCCGTGAGGCTTGCCGTAGGTGTCGCTGGTTCCCCCAGTCAGACCGCCCGCTGCATCATAGCCTGCAATTCCGCTCATTATTTCTGGCGGCTGTTGGAAGACGAGCTCCGGGAGTGCGAAGTGCAGATGATCTCCTTGGTGGATTCAACCCTGCATGCACTCCAATCGCAGCCCTCGCGAAAGACGCTGGTGCTAACAGCGGAGGGAGCCCGCGTAGGTCAGGTGTTTTCGGCACCCTTCCGTGATGCCGGCATAGCGTTTGACGAGCCATCGCCCACGCTGAGCCGTCTTTTGATGCGCGCCATCTTCGAAGGCGTGAAGGCGCTCGACGACCGAGGGGCCGTGGACCTTGGCAACGAGTTCTTCGAAACCATTCTCGAAAGCAGGTGGGACTATGATTGCGTTCTGGCTGGATGTACGGAACTCCCGCTCTTGATCGACCTCCTGCGACTCCACGGCAGCCTCGCGGTCGCCGCCTTTCTTTCCCGCGTGAGGATCGTCGACCCAATGGAGGAAGCACTTTGCCGGGCGTGACCATCGAGCAATCCATCCCGGCCCGGTTCGAGCAGCAGGCGCGCCTGTATCCGGACCGGGTCGCCATTCAGGATCCCGAAACCGCGCTCACCTATCGCGACCTCAACCGATTGGCCAATCGCATCGCGCGCGCCATACTGACGGTCCGTGGGCCGGCGCCGGAGCCTGTTGCGCTGCTGCTTGGAACTGGCGTCCCCGTTGTAGCCGCCATGCTGGGAGTACTGAAGGCCGGGAAGTTCTATGTCTCACTCGACGCCTCGCAGCCCATGGAGAGGATGGCGGCGATCCTCGCGGAAATCCGGCCGGCTCTGCTGATTGCCGATAACCCACGGATGGAACAGGCTGAGACGCTGTGCACCGCGCCGTTGCTTAACTTAAACGCACTGGAGCCGGGTATTTCCGAAGAGAATCCGGGCCTTGAAATCTCCGCTGACACGCTGGCGTACGTGCTCTACACTTCAGGTTCCACCGGAAAACCCAAGGGGGTGATGCACGATCATCGCTACGTGCTGCATCTGACCATGGTCTACACCAACAGCGGTCAGATATCGTCAGCGGACCGTTTGGCGTTGCTCTCGCCGCCAAGCTTTGCCGGCGCCGTTCGAGATATTTATTGCTCCCTCCTCAATGGAGCGGCGCTGTTTACTTTCGACGTACACCGCGGGGACATCACAACCCTGGCCGCCTGGCTGCGGCAAAATCAGATCACGGTATTCTTCGCGGTGGCCACCATGTTCCGGAACTTTTGCCGCCTGCTCTCGCTCGACGACCGATTCCCCGCAATGCGGCTGATCGAACTGGGCAGCGAAACGGTCTACGCCGGCGACGTCGATCTCTTCCATCGGCATTTTTCCGAGGCGTGGCGCATGATCGTGAACCTGGGCGGTTCGGAGATCAGTCCCGTCTGCCAGTTCCTGGTGGACGCGGGCACTCGAATTCAGGGGACCACCGTTCCGGCAGGCTACGCCGCGGAAGATGTCGAGTTGCTGCTCTTGGACAACGACGGGAACCCGGTGGCCGCGGGCAGTCCCGGTGAAATCGTCGTGCGGAGCCGGTATCTTTCCCGCGGCTATTGGAGCCGTCCCGAGCTGACTCGAGCGGCGTTTCTGCCTGACCCGGAAGGCGGCGACCGGCGTCTGTTCCGCACTGGTGAATTGGGCAGGCTGCTGCCCGATGGCTGTCTGCTGCACCTGGGGCGGTGCGATTTTCAAATCACGATCCGGGGTTACCGCGTGGAACCCGCCGACGTGGAGGCATTCTTCACTGGCACGGGACTGGTCCGCGAAGCGGCCGTCACCGCCTGGCTCGACTCGGCCGGCGCACAAAACCTGGCCGCCTGGCTGGTTCCGGTGCAGCCCGAGGCTCCGCCATCCATCGACGAACTGCGCACCCTGGCCGCCGCAGCTCTACCCGCCTATATGTTGCCAGCGAGCATCGTCCTGATAGGCTCGCTCCCCACCACCTCGAGCGGCAAGCTGGACCGTCACGCGCTGCCCGATCCGCGCCATGCCGGGCAGCAGTCAGCTACGGCTTAGCGAAAAAATGGTCACTTAAGGCTCACGCGAACAAGAGTCGCCCCTTCGGCTCGGGAATGGAACGCCCCAGGTCCCGGGCCGTTTCCATCCATTCGGCGATAATCACCTCGACGTTGGCGAGAGCTTCCTGGCGTGTGGCGCCATCTGCCGTGCAGCCAGCCAACTCCGGCACTTCGGCGATGAACGCATCATCTTCGCTGCTCCAATACAGGATGACTTCGTATTTCGTCATTGCCCCTCTTCTGCCAGTTTATATTGAACCAGAACTCGGCGTACTTGTTTGACCTGATACGGCTTCGCTCGATTGAAAATGTGGTGGCTGCCTCTGATCCGCTCCGCGAAGCCGAGCCGTCGAAGAAGCGCGCAAAGGTCATCGAATCGGATGCCAGCGTCCGACGAGCCCCGCAATACTCGAACCAGAACAGACTCGCCCACGCTCCATATGCGCACAAGGCAAAGTTCCCGTTTTCCTCCTTTAGGGGCAGACAAAGTACGGTTTGGCGACGCGTCCGAGTGGTTCTCTCCGATTGGCGAGTCAGCCGACGCAGGTGCAGCGGCTGAATTACACGATTACGAAGCCGAACACTTGCCCACCGTGTGGCCAGCCTTGCGCTGCCTGTCGACTTGCGTGTTCTACTGCTGCTGACGCCGAATCTCAAAAGGTTGCATAGGTACGCTTGGCCGCCGCCCAGAATAAGCCATTGGTGAGCACGATTTTCCCTTCCACGGAACCCCGGCGCGCGCTGCCCGATCCGCGCCGTGCCGGGCAGCAGTCAGCTAAGGCTTAGGTGCAATACGGTTCACTTAAGAGGGGTAGCCAGACACTTTTCAGATCGCCGTGTCCGGGGATCTCTGAGAGCGTTCGACCATTTGTCCGGTTTGGCGACTGCACGTCGTTCAGCCTTTAGACGCGTTTCACAAGCAGGGATACAAGGCAGGCTTGGGAGATTTGCTCTCCTCGTATGGTCGGCAAGGTATTGAAGATTTTCTCCGCTGACTTTACCTGTGTTAACGCTTCCACGGGATCAAGATCCTTCGTGAGATTGTAGTCCGCGAAGTGCCGGTTTTCCTGAAGCTGACTGAAGGTTTGGGCAACGAATCGAAGGTTGATGACGACCACCGGGTCCTCGCCGGTGTAAGGAAAATCTTTTGGATTTAGTATTCGATTGGAGGCGGTCTTCATGGTGCCGTGGTCATAGGCTCTTCCGAGAGCTGTCCGCAACGGGATGTTGTTCCAGTTGGATGTGGCTTCCGCGATCAAATAGTGGAAAACTGCGTAGTACGCGGCGGACACCGCGCGACGCAGGGTCAGTTGGCTCGGTGGGGTGACGCGTATAAGCTGTAGTGCCTGCGCCAGCAGGTCATCGTGATACGCCATCTATACCCAATCAGGATCACGGCGGCGGTCCTGTTCGGACTTGCTCCTGAAATTAAAATATGGCCGCAAGCCCCAGTTTTCGATGGGGCGTGTGGCGTCGAAAAGGGCTGCGGAGATCCGGCCCCTTAAGTCCGCGATAGTCTCCTCGCGGATATACACATCGGCCAGCAGGATGCGGAAGAAGAGCGACGGTTCGCCGGTCGAGTCCGGTCCCAGGCTGTACGCGACGTGCACGACCTCCGGCCCCAGATGCTGGGCAGCCTGGGAGATGATCTCGCCAAGCTGAGCCTGATTGACGTAGCCGGTTGGAACCACGAAACTATTATCGCGTGTCCAGTTGCTTCACGCGAGCTGCCGGCCACATCGGAGGACAGAAGCCAACTCCCGGCTGATCGTAGAATTCGTTGGGTTGCGAACTGAAGCGTCATCCGCAGCCGGAGGGCGCTCAGCAACATGAACGCGGACGGCGGCGAACGGGCCATAGCGGTATAACAGTCATATCAGATGCGGTTTAGCTTCGATCTTCGAAAAGCGCCTCAGAGCGAATCCACGGCGCGGCACCGGTTTCGAAGAGGTGCAGGAGTTGTTCTCTCGACCTTATTGGCTCGATCAGCGGCCGGATGTTCCGGTGCGAAGGAGGAGATACGATTGCGTGAAGAAAACTCGTAAAACTGCCAGACCGGTTTCTGCTGAAGCGATTGCCCGGTTGGCCGATCAAGGTAAAGACGTCTCGCATTTTTTCAAGGGCCAAGGCCGGATGGTTCAGCCAATTCAACGGGTCAACGTAGACGTTACTGCGAGCATGTTAGAGGAACTGGACAAAGCTGCTAAGGACCTCAATGTGAGCCGCCAAGCTGTTATCAAAACGCTGGTCCGGCAGGCGCTCGATCAACACTATCTGGCCCAACGCTCGCGCCGACCCTGACCGAACTCTCAGTCCTGCTGCCGGTCGTGGAACCCGCGATATGGACGTTGCTGGTGCCAGTCTATATTTCACTGCCGATCGGAAGCAGCTATTTGATTTCCAAATCGAATTCGTAAAAGCCCTGATTGTTCTTGAACTCAACGCCACTACGCCCATTCACGGAAAACCAGACCTGTCCATCATGGGTCCTCATCAGCAAGGCCCCGGCCGGCGTGTCAGCGGCCAGGAACCCAGAGCCAACGGTTGTAGCATTGCCTGCGGGCCCGCTGCATCCGTCCGAGCCTTGCGCGGTGAGGTCCCAACAAACAATGCCGTGAGCGTTTGTCACCACTACCGTTCTACCGGGCGGATTAGGAATGCTAGCGCCCCATTCCAAATTGCCGGGCAGAATGACATGGTAGCCTGCTCCGCTGTGCTCGACGACGGCGCTCTCGGGCGTGCACAGGTTGCGACCGGCGAGACACGCGGACGTGTGAAACGTGATCGCAGAAGAGACCACGGACATGCTGGAGGAAACGCCCGTCGCCGTGAGAGACCAGTTGAGGATATCGTGATTCTCGTACCCGCCACCGGTTGAAGCCGTAAATCCGACCCAGGCTCCGCCGTTTCCATCCACCACGATCGAAAGATCCACAACCGATTGCAGCACGGGAGCCGAAGAGTCATCTAGAAAGACCGAAAGAACCGGCGGCTGAAACAGTATGCGGGCCGCGTGCACCTTCTGGTCCTTCAACCGAACCGGCAAATTCGGCGTGAACGCCAGGCGTGGCGCCGGCCAGCGCTCTTCGCTGGGTCTGCCATACGTACAGAACGCGATGTAGTTGTTAGAAGGATCGCCTTCATCCTTGTTCCTGTATGTATCGAAGAAGACCGCGATACTCCATGGGATGGCCGCTTCCCTGTGGCGGAAATCCGGGTCGGTAACCGCAAAGCCGCCAGCGGAACCACGTCCTCCCAATGCCTCGGGCCCCGAATTCTGTAGAACGAAAGCGAACCCGTCGGCGCCGTGTCCGAGTCCGCCTGGATGCGTCAATTGGAATTGGAACGTGGTCTCGAAACCGGATCCCACGGGCTGTTTCTCGTGGAACCAAGCGGCGCCCGATCGATTGCCCTTGGCAGGCGTGAGCCGCAACGTGTTGCCAGTCACCACGGCATCACCAACCAAGGTGAGCTCCTGGACTGAAGCGAAATCTTCGAAGCGAATCGCTGCGGCCCCTGAACCGACTCCGCTCAAGACCAATGCGATCGAGGCCAAGCTACAGCGAGTTGCCCTCACGTATCTGATTACGATGACCGGCCGCGTTGGGTTGCAATAATTCTTTCAGGAAAACGGCTGCATCCGCAAGCGAGAGGTGCGCGTAATAATCTTAACAGACGTGCGCTTTCCTGGACTGCTTTCATCGCCGTTGCGGAAGGTCGATTAACTTGCCGTAATCCATCTCGAGCACGCGGTCACCGACGTGGAAATAGCGGTCGTCGTGCGACACCACCACCACCGTTTTTCCGGTCTTTTTCAGTTCCGGCAGCATCGTTTCGTAGAAATAGCGGCGAAAATGCGGGTCCTGATCGGCCGCCACTTCGTCGAAAACATACACGGGTTTGTCCTCAAGATACGACACGATCAGGGCCAGACGTTTGCGCTGGCCGGTAGAGAGATGCGTATTGGTGAACCGACCGTTGCGAAATGCCGTCTTGTCGGATATTTCCATCAATTCGAGCAAGGCGTTGACGCGTTCCGGCGCCGCATCGCTCAGGCCGTGCAGTTTGTCGAACAGGTGGAAGTCTGAGAAGATGGCCGAAAACAGGTTGCGGTAGGACTGTATGTTGGCTGGCCCGATCGCTACGTCATCCACGCGGATGGCCCCCTCCGCCGGCCAGTACAGGGCCGTGAAAAGTTTCAGGAATGTTGTCTTGCCGCTGCCATTGCCCCCGACCAGAAACAGGATTTCGCCCCGCCGGACTTCGCCGTCGATGGGACCGGCCTGAAACGTGGCATTGCCCTCCGGGTCCCGATAGGTGAACGAGACTCCCTCGAACCGGATAGCGTGGAAGGAACTCATGTCAACCAGGGGTGATGCTTCCTGTCCGTTGGATTTCGCTAGCGCCCCGTCCAGCATCGCTTCCAGGCGCCGCAGGTTTTCCACCGTGACGTTCACTTGCGAAAGCAAGGGGATCATGACAACCACATTGGTCAGCGGCCCGAAAAAGAACAGGATAGCAGCGACAATCTTTGTGGCCGTTCCCACAAATGATGTCGCTATTACGGGCAGCACAAAGGCAACAGCCCCCAATAAGAGAACGAAAAACATTTCAATAAATATAATATTGTTCGAGAACAGAATCATTACACGCCCGCGCACGTCGCGAACACGCGTGGCAGTAGATTGGAATTCCTCGAACACGTCGTCGCTTTTCAGTTTGTTGATGCGGAGTTCCTTGAACCCTTTCAGTAAGCCGTCGAGGGATTCGAACAGTTCGTCTTCCTGTTTCGATGCGTCCTGCAAGCCCTGGTCATAGGCGGCGCGATCCTTGAAATATTTGCCGGCGCCGGCCGCGATCAGGATGACGCAAAGCAGCATTGCCACCGGCGACACAAAGGCCATATAGGCCACGATGCAGACGATCATGATTGCGCCTTGAGCGGCGGCGAACAGCGGCCGCGCCGCCTGTGAGATGGCTGCCGTGTCCCGGCTGATCCGGGAGTGGATGTCGGCCTCGCCGATGGATTCCAGCGTCAGCAGGTCGGAGCGGCGGATCTTGTCGGCCAGCCGCAACCGCACGCTGCAAATGGCGGCCTCGGTAATCCGGGTGGATTCATAGAGAATGTAGCGCAGCGAATAAACGAACAGCGCGATGGATAGGCCGAAGCTCACAAAGAGCCGCCAGGACGGTCCGCCAGTCTTCAGGGCGTCGACGGCGGCATTGATCACCGCCAGATTCATCGCATTGGCAATGCCGGAAGTTACGGTGAGTACCAGCAGTTTCCGGTCGAGAGCGTGCGTTTCACGCTGCAGGAAAGAAAAAATGCCGAACCGCTTCAATTTGTTCATGACGTAACGTGGGGCGGACGCCCTCGTCCNNGCCGGACCCCCTGGTCCGGCCCTCTCATCGCACAAGAAACAGAGGCCCACGGGGGCATCGGCCGCGGTCCAGAGGGACCGCCCCACTTTGTGAATTCTTCAATAAATTTTAGGAACACAACACTAGATGGTCCCTCCCGACGCCGCGTTCGTGAATGACGGCTCTGAGAAAAGCTGGGCCGCCTGACGCAACATTTCCGCTTGCCCCGCTGCCGGAACTGGAGGCCACACAAGCCCCAACCTGGCCAGCAGCATCTGGGTTCGCCCAGAGACGATCTCCAGACGGCGCGCCCGCGCTTGCGGCGCGAGGCCGCGATACAGCCCGAACTTTTCCAGAGTTTCTGTCAGCGCCGCATCCATCTCGGGTTCGTTCACCGCCGCTTCGAGGCGCTCCAGAAAGGCATCGAAACGGCAGGCGCGGACACCCTCAGTGCCGGTGACGAACCCGACTAGCGTATCCCTTCGCGCATTTTCCAGATGATGAGTTTCGTTGTTTAAATCAGCCGCGCCAGCCAGCACCACCAGCGCACGCGCCACCACGTCCACATGGCAAAGCCACAGATGGGAATCGTCGGGCGCCACTCCCAAACGCATCAAAGCCGCCAGCAGACGAAAGAAAGCGTTTTCCGTGATGTTGAATTGAAGCGGGCCACCTTCCGCCGCAAATACCAAACTGCCGACGCGGTGGATGCAGGCATTAGCGAGTTCGCCGCGGGCGGCAACCACCATCCGCTCGGCCTCCTGCTTGCTCCGGACATAGTAATTCTCATCCAATCCGTCGGGCGCGGAGTCGTATTCCGTGAAGAGGCGGAAGCCGTCTTCGGGAGCTTTTCCGCACGCCGACAGCGTCGAAACAAAATGAAAATCGGCGGGGTTCGCGGCGCGGTGTGCAGCCAGCTTCAGCAGTCGGCCGGTAGCGGTCACGTTATCGGCATGGAATTCCCAATAATGGCCGAAATGTTTCACATTGGCCGCGGCGTGGAAGATTGCCTGGAAGTTGCTCGCCAACTGATCGTGGGCCCGTGGCGACAGTCCGAGATCGTCCCGGCGCAAATCGCCTGCCAGTACCGTCAGGCGAGGATCGTCTCGCAAAGCAGCGCCTTTCTCCGGTCCAAAGTAGTGGCACAATACCTGACCCAAGCGTGCGCGGGCGATTTGGTCGTCGCTGCCGCGCACCAGCACGCTGACTTGGCGGTCCCGATCGGCCAGAAGCTCGCGCAGAAGATAGCTGCCCAGATAACCGGTTGCGCCCGTCAGTAGAACTCGTCCATAATCTCGGCGCCCCGCCCTAGCGTCCTTCCGATAAGCTTGGTTCCGCGTCTCATAGTCGCGATGAGCTGCAGTCAGGACCGCGTCGCGCTCGCGCTCGTAGTCGGCAAGGCCGCTCTGGTAGCCTTGCCAATGTTTGCGGGCGGATTGGATCACCGTCCGCAGATGCTCAGGCCGCGGCTGGCACACGCGAGCGAAATCCGCCAGCCGGGGATGTTCATAAAGATCGTTGATCGTGCATTGCAACGTCCTCCGAAGATAATTGACCACGGAGATGGCTTGCAGGCTGTTGCCGCCGAGGTCGAAAAAGTTGTCGTCGCGGCCGATGGAAGAGTGATTGAGGCGCTCCGCCCACACCCGCGCAACGCGCTGCTCCATGCCCTCCCGCGCGGGCTCCCCTTCCGACTGAGGAACCGTGCGCAACAGGGCCGCCTGATCCACCTTTCCGGAAGTATTCACAGGGATGGCCGGCACGTGGAGCACGGCCGCAGGCAGCATGTAAGAGGGTAGAGCGATGGACAGGTGATCGCGCCATTCGGCCTGGGTGGGCTCGGGCGCCCCGGAATGAAGGCTGACAAAGGCCCATAGCGTTTGGGCTTCCACCACGGCGACCGCTTGCAGCACGCTCGGGTGCATGCCGAGCCGATGCTCGATTTCGCCGAGTTCCACCCGCTGCCCGCGCAGTTTCACTTGCCCGTCGGAGCGGCCCAGGATCTCCAGTTCGCCAGTGCGAGTCCAACGTCCGAGATCGCCGGTCGAATAGAGCCGACCCTGGGTTGTTTCCAGGAAGCTGGCGGCGGTGAGGTCGGGACGGTTCAGATACCCCGTGGCGAGCCCCATGCCGCCCAGCCAGATCAGCCCCGTCGCGCCGGGGGGAACTGGCTCGCCTTCGCTATTGCGGATATGAACTGACGTGTTGGCCAACGGCTTGCCCGCCGTCAGCCGTTGCGCTTGGGCCGTTATCTTCCCGTAGCTGACGGCCACCGTGTTCTCGGTCGGGCCGTAGCCGTTGAAGTAGCGCAATCGCGAAGCATAGTGCAGAGCATCGCCACGATGGGGCGGCTCGCCCACTGTGATCAGCAGGCGCAGGCCGGGAAAATCCGCCTGCTCGAAAAGGCGGAGATACGACGGCGTCATAGCCGCGATGCTGACTCCCAGCCGGACCATCTTGTCGCGCAGCCCGAGGATGTCGTCCATCTCGCCGCGCAGAATGGGAACCAGCGCAGCTCCGGCCGTCCATGCCATGGCCAGATCGGCAATCCATGCGTCGAAAGAGGGCGACGCGATTAACAGCGCTCGGTCGTCTGGGCGGATATCGAGGGTGGCGTCCATACCCACGCCGAGATTGACCAGTCCCTGGTGGTGCAGCATGACGCCTTTAGGAACACCCGTAGACCCTGAAGTATAGATAATGCAGGCAAGGTCCGAACCTCCGACACCGTCCGCGATTTCGGGTTGTTGCGCGTGGCTGCGGAGGAATGCTTCCGAGAGACTTTCCGGCCGGAAAACCTGGCAGCCCGTCTCGACCAGAGGTGCAGGCGGCTCATACCCGTCCAGCACCACCAGCACCCGAATACCAGCGTCGCGCGCCATAAAAGCCAGACGGTCGGCAGGCAGATCTCTGACCAGTGGCATGTAACATCCGCCCGCCTTCCAGATGGCAAGGACGGTTTCGGGCAGGGCGATGGAGCGATCGGTGAATACACCAATCGGTTCGTTGCGCCGCACTCCGTGGGCCAGCAGGGCATGCGCCAGAGCGTTGGATCTGGCGTTCAGCGCTGCGTAACTCTGCGCCCCAAGTTCCGTGATCACGGCGGGACATTCCGGCTGAATGCGCGCCCAATGCTCGAAGCGTGCCGGTAGGCTAGGCGCCGGGTGCGGCAATTCGGGGCCGTGCTCCCAACCAGCCAGCAGTTTTTCTTCTTCGGGAAGCAGGTCGGGCAGCGGAGAGTCCGGGACACGCTTGCCATTGGCTAGGAAACGCGCCCAACCGGCCAGCGAGTGGATCCACGCCTCGGCAGTTTCCTTTTCATAGATAGCGGCGTTGACATACCATTGCAGGACCAGACTGCCGTCCGATTCGCTTTCATGCACCAGGACCATGTCCTGCGCGGGCGCGCTCTGCCGAAGCTCGTAAGGAACGTCGGTGGTCACGTGATTCGAGGCGCCTGGATTTTCCGTCACCGCCAAGTCGAACAGCGGATAGCGCGCCGGATGCGCCGCCGCGGCATGATCCTGGCGCAAGTCGCGGTACATGCGGGCGAACGGATAGCGCGCATGTTGTAATCCCTCCGCCAGGTTTCGCTGCATGCCGCGCAGCGCTTGTTCGACGGATTCGCGGCGGTCAACGCGGCACGGCACTGGCAGCATGTTGACGTAATAGCCGACAATTCGCGCTTCGCTGGCCGAGTCCCGCGTGGAAGCCGCGGTGCCTAACAGGAATTCGGCTCGTTCGGTGCGCCGCCGCACTTCCTGAGCCATGATGGTCAGCATCACGGCATGCAGGCTGGCATTATTTTTTTGGGCAAAATCGCGCAGACCAGTTGCAGCGGAGGCATCCAAGCGAATGCGAAAGCTGTGCGCTCCTTTCGCGTGCCGCGCAGTATGGCTCAGAGGACGGGGCAAGTCCAGCGGCCACTCATCGAAAGATTGCGCCTCCAGTATTTTGCGCCAATATTTCGCGTCATCTTTGCAGGCGGGGCCAATCAAATAGGTCTCTTCCTGGCCAGCCGATTGATCGAAGTGACCAGCGACAGGGGCCAGCGTCCCCCCTTCTAGAAGGGTAGCCAGCTCCTCCGTCAGGACTTCAAGCGAGACTCCGTCTCCAACGGAATGGTGCAGGGCGAGCCAGAAAAACGGCTGGTCCATAGCGGCCACGTGAACCAACCCGGCGCGCCACAGCGGAGGGGTCGCCATGACGAACGGCTCTGACTGGCGCTCACGGATATGCGCCATGGCAGAGGATCTGTCCGGCTGTTTGGAGATCTCTAAATTCGAGCGGAGTTCTGGAAGGACCGAGCGCCGCAGCACGCCATCAGAATCTTCATAAAAGCTGGTACGCAATGCGTCGTGGCGCGCCACTAGCTGCGTCCATGCGGATTGGATGTTGCCGCTGGCGATCATGGTCAGGGCAATGTTGAAGCCTCGGGTGTCGAGGCCGGCTTGCTCGGCGACCCAGAATTCGTGCTGGCCTTCCGTCGCCCGGTCCGACGAAAAGACGGAAGGCTGAATGCCCGCCCCACCGCCTAGTTGGCCGATGCGTTGAGCGAAGCCGCCGAGCGTCGGTTCCGCGAACAACTCGCGGGCGGGGACGGGATAGCCCAGTATCTTTTCGAGGCGGTGCGCCACGGCGATGGCCAGCAGACTGTGACCGCCGAGCGCGAAGAAATTGTCGTCGCGATGAATGGAACCTTGACCAAGCAATTCGCCCCACACCTGAGCGATCTCTGTTTCGAGGCCTCGCTGCGGGGGAGACTCTTCACCCAGCGGCGAACGTTCGGCCAGCAGCTTCTTCAGCGCAGCCTTGTCCACCTTGCCGGAATTGGAGAGAGGGATCGTCGGAACGGCGATCACAGCAGATGGAATCATGTAAGCCGGCAGCCGGCTGGCCAGATACTCGCGCCAGCTTTCTTCCGCTGGAAATTCCCTTCCCGGGAGAGCGAGCACGAAGGCCCAGAGGCTTCGCCGGGCATCGCCGTCCACCAGCGCGACGGCCTGCGCGATATCCGGATGACTGGCCAGAGCGTGTTCGATTTCCCCTAACTCCACCCGAATGCCGTTGAGCTTCACTTGATCGTCGGCACGGCCGAGGATTTCGACCTCGCCAGTGCCGCGCCAGCGGCCCAGATCGCCGGAGCGATAGCGTCGTCCCCGCGCCGTTTCCACGAAAGCTGCTGCGGTGAGTTCGGGCCGTCCCACATAGCCGCGCGCTAGGTTGGCGCCCCCGAGCCACAGTTCGCCGACTACACCAGGAGGGATCGAATTTCCGTCCGAATCGCAAATTTGCACGCTGGTATTGGGCAGTGGACGACCACCCATGGTGCAGGTGATGGTGTTCTCGGTTGGACCGTAGGCGTCGAAATACCGGTGGCGCGCGGCATAGGCTTGCACATCCGCCGGAAACGGCGCCTCTCCGCCGGTGATCAGGATGCGCAGCGATGGCAACTCCGCTCCGTCGAAAAGCCGCAGATAGGTGGGCGTGATGTCAGCCACGGTGACGTGCAACTCGGCCAGGAATGCCCGGAGACGATTCGGTGAACTGAGGACATCGTAGGGGACCGGGCAGAGCGCTGCGCCGAAGGCTAGCGGCAGCCCGATATCCGACAGGGAGACGTCAAAAGACGGCGACGCAAACATCAAAGTGCGGTCATCGCGGGTCAAGCCAATGGTCTCGCCTACGCCCAGCACGCTGTTGACATAAGCGTCATGGCCGATCAGCGTGCCCTTGGGCCGGCCGGTTGAGCCCGAGGTGTAGATGATGTACGCAGCATCGTCGGGGCTGCCGGACCGTTGAACGCGATGAGCATGCGTGCGGCGGAAGTCGGCGTCCATTTCTTCGGGCCGAAACGGGTTCGGGAGGCCAGGCGGCGCCGCCAGTCCATCGAGCGCAATGAGTAGCGAGACACCGGCATCGCGCGCCATAAAGAGCAGCCGTTCCGGTGGCAGATCGGCGGCCAACGGCAGATAGATCGCACCAGCTTTCCAGATGCCGAGCACCGCGGAGGGCAGATTAGCGGACCGATCTGTCAGAACACCGACGACCGTGCCTTGCGCAACGCCGGACAACAGCAGGTTATGAGCGATGGCGTTCGCTTCGCGCTCCAAGACTCCGTAGGTGGTGGTGGCGGCTTCGGTGATGATGGCCGGGCGGCCAGCCTGGCCGGGAGTGTCTGCGACCCGTTCGAACAACTCATGAAAGCGCAGCGATGGGCGGAAGATGTGCGCGCCCTGCTCCCAGCCTTCGAGCATCGCCGCCTCGCGCGGCAATAAAGATGGCAAAGCGATGTTGGACCTTTGGCGATTCTCCACCAACCACACCGCCCAACCGCGCAGTCCGTCGAACCAGTAGCTCGCTGTTTCTCGAGTGTACAGAGCGGCATTGACATGCCACTGCAGCAGCAGCCCGCCATCGGCCAGGGCTTCGTGGGTCAGGACCATGTCCGGTCCGGGAGAAGCGTCTGAAAGTTCGTAGTCGAGCGCCGGAAGCGGGGCCAATCGCAGCGATGGCGCGGCCGTACGCATCGCCGGGCTCTCAGTGACCGCCAGATCGAAAAGTGGATAGCGCGCAGGATGGCGCTGCTGAGGACGCGTACTCCAGAAGTCGCGATACATGCGTGCGAAGGGATATCGCGCATGCTGCAACCCCGCTGCTAGCGCCTGCTGCGTCTCGCGCAGCGCGGCGCCGAAAGCGACGTCGCGCGGCAGGTGGCACGCGAGGGGCAGCATGTTGACGTAATAGCTGATCACCTGCTCTTCAGCCGCGGTCTCCCGGACAGACGCGGTTGTCCCCACGAGAACATCCGAACGCCCCATGCGCCGCCGTGCTTCGAGCGCCAGCAATGTCAGCATCACCGCATGCAGGCTGGCCTCGTGCTCGCGCGCGATGGCTCTCAGCCCCTGGGCCGTGGCGGCGTCGAGACGCGTTTCGAAACGATGAGTTCCCGTTTTCGTGGTAAGGGAGCGCGCGAAATCCAGCCGCCCTTCGTCAAAGGCAGACTCGGGCTGGCGGGCCAAAACGTGTCGCCAATAGCGACCGTCCACGGCGCTATCAGGTCCAGCGAGATAGGCTTCCTCGCGAGCAGCGGATTCCGCGAAATCGCAATCGAATGGACTGAGATTTTGGCCACGCAGCAGCGCGCCCAGTTCCTCCACAATAATCCCGATGGATCGGCCATCGCCCACCGAGTGATGCAGTGCCATCCAGAACAGATGCCCGCCGGATTCCACTACGTCGACCAGCCCAGCCCGCCACAGCGGGGGCTTGGCCATGACGAATGGCTCACCCTGGCGCTGCTGGACGAAGGCGCGGGCGGAGGATAAGTCGTGCAGTGCCGCGGTTTCGAGTTTGGGCGCCAGGGCCGGCACTACAACCCGGCGAAGGTGGCCTTCCATGTCGGTATGGAAATACGTTCGCAGGCCCGAGTGCCGCGACACCAGATTTGTCCATGCTTTGTTCCATTGATCGAGCGAAGGCATCTCTCCCTCGACGAGGCGCAGCAGGGGGATCGTGAACGTGCGAGTATCGAGCCCAGCCGCTTCGGCCACCCAGAATTCCCGCTGGCCTTCCGTGGCCAGATGGCTGCTAACAGGCGCCGCGGCCGGAATGCTGCCCAGCAGCTCGATTCGTTGGGCGAAGCCGGCTAGGGTCGGAGCCGCGAAAAGATCGCGCGCGGGAACCGGCCGCGCCAAATCGCGCGACAGCCGATGCGCCATGGTCACGGCCAGCAGACTGTTGCCGCCCAAAGCG
The DNA here is from genome assembly GCA_003162425.1 of Bryobacterales bacterium. Classification (GTDB taxonomy): domain Bacteria; phylum Acidobacteriota; class Terriglobia; order Bryobacterales; family Bryobacteraceae; genus Palsa-89. The sequence goes on along the minus strand of PMOK01000267.1, from coordinate 47,635 downwards.
AAGAAATTATCCTCGCGCGAGACGCCAGTGCTCAGCAGTTCGCTCCATACGGCGGCGATCCGCGTTTCCAACTCGCCTCTCGGCGGACTTTTCCGAGCACCGTCGCTTCGCTCTCTCGGAANNACCGAAGCCGGGACCATGTACAAGGGCAACCGCTCGACAAGATACCCGCGCCATTCATCCTCCGCCGACATCGCGGCGCCGGGGCGAAGGTGAACGAATGCCCGCAGAACTTTGGTATCGTTCGCGGCTGCCTCAACCAGAGTGACAGCCTCCTCCACGGCGGGATGGGAGCGCAGCGCCTGTTCGATCTCACCCAGTTCCACGCGCTGACCGTGCAATTTGATCTGATGGTCGATGCGTCCCGCAAGCTCCAACCTGCCATCGTCAGTCCAGCGGCCCAGATCTCCCGAGCGATAGAATCGCCCGTCCGGCGTCTCGACGAATCGCTGCGCCGTGAGTTCCGCGTTGTTCAAATAGCCGCGCGCCAGACCCGTCCCGCTGATCCAAACTTCGCCCACCACACCCGGCGGCAATGGATCGCCGTTATCGCGACGGATGGAAATGCATGTGTTGGCCAAGGGCCGTCCCACCGGCAGTGGTCGATCAGGGTCGGGGTTCGGCGGCAGTTGTTCGCCGCAGACGAAGATGGTGGTCTCAGTGGGCCCATACACGTTCCAGAAGGCGAGGTGATCCGCGTGACATCGGACGTCGTCATGGTTTGGCGCCTCGCCACCGCACAGCAGGACGCGCATTCCCTCGAAAGGCGTCTGCTTACTCACGCGCAGATAGGAGGGGGCGTGGAAGGCCACGGTGACGCCGTACGTTTTGTACCATTGCTTCATCGCCCAGGGATCGTCGCGCAAAGCCCTCGATACCGGTACAAGAGCCATGCCATGCAGAAGTGCCCCTCCCAGTTCCCAAAGGGATGCGTCGAAGCCCGGAGTCGCGATCAAAGAAAAGCGATCCTCGGGTGTGTGGCCAAACGTTTCGCCACTCATTAAAGCGGCGTTGACCAGGCTGTCATGTTGGATCAGGACGCCTTTGGGCATTCCCGTCGTTCCCGAAGTGTAAATGATGTAGGCCAGATCCTGCGGAGTGCCGGCGATCTCGGGGCGATCAGACGCGTTCCCGTCCCAGGCTTTGGGGCGTAGGATCGTCTTCACTACTTTCGCGAGGGACGGCGGCGCCGCATGCCAGTCGAGGACGATCAGTATTCTCGCTCCTGAATCCGCAGCCATGTAGGCCAAACGTTCCGGCGGATGATCGAGAGCCAGCGGCAGATAGACCGCACCTGCCTTCCAAATGCCCAGCACGACTGCGGGAAGATCAGGCGAGCATTCCGTCAGCACGGCCACCGGCTCCTGGCGGGCGACGCCATGATCGAGCAGCGTCCGCGCGATGCGGTTGGCGCGGCGATCAAGCTCCGCATAACTTTCGACGCCGGTTTCGGCGATAACGGCGGGCCGCAGTGGATAGCGGCCGGCCAGATTCTCGAAGAGCTCATGGAAGCGCTTCGCCGGCCGCGTGACCGCCGGTCCTCGTTCCCAGCGTGCCAGACGCCGCGCCTCCTCGGGCAGCAGCGCCGGCAATGGAGCATCGGCGCGACTGATGTCGTCAGCCAGCCAGCGTACCCAGGCTGCGAACGAACTCAGCCAGGCCTGCGCCGTGGTCCGTCTGTAAACGTCCGGGTTCCACACTAGCTCCAGTTCCAGGCCGCCGCCGTGGTCCTCCACCGGCTCGTAGCTAAAGACCAGATCCAGACCTGCCGCGGGACGGGCCAGTTCCTGCGGCGAGCGGCTTGGCGTCAACGAGAAATTGGCGCCCGAGTCGCCGCATGTGCGAGACGGATGGTCTGTCAAGGCGATGTCGAACAGTGATGTCCGGGAAGGCTGGCGCGCATGTGGATGCCGCTGCCGAAATTCCCGATAGAGCAGACCGGAGGGATAGTCTCCATGCTCCATGGTCTCGGTGAGTGCGGTCTGCGTGGCGCGTATTTCCGCCGCCAGAGTCGGCGCCGGGCCCCCGTTCAAGATGACGGGCAGCAAGTTGACGAAATAGCCCACAGCGCGATCCGCGCCTGGCGGACGGACGGAGATGCCGGTCCCGATAATCAGGCTTTGGCGGCCGTCGCGCCGTTTGGCCTCAGCCTCCAACAGCGTCAATAGCAGAGCATGCAATCCCACTTGCTGGGCCCGGGCCAAACGGGTGAGCGCGGCGACGGTACCGGCATCCAACCGTTCGACGATGGGGGCGACTGATTCTTCGCTGGGAGTGGCCGGGCGGCGATGGTCCGTGATGAATTCGTGGAAAGCTTCGCCGTTCTCGGTGGTCAGCGTATCCAGGTTGTCGCACCAGCAGGCGCGGTCGCGTACAGCAACGTTGGACGCCAGATACTGCTGTTCGGCCTGGCTGGCTTGCGCGATGCCGTTGGGCGCAGGTGGCAGCGCACCATCCAATAACAGAGCATGCATCTCCTCTTGCACGATGCGCGCGGACAAGCCGTCCGCCACCGAATGGTGCAGGGTGAACCAGAACAGCCACTCTCCCCCGCCCTCCGCCACCTGCACCAGGCCGGCCCGCGCCAACGGTGATTCGGTGAGGAGAAATGGAGCACTCGATCGCGCACCGATGCGCTCCCGAGCTTCGTGCAGCGAATCGCATTGGTCGACGCTGAACGAAATGGACGGCGCGAGTTCCTCAGCGTCCACCGTGCGCCACAGAACCTGGTCGTCTGCGCCGGAGAAAAAAGCCGTGCGTAATGCGGCATGCCGCTCCACTAGCTGAGTCCAAGCCGATTGCCAGCGCGCCGGTTCAGGCACCGTCCCACGCACTTCCAGAATCCGTGTGATTTGTGCACCGGTCCCGCCGAGTCCCAGCTTCCATGCGATCCAGAAATCTTCTTGTCCCGCGGTAGCGGCGTCCTGCTGTCGATCGGGGAGTGGCGCGACCTCAGATGCCAGCGCGATGTGTCCGGCCAGGGAGGCGATCGTTTTCGAAACCAAGATGGTCTGCGGCGAGACCGCGTAGCCCTGGGCGTGCAAACGTTGGCTGATCGCGATGGCGAGAAGGCTGGTGCCGCCCACAGCGTAAAAATTGTCTTCGCGCAGGATGGGGCGCACCCGCAGAATTTCTTCCCAGACTTCCGCGATCTGCCGTTCAACTTCGCCCTGCGGCGGCGTGCCGCACTTTGTTCCATTCCGAGACCCTGCCAGGGCGAGAAGAGCCTGCCGGTCCACTTGGCCATGCGAATTGACCGGCATTCTGGCGATGGTCGTCACGTGAGCCGGTAACATGTAGCCGGGCAGAGTCTGGGCCAGGAAGCCGCGCCAGTCCTCCAGAGAGCCGGGGTCACTTTCCACGAAGGCGATCAACTTCCCTTCAAGCTGCATCACTGCGGCGCGCCCTACCGCTCGATGCCGCAACAGGGTCTGTTCGATCTCGCCCAGCGACACAGATTGTCCGGAAACTTTGACCACGTCATTGACGCGGCCCAGCGACTCGAGACTTCCGTCGTCGTTCCAGCGCCCCAGGTCATTGGACCGATAGGCGCGCCCGTAGAGCGTGTCGACGAAGCGCTCCGCGGTCAGGGCAGGCTGATTGAGATAGCCGCGAGCTACGCCAACGCCCACTACATGAATTTCCCCAACCTCTCCGGGCGGGACTTCCCGGCCGTCGGCGTCGAGCAGATAAACGGCTGTGTTGGTGAACGGCCACCCGCTGGTCAACGGCCCGTTGCCTTTTGGATCCACCTGCGACATGCAAAATGTTCCGCAGACCTCGGTCGCTCCCAGCATGTTCCAGTAGTCCAGCTTCTGCGCATAGGCCCGCGCATCGTCGGCATTGGGGCGTTCGCCGGTGGTCAAGACGCAACGCAGGCCGGCCGGCACGGCTCCCTGGAACAGGCGCAGATATGACGGCGTAAGCATGCCGACGGTGACGCGATGGCGCGACATCGCGGCCAAAAGCTGGGCGGGATCGTCCAGCAGTGCGCGCGAGATCGGAACCGAAGCAGCGCCAGCGAGAAGTGGAACGCACAACTCGCGGAAACCCAGGATGAATCCGGGTGCTGCAGCCATCAACAGACGGTCGTCTGGGGTGATGCATTGCGCGCTGATATGGCCATATCCCAAATTGACGCAGGCATCGTGCTGCAGCAGGATGCCCTTGGGCTGTGCCCCCGGGCCGAAGAGAATAGCGACTAGATCGGTTGGCTTTCCTGGCTGGTTGGGCCGGCGGGCGTCGAGAATCATCTCCTCGGGTCTGAAAATCGCGGGGCGAAAACCGCTTCCTGACGGTCGCGGCTCGGTAAGCGCAGCCAGCAATTCTACCGGCGGCTCCAGACCATCTAGAACGATCAGGCACCGCATCCTCGATTGCGCTGCCATATTCGCCAGGCGCTGCGCCGGCAGGTCGGCGCCCATCGGGACATATGCTCCGCCAGCCTTGAGGATAGCCAGAAAAGCGATCGGTAAAGACCCGGAACGCTCAGTGAGAACGCCCACCGGCTCTTCAGCACTCAGCTCTTTCGCGAGCAGGGCGCGTGCAAGGGCGTTGGCCTTTTGATCCAACTCGGCATACGTAAGCGTGCCGTCGCCCAAAATGACAGCAGGAGCCTCCGGCTGCTGGTCCGCGAGAATCTCGAAACATTCATGAACGCTCAATGCCGGCCAGAATTGAGTCGGCCCGGCGGAGTGTATCGGGCTATTTATCAATGACGCCATTGTTGTTGGGTGTGCGTAGCCGAGCCGCGACCGGCAGGGAGCGCTACCAGGACTGCCGCTAGCTCAGTGTTCGTGGTAGCGCTTCCTGCCGGTCGCGGCTCAGTTTTTTGTGCATTTATGCTTTCCATATTTATGTCGTGCCAAGATTCGTTATTGCCAGCCTCCTCCCAAGGAAACATACAGCGCGACAACGTTGGTCAATTCCTCGCGGCGGATTTGAACCAGCTGGAGTTGTGCATCCAGCAATTGGCGTTCGGAATCCAGGTATTCCAGGTAGCTTGCGACACCACCTTTGTATCGGAGATCGGCGACGTCCACCGACTGGTGAAGACTCTCGACCAGCCCTTCTTGCTGGGTCCGCAGCTCAGCCAGCTTGCGACAGCCAGCTAGTGAATCGGCTACTTCGCGGAAAGCCTGCTGCACGGTTTGCTGGTAGGCGAGCAGGGCCTGCTGACGTTGCGCCTCGGCGATTCGCACAGCGGCCCGGATGGCGCCGGCGTTGAAGATCGGCAGGCTTGCCGCGGGAGCGAGAAGCCATGTACTGTTGGAGGCTTTGAGAAGATCGAGCAGAGCGGAACTCTCGAATCCAGTGGACGCGGTTAGTGAAATCGTAGGGAAGAACGCGGCTTTGGCCACGGCCACCAGGGCGTGATTGGCAACCAGTTGCTGCTCCGCCTGGCGGATGTCGGGCCGGCGATCGAGCAACGTCGACGGCAACCCGGGAGGAACCGTCGGGGCTAATTCCTGTTCCAAGAGCGATCGNNGCTGGTGAGCGCCGTGCGGGCGCTTTTCACGAGCACCTCGGCTTGGCGTAGATCGATCTCGGAGGAATAGCCGTTGTCCACGCGAAGCTGAACCAAATCGAGCGAGTCCTGGCGGAGCTTGAGAGTGTGCTGGGTGATTTCGATTTCCAGATCCAGATCGCGCAACAGGAAGTAAGCGCCCGCTACGTCGCTCAACAGCGTTTGCAGCACCACGCGCCGCGCTTCGACGCTGGCCAGCAGGCTGGCGCGCGCTGCCGCGCTGGCATTGCGGATTTGTCCCCAGAGGTCGAGTTGCCAACCCAGGCTGACAGATAGGTTGGTGAAATCGCTTTCGGCGGACTCGCCCGGCCCCAAGCCGCCGGTGGATTCCGAGGTCCGTAGATTGTTGTAACCGGCTTGGGCGTTGATGGATGGGAAACGCGCCGATCGAGTGATGGTAAGTTGAGCGCGGGCTTCCAACACGCGCGCGGCCGCAATTTGCGCGTCGTAGTTGTGGGCGAGAGCTTCCCGGACCAGCTTTGACAACTCTTCGTCGTGGATCAAGTCCTGCCACCGGAGTTCGCCGAGACTTCGAGGCTCGCCGGGAGCTGGGGCGCTTCCCCGGTAGGCCAGCGGAACAGAAATGTCCGGCCGCCGGTAAGGAGGGCTGATGCAGCCGCTCAGCAGCAGCATGGGTATCCCAAGAACCAAGTGATGAACGAAGCCTTGCGCCATTCTCGGTTTACCTGCCGGGGACTGAAGGAGCCTTCTTTGCGTTTACCGGCTGCCCAGGCCGCACTCTCGCGATTCCATCGACGATCACGGTTTCGCCGCCCGCAAGCCCCTGGGTGATGACGCTTTTGCCCTGATAGCTTCCCTCCGTCACGACGTTGTGCAGGGCAACCATGTTATCGGACGTAACCACGTAAACGGCCTTTGAGCCCTGCGCATCAAAGAGGGCCTGTTCGGGAACCAACACAGCGTCCGCCCGCTTTTCCAAGGCAACGCGCACCCGCCCTGTCATTCCGGGCACGAGAACACCCTTGGGGTTTGGGAATTTAGCCGCGATCTGAAGCGTGCTGGTCTTCTCATCCACAGCGCTTCCAATGTTTGTATACCGGCCCTGAAATGGGTACTGGCTGTTATCGGAGAGAATCAAGTCGATGCGCGCCAGCGCCTTGCGGTCAACCTTGTCAACAGTGCGCAAATAGAGTGCTTCGGAGATTCCGAAAACGACGTTGATTGGATCGAGCTGGGAAATGGTTGCGAGCCGATTGGACTCTCCACGCCCCACATAGTTGCCCACTGAAACCTCCACGGTGCCGATGAGACCGCTGATCGGAGCGTGAATGGCTGTCTCTCCGCGGTCGAGCTGCGCCCTGTCGAGCGACGCACGGGCTGAAGTCAGGCTGGCCTGTGCCTGCCGCAGGCCCATGCGGTCGCCCACCGTGGTAGTTCGCACCGTGGCGCGCGCGTCCTCAACCGCCGCCGCGGCTGAAGACTGGGCCGCGATAGCTGCGTCCAAATCCCGTTGCGGCACCGCCCGGCGCGCGGCTAGTGGTTTCATTCGTTCCGCGTCCTGATTGGCTCTTAATAAAGCTGCCTCGGCCTCACGCAGCGCGGACTGCGCGTTCACCAGGTGCTGCTGCTCGCGCGCCATCTCCAGATCCGCCTCCGCCTTTTCAACCACGGCCCCTGCCGATTGCACCTCGGCTTCATACCGGCGCGGATCGATCTGAAACAGCTTTTGTCCTTTCCGGACCAGGTTCCCTTCCTTGAAAGACATCTCAGTCAGCCGGCCCTCGACGTTGGCTCGGATTTCCACCGTGGCAACCGCCTGAGTCCGCGCCGCGAGTTCCGCCATGATCGGCACTTCGTGGCGCTCGGCGGTCTCAACCAGCACCGCCGCTGGAGATGTCGTCCGGACGGCCCCCTGCGCCCCCGGCTTGCCGCATCCGCCGTTAAAAAGAATACAGAACGTCGCGAGTGAGAGCTCCACGGCGCAATCAGCCCGGTGCATTCTCGTTTTCGCGAGTTCAGTTCGATAGTACAACCGGCTAATGGTGTCCTGAGTGGTCGATTTTTCTCAAAAATCTTTTTTTTAAAATGTTTGAGACTTTTGCACGAGGTTTTGTACTCAGTGGAATGTCGATTGTAGGCCAAATCGATGATGAATCTAAATTGTCAGCCCAAAAGGAGCAGCCGTGATCGAAAAAGAACAGAAAGTCGTAAGCCATAAAGAACAGACAACCGTGAGCGAAACAGAACATCCAATCGTGAGCGAAAAAGAACAGACAGCCCTTAGGACCGTCAAGCACTACATGTGGTGGTCCATGGGAGCCGGCCTGATCCCGGTCCCCTTCTTGGACTTGGCCGCGGTTTCGGGCGTGCAACTGAAGATGCTCGCCGAGATCTCGAAAATCTATGACATCCCGTTTCAGAAGAGCAGCGGAAAGGCGGTGGCCGGTTCCCTGATCGGTTCCGTGGTCCCGGGCGCGGTGTCGTACGGCGCGTTCGGCAGCCTGTGCAAGACGGTTCCTGTGGTGGGCGTCGTGGCAGGCACAACCACCATGGTGCTGTTCTCCGGAGCCTCAGCCTGGGCGCTGGGCAAGGTGTTCATCCAGCACTTCGAGTCCGGCGGGACATTCCTTGACTTCAACCCGGCGGAGGTCAAAGAGTATTTCAAGGCGCAGTTCGAGGAAGGCCGAAGGATGGCCTCGACGATGGGGACAAAAGAGAAAGCCCCGGCCCCAAGTTAAACACAGGGTTTAGCACTAATGGACACCCTGGGGCTCATACTCCTGTACCTGGTGTTGTGCCTGGTGGCGGGAATCGCGGGAAGGAACCGGCGCATTGGATTTTGGGGGTTTCTCTTCAGCTCCATATGCTTCACCCCCATCATCACGCTTCTGTTTCTATATTGCGCTACGCCACGCAAGGTCGACGACCCGCGCCGACGATTGGGTTCCGATCAAGCCTGAACCGCGGTTTCCGCCGAATTTTGACATGACGCTCGCATTGCGTTGGGGGGATCCTCTAGACCTGGTGACGTTGGAATCCATTGGAGAAGCCGGCCGGCGCGACGCCCGGCCATGTGCCGCCAAGCTACCTGTTGAGGAGGCGTGACAAATGAAGTCGATCCGTGAATGGGCAGTCAATCAATACCGGCGCTTGAAGGCCTTCATCAGACGCCATGCACCGTACGTGATCCTGCTCCTGTTCCTGCTGAGCTTCTTCTTGATCTTCTTCTTTGAACGGATCGTGATTTCGGTCCATCCCGGCGAGCTCGGCGTGCTGTGGCGATGGTTGGGTGGTGGAACTCAGATCGACACCGTGTATCGCGAAGGCGCGCACGTGATCCTGCCGTTTAACCGGATGTACGTTTACAATGTCCGCAAGCAGACCTTCAGCGACACGATCGACGTCCTCACCGTGGACGGTCTTACGGTCAAGGTGCGGTACTCGGTCCGTTATTACCTCGACAAAGACACTCTTCCGCTGTTGCACCAGCGTGTGGGCCCGGACTTTGTGAGCGTCGTGGTGCGGCCGGAGGTTCGATCTGTAATGCGGATGGTGTTCGGGCAGTACAAGCCCGAGGAAATCTACGCCACCCAGAAGGCGATCCAGGAACGCATCAGCGTGCTTTCGAAGACTCACCTGGAGGCGCGGTTCGTCGCTCTAGACGATGTGCCGATTGAAAGCATCACGCTGCCCGGGAAGATCTCCGAGGCCATCGAAACCAAACTGGCCCAGCAGCAGGTTGAGCAAGAGTACGTTTACCGGATTTCCATCGCTACCAAGGAAGCCGACCGCAAGCGCATTGAATCCGCGGGCATAAAGGTTTACAACGACACGGTGAACTCCAGTCTCACCCCCTCCGTGCTCGCCTGGCACGGAATTCTAGCAACGCAGGAACTTGCCAAGTCGCCGAACACCAAAGTGGTGGTGGTCGGTTCGAGTAAGAACGGCCTGCCGCTCATATTGGGTCAGTAATACATGAGAAAACTGATCGTACTAGCATTGTCGGCCGGACTGCTGGCGTACACTTTGTCATCCCAATGGCGCTCTTTCGATGAAATGGGAGCCCGGAGATTCCGGGTCCTCAGCGGCCCGCAGAAGGAGATTCTGGTTGGGGTTTGCTGGCCCTTTGCGGTGAACAAGGACGGCATGGGTGACGGTCTTCAACTGGCGTTGGACGAAATCAACGCCGGCGGACTGGCCGGAGGCATCCCGTTTCGCCTGGTCCGGCGGGATGACGGTTTCGACTGGGAAAGGGCCAAGCGCATCGCCGTTGAATTCTCCAACACTCCGAACATGAGCGCGGTGATTGGCTACTACGACTCGAGCGAAGCCATCAAGGCTTCCACAATGTACGAGTCCAGCCGGTTGCTGCATATGATCGTAGGCGCCAATAGCACCGCCATGACTGCCCAAGGAAGCCACTATATCGTTCGCACCGTCCTCGCCAGCGATAAGATTGGGCGCGCAGCGGCCAGACTGTCGCTAGAGCGTGGGCACCGGCGAGTCGCTCTGATCTGGGAAGAAGGCGGCTACGGGGAAGATCTGGCCTATCAGTATGAAATCTCGTTGGACGCCATGAACACGCCCTTGGTTTACCAGTGGTCTTACGCACGCGAACACACCGACTTCCGGCGGCCGGTCAGTGAACTGAGAGGGGTGGACGCCGACCTAATCTTCTTTGCGGGGCTGGAACCCTGGGCCGGAGACTTTGTGCGGATGGCTCGCGCGGTCGGCATCAAAACGGAAATCGTCGGCGCTTTCAGCAATACGCCCGACATGCGCGCCAGAGCCGGGCAGGCGTTGGAGGGCGCGATGTATTTCGATTTCTACGACCCGGACTCGTCGAGTCCTGAAAACCAGGCATTCGTTCGCAAGTTCCGGAACTTGTATGCCAGGGACCCTGATACCTACGCTGCACAGGGCTACGACGCGCTGCGCATCCTGGCGAAAGCGGTCCGGGCCACGGGCTCAGCCAACCCCCTCGATTTGTCTTACGCAATCCGGTTCATGGACGCCTGGGAAGGCGCCAACGGCCGTTACAAGTTCGAAGCCACGGGAGAACTGGAAGAGAAACCGCTTTTCCTCAACGTTTTTCGAAACGGCAAGCCGGTGAGAATTCAAGAGAGCAGTCCGGTTGCCGAGCCGCTGGTCCACTGAGCCATGGGCGCCAGCGTTGCTCATCCGGGGCCCTCGTAACGGCGGAAAGTTCCTGAGGTCCTGAAGATTTTCTCGCTGCGTTGCTTTGCCTTCGACTCCGGAGCGTAGCATTGGCGCGGCACACGTGTCTTCGTCTGGCGCTCTAGAGCAACTTGGTACGATCAGACGTAGAAGACACGCTAAGCAAAATGTCTCGATTCAAAAAGGCCAGCGAGCTGCCGCCGCGATCATCGAATCTGAATGCGTATGCGGAGTGATTTGTGCGGACGATCAAGGAATCCTATCTTGAGCGGATGATCCTGTTTGGAGAGGAGGCATTGCGGACAGTTATTCGCAATTTCGTCGCCCACTATCACACCGAGCGCAATCACCAGTGCTTGGCCAACCGGTTAATCAACCCCGATCTTGGAAATACAGGCGTGGTCCAGCGACGCCAGCGGCTGGGCGGTATGCTGAACTACTGCTATCGCCCCGCTGCTTGAGTGCGTTGCCTCTCGGTCCGAAGCTGCCAACCGATGGCGACGGAGGTAGCGTGCCGGACGCCCATCCTTCGCGCATCGAATCCTCTCGAAATGAGAACGTGACGCCGTTTGCATTCGCACTTGGCCAGTCGCATCGTCAGTGTTTCACCTAACCGCGCAATTGGCCAAACCCGAACATTCCATTTTTTGGACCTTACAGGACGCAACAGAATGGGCGCGAGGAGATACAACAGCGACCTCAACACACTCCGGTACACCCATTGATGCTGGGTTGAGAGAGGCGGCGCTTACTCACGTTACTGGCGTCGCCGTAAGTACCTAAGTTCTACTGCTAGGGAAGAAACCGGTACGCACCTGTTCGGTCCGCTGGGGTGGTGAGCACGGCATGTTAAGGAAGGTGATCTGGGTAATTGGAGGAGACGTGAACCGGCCGCTGGATGCTTCCCGAATCCACACTCAAGCCTGTGCGCGAGATGGCCTGAAAATACAGGTCGTCGCCACTGATCTCGATTGCCAGGAAAGATCGGTCCTGGTCGAATCCCGCTGCCGTCAAGCTGGTCTGCCTGAGGTCGCCGGGGCGTAGCTCGCCTGAGCTGCCTTCCGTGAAATAGTAAATTCCGTTTTGCGGTTTAACCCGCTCATACACGTGGTCGTGTCCCGCAAACACCACCTGCACGCCATATTTGACGAAGAGCGGTTCCAACACCAGACGCAGTTCCGTGGAAGAACCATGAGTTTTTCCCGACGAGTACAAGGGATGATGAAAATAACAGATCTTCCAATCCGTCCCGTCATTGGAAAGTTCCTTCTCCAGCCAAGTGAGTTGCTTTGCGTCCAGATAATCGGTATCAAGAACAAAGAAGCGGACATTGCCCTTTTTGAAAGAATAGTATTGCTGCCCATTCATATTGAAAGGTTTGTAGAACCGCTCATTGGTGTCGTCGTGGTTTCCCAAAGCCGCGTAAAACTGCACGCCGGCATCCAGCAGCGGTTTATACGGTAGCTCGAACTTCTTCCGCAAATCGTCCGGGCTCTTCCCTCCGATAATGTTGTCTCCCAGCATGATCACGAACTCGAAAGGAAAATTCTGGCGATATTCCAGCATGCGTTGCGCGACCTGATATTGCGGGGGTGCTCCCGTCCCCATGTCCCCAATAGCGGCGAAGCGAACCGAGCCGGGCTTGACTGGGAGCTTAAGATTCTGGGCGGCCAGCCACGGGATTTGCTGTGTCAGAAGTACCGCAAGAAGAAGAATCAAGCGTGGCATAAGCAAGCCTATGGAATGGCCCCGGGAATGAAATCAATCACTATCCGCGCTTCGATATCTTCGAGGACGAAAGAGTGACCGACGATGCGGTAAGCCACCTCTTGCGGCAGTTGCGGAAGACAGAGCAGCAACGTAGGAGGCACCGTGGTTCGCGGCAGGCGATCGGGATACGCCGCATTCACGCTCAGGCGCACGTCTTTCTGGGGCTCTCCCTGCCGGATGGTTTTGCGGACGTTCGACGCATTGGCGCCCTGAAACTTGCTCAGGATCGCCTGGCGGAACTCTTCGCTGATTTCCGGGGTGAAGATGTCGCCTGGTTTCGCGTTGGAGCGCGCCTCCCCGATTTTCTGCGCGAGCGCAACCTGCCGTTCCACGATCTCCTTGCGCAGTTTTGTCTTCTTTAGGCGCGGCAGCGAGCTTTGTATCCCTTTGCGCAACTTAACGTACTCTTGCACACGTTGCGTGAAATCCTGGAAGGCCGGAGACGGTTGTTTTGCGGGCGAATCCTGCCGGGCCCGAGCGGCCATGGGAACACTCCCGCTCGCCGTCAATACCATCAAGAAAACAAGTGTGCGTAATATGAGTCCAGGCAGCATAGCGGGCGGTATTCGTCGGTCCATCATTGCCCTTGTCCCTCTTGGACCAGTTCCTTGACGGCTTCTTTTACGGCCTTTTTTACGGCGCCTTTCACGGTTGACTTCATCTCGGCCCGGCCCGGCACTGCATCGCCGGCTTGCGCCACTGCCTTCTTTATGGCTTGCTTGACAGTGGTGGTAAGCGGCTTCATTTCTTTGACCAGGGCTCGCGTAGCCTTGGCGGCGGCTGCCGGCGGCGGCGGCGCCTCTTGGTCCTTTTTGAGAGCGTCATGAATCTCGTCATAGCCGGTGGATTCCCAGTCTTTCTCAAACGTGGCGAGCAAGCTGTTAACAACTTTCGAATCCCGGACAATAATTCCGATTTCGCGCCGTGAATCCAACTCCGGCGGCCGAAGGCTTTGGCTCCCTACGAAAGCTTGTTGGCCGTCCAGGATGATGGTTCGTGTGTGCAAACGCATGCTGGTGAGCGGCGACACCGCGAGATTTGCGTTCCCCGCGGCGATGCTTCCGATAATCTTGATATCGAGTCCCGCCTTGGCCTGGTCTTGCAGCAGCCGTATGATCTGCCGGTCGGCGACCTTAGGATCATAGATCAACAGTTGCTTCTTGGCGCACTGGATGAAGGCGGAGAGCTGCTTGCGGGCATTCGCCGGACTAACCACGAACGTGTTGACGCGTGGCGTATAAGTCTGCCGGTTGCAATCCGCCTCGAATAGCTTCTCCGCCTCCTGCACCAACTTGGCGGTGGTGGTGACAATGCCGAAGCCGCGGCTATGCTCGATATCGAGGTGGACAAAATTGAACGACAGCACGAACAGAGTCCGGCTATCGACGATCATCATCTTGCCGTGGTACCGGATCCAATCGTCCGCCGTGCGCGAGACGGTTATCCCAGCCTCCAGAAAACGCATCTCCAGATTGCGCAGCTTAGGTTCGCCGCCGCGGTTGGTGTGAGCGATCAGCGCGCGAACCGCAACGCCGCGGCCCGAGGCGGCTTTCAAGGCCGTCTCTAGGTCCTTCCAGTCCATGCGGAAGATCAGGATATCGATGCTCTTCTTGGCGCTCTTGATCGCCGCAAGAAGAGGCGCGATACCATCCTGGGGTTGTACCAATAGTTTCACGATCCATCCTACCAAGCCCCGAATCCTGAAAGCACGTGGCGTGCCAGTCATTTAACGCCTGCCCTGCTGAGCGGCCGGTAAAGATTATTGACCATCCATGGTCAAGTGGTCACATACGGTCGCACGGCCGCGGCAGCTCACCATCGTCTGCGTGAGGTGGCGCCTAGAAGATCCGGTATCCAATCAATGGCCAAGGACGTGCCTACTTACAGGGGACTGGATGGCTAAAAGGCGAAGCTTTCCGCCAGAAAGCACTTATGTACAAAAAGACAACCATGTTTCCGCTGTTTCTCGCGACGGTTCTCCTTCTGCTTCCCGCCGCAGCCAACGCGAAAAAAAAGGACAAAGCGGCCAGTGAAACTGGAGAAGTTACCGGGACGCCCATCCTTTGGCGTGAGCCCACTGACATTACCTCCCGCAACCTGATTTACGGGCCGGGCGGCACGGAACACCAGCCGCACGGTACGTTCACCTTCGTCAAAGAGGACATGGAAGGCACCAACCCGAAGTTCATCATTCGCGGCGAGGATGGCGTTAAATGGAAGCTCAAGCTCGGTTCGGAAGCGAAACCTGAAACGGTGGCGACCCGGATGCTATGGGCCGCCGGATATTTCGTCGGCGAGGACTACTTTCTTGCGGACGTCCAGGTCAAGAACATACCCCGCCACCTGCATCGCGGGCAAAAGTTGGTTGAACCCGATGGAACCATGCACGACGTGCGGTTGAAGCGGTACCTCGAGGGAGAGAAGAAGGTAGGAATCTGGGAGTGGCGCAATAATCCTTTCACCGGCACGCGCGAATTCAATGGACTGCGCGTGCTGATGGCGGTTATCAACAACTGGGATCTGAAGGACGCCAACAACGCCATCCACCGGGAAAAGAGCCAAGAGCTGGTCTACATGGTTAGCGATCTGGGAGCCAGTTTCGGAACCACCGGGTACGAGCGCAGTCACGAGAAGGCCAAAGGCAATCTCGATTCCTACACTAAGTCCAAGTTCATACTGAAGACGAATGACGACTTCGTGGATTTCGACGACCCGCACCGCCCCGCCGGCATCCTGGTTGCGAATCCACGTGAGTTTGCCAGCCGGCTGAACATGGAGTGGATTGGCAAACATATCCCTCGGGCCGATGCCCAGTGGATGGGCCACCTGCTGGCCAAACTCTCACCAGAGCAGATTCACGACGCCTTCCGTAGCGCCGGATATGGGCCCGAGGACGTGGAAGGCTTCTCGGCAATCCTCCAGTCCAGGATCGACGAGCTGAACAAGCTGCAAAAACCAGGGTTAGCGGACTTCTTAAAGAATCTCGTCTACTAATGCACTAAAGCTCAGCCATTCCCAGCCGGCGGCGCTTCCACATCCCGGAACTGTATTCCATGCAGTTCGGCGTACAATCCGCCGGCCGCCAGCAACTCCGCATGGGTTCCGCGCTCCGCCAACTGACAATCCTTCACCACGAAGATGATGTCCGCCCGCTGAATAGTCGCCAAATGATGGGCGATGACCAAGCACGTCTTGCCTTCCATCAAACGGCCAAGTGCCTCAAACACGGCCTGCTCCGACTCGGCATCCAAGCCCGAAGTAGGTTCATCCAAAAGAAGAATCGGCGTGTTGCGGATAACCGCCCGCGCGATAGCGATCCGCTGACGCTGGCCACCGGACAGCGACACGCCCCGTTCACCCACCATCGTGTCATACCCTTCCGGCATCTTCTCGATAAATTCGTGAGCGTTGGCCAGCTCCGCGGCATGTATAATTTCCATACGTCGCGCGTCCGGCTTGCCGTACGCGATATTCTGCCAAATCGGCGCCCTGAAAAGGACAGTGTCCTGCAGAACAAAGCTTATTTGTTCGCGCAGGGATTGAAGTGTGTACTCGCGAATGTCCGCCCCATCGATTTTCACTTGGCCGGAACTGGGATCGTAGAAGCGCGGAATCAGGCTGATGATGGTAGATTTGCCAGCGCCGCTCGGCCCCACGAACGCCGCCACCTGGCCCGGTTCAACCTGGAAACTTACTTCTTTTAAAATCGGCTGCTCGGCATCGTAACTGAAATTCACGTGATCGAATTCCAGTTTGCCTTTGAACGTCCCGGCGTGTCGCGCCCGGGGTAGATCGCTTACGCGGCTGACGGTGTTCAACACTTCCTGGATGCGTTCATAGCTTACGGCCGCTTTCGAAACCGTGTCCCCCATCTTGGATAGCTCCCGCATGGGCTTGTACATCTTGCCTAAATAGGCCAAGAAAAGGACCAGATCGCCCGCGCTGATTTGGCCGGCCAGAGCGAGCCTGGCGCCATACCACAGCACCAGGCAAGTTCCCACGGCCGCAAGCACCTCAACCATGGGTGCAAGCTTGGCTTTGATGGATCGGGCTTCGAGCGCGGTTTCCACATTCTCCAGGCTCTGCTCCTCGAAGCGCTTTTGTTCGTAATCCTCGCGGGCAAAAGCTTTGACCACGCGAATGGACGAGAAAACCTCCTGTACAATGGTGAGCAGTTCGCTTTGTTTCTGCCTCACGGCGCGCGACGCCTTCTTGATCCGCTTGGTAAAGAAAAATACCAACAGGAAGAGCGCGGGAACAATGGAAAGCGCGATCAAGGCAAACCGCCAGTTGTAATAGAGCATCACGGCGACCATGCCGGCCAGCGTCAGCCCGTTCACCAGCATCCCGAGCAGCGCCGTGGTGACGAAATCTTGAACCGCTTCAATGTCGCTGGTGACACGGCTGATCAGATCCCCGGTTCTTTTTTCATCGTGTTCAGCCAAGGACAAGTGATGGATATGCTGATACAGCGTCCGCCGCAGGTTGTGCATCACCCATTGGCCGACGCTGGTGGTGAGATATTTTTCCGCGTAAGAGCAGATCGCTCCCACTATGGCGATCACCGCTACCGCCAGTACGGCGAAGTTCAGCACCGCGAACTTGTTCTGCCCCAGATGGCTTACGATTCCGGCGAGCCACGCCGGCAAGGGCTTGGAATGCCCTAGCTGATCCACGATGATCTTCAGCGGAAAGGGTTCCAACAGATCGGTGACCGTTTCGCCGATCACTGCCACCAGGGCCAAGCTCAAGGCTTTCCAATGCGGACGCAAAAGCTCGGCGATCTTCAGCCAGTTGGATTTTGCCGGCGGGCTGGATGGCGCAGGAGTTTCGGGCATCTGGTCTCAGTTGGGTATGTGCGACGCCGCTGCCTTGGCCCGCTGATTAGGTCGTATGGTGTATACTACCATCCGTTTGGGACACAAAATGGAAATACCGTTTATAGATCCTTAGTGTCAGGTCTTTTAAGATGCCCCGTAAAGGTGATATCCGCCGGCACGATCGACTACCCCAAACCGCCTCGGTTCAGGTGAGTTGGAAGGACCGCCTTGGAAACGAGAAATTCGCGAACGCTGAAATCTTAGATGTATCTGAAGGAGGAATGCGGGTTAAGCTGCCGGAGTCACTTGCGGAGCACACACTCGTCACATTGCGCTCCGACCGGCCGGCGTTGCACGGGCGGGCATCTGTTCGGAGTTGTGCCAGGCTGGGTGCTAGGTATTTGGTTGGCCTGGAATTCATCGGAGGCCTGCAATGGAAGCCCCTATCGGAGAAATAGCGCATGGACATTCACTTTCTCGCGAGGGTTGCAACGGTTCATGGTGCTGTTCTTCATCGAGTTGTCGGCGAAATCCCGGGCCGCTGGCGCCGCCGTTTCATCTCTTGCTGACACGTGCGGGGTATCTCGTTAATCCTGCTACTCCTGCTCAGTGGGACGCTTCCTATCGCACTTTCGGGCGGACTCCAGAGAGATATCGCTTTATTCGTCACCGTGTCTTCTCCGTTGCTCCGACAGGAATTGAATACCCACATAGGCAATCCAGCTTGGTTGGCCGTTGGACGGCGTGGCAGAGACAAGGCCGTGGCCGGCCATCCCGATCAGCCGGAGCCACTGCCGTCTAACAATGGGGATGCGACCGCCGATGCCGAGTGTCGATTCGTTGAATTTCTCCGTTGCGGCGGGCGCGCGGACGTCCTGCTGATCGTAAAATTCCAAGTAGAGTTCTGTATCCTTTTTGAATTCGTGACCCACGACGATGCCGCGAATCCACGAGTTCGCGACGGTTTTGCCTGTGAACCAGTAGCCAACTTCGCCGCTGACGCGGATCCAGCGGATTTTGGCGCTTGCTTCCAAGGGGAGAAGCAGTTGGGGGGCTGGCTCCACAATGTCACGCGCTACTGAGCGGGTCGGATTGTTCAAAAGAAGCTGCGGGTAGATCGACGCGCTAAACTTGATTTCGCGCTCACCGTCGTGTACATGAGTTTTTGAATGACGTTCGTAAAAGCGGTATTTCACCCCGAGCAAAGAGTTCCCCAGACCGGCGGCGACATGGTTCGAGTCGCCCGGCATTTCCTGAATACTTAAAGGCACTTCGTATTTGAGTTGGATCCGATTTCCGACCCCGTAGTTGATGTCAATATTCGGAGTTTCATAGGAACCTCCGAAGGGATTACGCTCGCCGATGAACCCAGTATTAATCTCCCAATGTTTGTTTCCTGGCGTATCGGGATCGTCCGATAGAAAGGGCGCTCCGCCCTGCGCTAACGCCAGTACCGGAAACAGTATGAAGGCGGCTATCTTCGCGCCACCAGTAAGCATCTTCACCAAGATCCCGCTCACTGTTTAGTTACCGCTGAAGACCAGGTCCGAACGCCCATGACGGTCGTCCCCAAAATCGCACCCAAAGCCACCACTTCGACACGACAATTCATCTGGCGGCCTGCCACAGTACGGTTACCGGCACGGGCATCTTCTCTACTAAGCCCTTTGCTGTCACCGGGCCCGGATTCCATGGACTCCGAGATGGGCTGGAACTCAATTGGCCGCCGGATGGCCCTCGAATCGACGGTCACCCCAGTCCGTGAGATGGCCTGAAAATACACATGGTCACCGCTGATCTCAATGGACAGGAACGAGCGGTCCTTGTCATATCCCGTGAGCACCAAAGAGCTAAGTGTACAGGAATCCGAGGATTCTCGTACGCCTTCAAGACACCGACACCACCCCGCTCAAACCTCTGAAAATTTTTCGAAACGGCACTCCGGTGACAATTCAAAAGAGCATTCCGGTTGCCGGGCCTGTGATCCGATGAGTCATCCATGAAATACAACATGGGTGGCAGAGTTGTCCGGCCCTCAAGAGGAACTTGGTACGATCGGAGATGGAAGACACGCTATGCAAAATGTCTCGATTCAAAAAGCCAGCGAGCTGTCACCACCCTTGAACTCCGAAACTGTTGGGCCGGCCGATTGACGCCGCCGAAGAAGTTAGCATTGTTGCTGTTCCTCCGCACCAAGTTCCTCCTCCCGAGAATTGTGCGGCGGTCGCACGAAAGCTCGAAGCGTTCCTGAATCGACGCGCTGAAAAGATCCCAGATGTCTCCGATCAGGAGATTGATGCTGCGGTCGATGAAGCCGTTGATCATGTGCGGCACAGCCGCGGATGAGAATCGTCCTCGATATCAACATCCTTGTTCGAGCTAACGCAAGAGGCAGAGGCCCTGGGTCCGTTTATCATCGCGACTCACGGACCCAGAGATAGCCGAATACCTCAGTTATCTTCGAGCAAAGGACATTTCAGAGGTTGTTTTCTCCGGCCAGCTCCCCGTGTCGTGCCGTCCGACCCCGATGATGACCCAGTCGTTCACACTGCCGTTATAGGCCGAGCCGATGCCCTCTGCTGAGGCCGGTGTCCGGCACGTTGGAGGGGACGCCTTAATGACGGCCGCTCCCTTACTGACAACGCGCCAAACGTCATGTTCTCGATTGCGGTGAATGCACCCGTGAGCCTTGGGATCGGCAAGGAGTCGGTCACCTCGAAGCCGTCGGAGACTTTTCCGTATGTTCCTGCGAACGACTGAAGTCACCCGTTGTGACACCTTCCCTCATCAGTCGCTGTGCCAAACTCTCCAATAGCCAGACGATTAGCGGAGCCACTCGTCGCGCCACTCGTCACGGGCGGCGCGATGTACAGCGGCGATCGCTTCGTCGATGTGCTTGATCGCACGGTTCCGCCAAGCTCTGGCGGCGTGGTTGTCTTCCTCCCGTTCAATGTCGCGTTTGGCGCCGGACAGAAATCGCGCAATCGCATGCAAGCGGCCGGCGCGATCCGGATAAGTGTCGACTCGTGGGTTGTCTTCGAGATCCTTACGGTCCCACGCGGCGGCAGCGTCGATTTCGTGGATCGCCTCGCGGATATGGCGCGCCGACTCGTCCAGATCATGCCTAACGTTGCGGAACTCGGGCCAGTCCATCAAGCGTTCCGCGCGCCGCAGGTCGGCGCGAGCGTGCAAGTAGGCCGGATGCCGCCCCGGCGCGTCGCCGAAAGCGGCGGGAACCGCCACCAGAAATGTAATGGCGAGAGCCGAAAATCCAATCGTTGTTCGTGTCATTGTCCTATCATCCTAACCTGCAAACGCATTTTGCGCGCCGGAGTCTCGCAAAAGGTCCATTAAAATCCACTCACAGGAACCGGCTAAACCAATAAGCCATTTCGCATGAGATTCTGGCTATACGGGATTTGAATTCCGCGAAATTGTAACGTTACCCAGGTCGGGTGAATAGCAACGGGCCGGTACTGGGTGTGTGGCCCCTGTGAATTTCTGGTGCGCCAGATGCGTCATACCGTTCCACGCTTTCGAAGTGAGATTTCCATTGACATGGTACCGACACTGATGTAACCTGAATACGCCATTTGTCTGCCGCAAGGGCAGGTCCTCCGAGTGCCACCTCGAAGTTTCCAAAACAGACCAATCCAACGATGCACTGACGCGACAAGGGCGAAGTGCGCCGCTGCAAGGACAAGTGTAGCGATGTGAGTATTCCGGCGGTAGTGTGCCCAAAACACCGCTGGATCTCGCGGTCCGCTTCATCCTGCAACCACGATCAAACTAGACCAAACGTCACGGGTGTCTGTATGCCGCGCCTATTTCGCCGCACGAAAGTGGTTATTCGCCTATCGAACCAGGAATACGGCCAAGGAATCTGAGCGCACCGGATTCACCCGCGTGCGTTCCTTGCGTACGAATACTGTTTCGAATCTTGTCGCCAGGGCATGGACCGCGGTGCTGGCGATAATTTGTGTTCCTCAATACATCCGGCTGATCGGAGTGGAAGCATACGGGCTCGTGGGGTTTTTCGCGAGCGCTCAGCTTCTGCTAGCGTTCTTTGATTTCGGCCTCGGGGCAACGCTCAACCGGGAACTTGCCATAGCATTGACGAAACGGTCGCGTGTCCAAAGTGTCCGCCACCTGTCACGAACGCTCGAGTCCATCTATTGGAGCGTCGCGGTCCTATTAGGCGTTTCTTGGATCGCGCTGGCGCCGTGGCTGTCGCACAACTGGATCCATGCTAAGCATTTAGCACCTGATCAGGTTCAATGGGCGATCACGCTGATGGGGGTCGTGCTGATCTTCCAATGGCCATTCAACCTGTACCTCAACGGTCTCATGGGATTGCAGCATCAGGCGATGGCCAATGCAGTGTTGATGGTGGTGGCCACGCTACGATCGTTCGGTGCTGTCGCCGTACTCTGGGTATTCACTCCCACCCTCAAAGTGTTCTTTACCTGGCAGGCCGTGGTAGCAGTGCCCGGGACGGCAATGATGGCCGTGGTCTTTTGGAAATGTCTGCCCCGGGGAAGTCCACCTCACTTCTCCATGGCCGAGTTTAGACGAGTATCCGCTTTCAGCGCTGGCTTGATTCGCATCTCCGTAGTATCGTTTTTGCTCACGGGTTTGGACAAAATCCTCCTGAGCAGGCTTCTACCATTGGAGTCGTTCAGCTACTACATGCTTGCCCTGATGGTAGCCTCGGGACTTTACGTGTTCGCATCTGCGCTGTATGGAGCGCTGTACCCACGGTTTTCACAGTATTTTGCGAGCGGCGATTCCACCAGGCTTGCTGGCCTTTACCACATCGCCAGCCAAGGACTTACGGTCGCATTAGGGCCATTGGGCCTTTGCATTGCGCTCTTCCCCCGCGAGACCCTGCTGCTTTGGACTGGTAACCAGGCGACGGCGCTACACGCTGGGCGCGTGCTGACGGTGTTGGTCATCGCCTGCATGCTGAACGCATTCATGTACCTGCCGTATGCACTCACCTTGTCGCACGGCTGGACCTCGTTTATCGTCAGGCAGAATCTCGTGGCGCTGGTGTTCTTCGTTCCGTTGCTGTTGATTGCTGTTAGGTGGTATGGCGCGCTGGGTGCAGCCGGTGCATATTTGGCGCTGAACGCCGGTTACGTTTTCATCGCCGCACCGCTAATGCACAGGAAGCTGTTGTGCGGACAATTCTGGACTTGGTTTATCGGCGATGTCACTGCCCCGCTGGCGGCGGCGCTCGCGCCTATCCTCGTCATTCGCCTGTCGGCGCCGCAGGTGAGTTCGAGATACTCCTCTGCGATCGTATTAACTATCGGTTTCACTGCGGCGCTTATCACATCCTGTTTCGCTGCCCGACTGGTTTTATTGCAAGTTGTGGAGACTCTGCGACGGCTCACCAGACCGCAGGGCTCCTCGCTAGTTACGCCTGTCTAGCCGATCTCCGGCCCACACATTTAGCATGCGCGACTGCTCAGACATCGTTCGTTCGTGCCACACACAGCCGCATATCCAAATACGTATGGAGAAAGGAGACCGCCGGATGGCAGATGCCGGCGTAGGCTCGCGCCCGGCCCTCAGCATTGGGCTGGCTGTGTACAACGGGCAGCGATTCGTTGCCCGTGCCCTGGACAGTCTGCTGGCGCAGTCGTTTCCCAATTACGAACTCATCATCTCGGATGATGCCTCCACAGACCGCTCGAACGAAATCTGCCAGTCTTATGTGGCTCGGGACGCCCGGATCCGATATATCCGGCAGCCGTCGAATCTCGGGATGTACAAGAACTTCGATTTTCTGGTCAACGAATCGCGCGGCCCCTTCTACATGTGGGCAGCTCAAGACGATGAGTGGGATCCGGACTGGTGCAAGGTTCTGATGGAGAACATGACCGAGGATGCAATCATTTCCTTCGGCCATGTGAAGCTCCTGGGACCAGCCCGTTCAATTCTGCAATTGTACAAGCGTCCCCAGTTCAGCAAGAACGAGATCTGGAGGACATTCCAACTGTTCTTTCAGGATTTCCCGTGGTCCATTGGCAGCAGTCCGATTTACGGGATCTGCCGGCGTCAAAGCATTCTCGACTGTCCGATCAGCAAGATCGAGAAGCTCAGTCGCGACAGCACCGACTCACTGTGGGTGTTCACTGTCGGCCAGCGCGGCCACATCCTGACCGATGATCGCGTCTACCACTACAAGCATGCCGGCCATCCGAAAAGCAACCGGCCCCGCATCCTCCAACGCATCCGGGAGCAGGTTGTGGTCCAACACCAGGTACGCATGTTGACTTGCTTTCCGTTGCTGGCCCGCCGCTGGTGGCTACGTCCAGTGTTCGCGCTTTTGACGCCGGTTCGATATCTGATACGCGTGTGCGTGTCGAATATTGGCTTGATCCGTAAGGTTATCGCACGGGCTCAGGGAAGCCCGCTTCCGGATAGATCTTCGCGATGAATGGCTCGTTTCATTTCAGCTTTCAAATGACACTCAACATCGCGCCTCCGGGCTGGGATGACTTCTACCGCGGCTGCGGCCACGTGCACCCGTACCAGACAGCCGGATTTGGCGCGTGGGAGCGCTTTCGAGGTAATTGGGTGGCCTACTTGAGCCTTATGAATGGCTCGGAGAAAGTGGGGCAGTGCCTGGTCACTATTAGCCCGAGCCGCGTCGCAACCTGGTGTTTCGGTCCGGTGCTGAAAGCCTCTGTGACGTTCAGCCTGGCATCCGCTGTGCACGGGCTAATTCAGTTTCTGAGGAGTCTTGGCGTGATCGCGATTGAGAACGCGTCAACCCCGCCCGCCTACAACAGTGGGCCGCCCGGTGACGGGCTGCGGAGTGGGCTGCATCGCCAGACGTTGGTCATCGATTTGACTCAACCGGATCCGGATCTGCAAAGGTCGTTTGACCGGTCGGTACGGAAGAACCTGCGGAAGTGCCGCGAGGGACGGGCGCGGTTCAGCTTCTCGGAAGCGAAGGCCAAGGCTTTGACTGAATACGTCGAGTTGCTCGCCGAGCACCGCAAGAAACTCGGGTTTCCCATGCCGCCCTTCTATCCAAATCACAACAGCGTTCAGTGTTTTCGAGGCACGGGCACCCGCTTGTTTGTCGCTCTGGCATACGTCGATGAAGCACCTGTTGCCGGACTAGGTTTTGCAGTGTTCCAAGAACTTGCCGTCGAGGTTGGTGTGGCCCAATCGTCCAGCTACGATGCACTGAAGCTTCCCCTTCACGACTACATCAAGGTCGAAGCCGGCCGTCAGCTCGCGGCCAGTGGCGCGAAGATCTACGATCTGGCAGGCATCTCCACCCAGCCGCGCAACGCGAAAGAGGAGAACATCCGTCGCTTTAAGCAGAAGTTCAGCAGCCACCGCGTGGATTATCAAGCGTTGACGATTAGATTTCAGCCGATCCAGTATTACTACGTTCGAGCCGTGGCCAAACTGGCTCGGGTCTGCCAAACGGCCGCCGGCCGGACGTCCGCCTAGAAAGAAGAATGCAATCTCTTGGGACGCGGCGCTGAATACTCCTTCGTTCGGCATCTGCTTGTGGAACTCAGCCATGATGCTAGCTGTGTTCTGGAACTGGGGTGCGGCGCCGCGGTTTATCGCCCGCTATTCTCGTCCAAGCATTACGTTGCCACCGATATACCTAATTCCTGGTATCAGTCCAAAGGCGACGTCGATGTGTTTGCAAGTGGCAACCATCTGCCGTTTGCGCCTGAGTCCTTCGATCTGATCTTCAGCCAGGCAGCACTTGATTACATGCCCGACACTCGACGTGTATTCAGGGAATCCTACCGCGTACTACGGCCGGGTGGCCGGTTCCTGGTAATCACATATCGAAAGAGCGTTCTCAAACGCATCCATCGCGATTCTGCCAACACGGGCATCCCTCATTGTGGAATCTACACGCCCGGCGATTTGGTGCAGTGGCTACAGGAAGCCGCGTTCAACGCCGTGGAAGTGCCGAGGCCTTCAGTCTACGAAGGCGCCGCCAAACAGGCTTGGATCAAAATGACGCTGGCAAACATCCGGCCGCTCGGAACAGTTATGCGGATGATTTCGAATTGGCGAATTGTGCTCGGCACCAAGGGCGGAAGCGCGGCTCAATGATATCCACCGAACGCGAACTGCACGCTCTGAGTCCGCGTGCCACGCCGCGTTGGGCGCAAATCGCGCGGCGGCTAGCCAGGGCCACCAGAGCGGCCTGGAGGCTTCGTGAACTCAGATGCCTGGCGCGGCCCGATCAATCCATCGAGGAAATCGTCGACGCGGTGTTCACGTTCAGTGGTGGTTTCTTCGTGCCTCTGCAGATCAAGTCCGAGGTTGTAGCATTCTTGCGGATGGTTGAGCAGGCGCGGCCCAAAGCAGTGATCGAGATCGGTACTGCACGCGGTGGCACTCTCTTTCTCCTGTCGCGAGTCGCGGCTCCGGATGCAACCATTATCAGTGTCGACCTGCCTGGAGGACCTTGGGGCGGTGGGTATTCTTACGCACGGGTGCCCTTCTATCGGGCCTTCCGATGCGCGTCGCAGAAGTTTCACTTCGTGCGTGCCGATTCCCACCAGACACGATCTCTTGACCGGGTTCGGAAACTGCTGCCGGACGGGCAGTGCGACCTTTGCCTGATAGACGGAGACCACTCCTACGAAGGGGCCAAGCAGGACTTTGCCATGTACGGTAGCCTCGTCAGAAGCGCCGGCCTGGTGGCGTTCCATGACATCGTCAAGCACGCTGCGCGTTACAGAGCCGGCGTCGACCGATTGTGGGAAGAGCTGAAACCGGCGCACCGTCATGTCGAACTCGTCGAGGACTGGGGCCAAGGCAGTTGCGGGATCGGCGTCGTTATCCGCGACTGACGACGGATTTGCCAAATGACACGGCGTCTGCTGGTAATCATCAATGATCGTCTTTCGGACTTGGTCCGCAAGGGTGAGATCACGCCTCGATACTACAATCCCGGAGAAGTGTTCGACGAAGTTCATATTCTCATGACTAACGATGATCGTCCCGATCCGGAAGCGCTGCAGGAGACCGCTGGGAAAGCCCATCTGTTTCTTCACAACTTGCCCGGAGGCAAATCGCTCTTTCTGAAATCCCTCGGATGGCGGCCCTGGCTATTGCGGCCGTGGGCCAATGGTGCAGTGCGCTTGGCCGAACAGATTCGGCCGGTTTTCGTGCGGTGCCACGGTAACCACCTCAACGCGTTCGCCGCGCGCGAGATTAAGCGCCGGCTGAACATCCCCTTTGTTATTTCGCTGCACATTAACGCGGACGAGGATCTTCGCGGCCGCGCGTCTGGCTGGCGCGACTGGCTCGTCTCTCGCGCCCCGCTATCGATGGAGCGTATTAATCTCAGGGCAGCCGAGTTGGCGATGCCGGTGTATAAACCCATCCTGCCTTACCTCGAACGCATGCAAGCGCTCAATGTCAGGGTACTTTACAATGTTCTGAACAACGATCACCTTCGTCCCAAGACCGACTACCGGCTCCACCACCCAATTCGCGTTATCTCCGTCGGAAGGCAGTTTCGCGAGAAAGACCCGGCGCATCTGCTGGAAGCCGTCGCGGAGCTTGGTAACGTCACACTGACGCTGGTCGGGAGCGGGCCTTTGCACAACCAGCTTCGCGACNNCCCAACAGCACTCTGTGCGAATCCTTGGCTGACTATGACTTGTTTGCCGTCCACTCGGAGTATGCCGAGATCAGCAAGGCAGTGCTGGAGGCCCTGCTCGTGGGTTTGCCGGTCGTGATCAACCGCCGCCGGGGGCAGCCTGTCCCGGAACTGGACGACGGGATTGTACAAACAGTCGACAATTCAAAGCTCGGCTACCTCAACGCGCTCAGCAATCTGATCAATGACGACGTGGCAAGGGAAGCCCTGGGACGCGCGGCTTTCTCCGAGGCGCAGCAGCGCTATGCCCCGTTACGCACGGAAGCAGAATACGCCAAAGTCTATCAGCGCCTTCTCGATCAGTCGAGTCGAGCGGTCATAAAAATGGAAAGCATGTAGGAACGTACGAAAAACCGAGCCGCGACCGGCAGGAAGCGCTACCACGAACTCGAGAACTAGCGGCACTCGTGGTATCACTCCCTCCTGGTCGCGGCTCGGCTACACCACATCCCGTGAGGGGAGGCTGTATGTTCTCTTCTGCCACCGGAAAATATCACGTAAGCACGGCTGGCCGGTTCGAGTTTGGAAGAAACTGGCAGCAATTTGCTGCCAAGGTCACTCCCGAGCGCATAGCGGACGCCGAGGAGTCGCTTCGTTCGATGCTTCAAATGCGGGGATTGGAGGGCCAGAGATTCTTGGATGTGGGCTGCGGCTCCGGGCTGTTCAGCCTCGCCGCTCGGCGCCTTGGTGCTGAAGTCCACTCCTTTGATTTCGATAGACTATCCGTCGCGGCGGCAATTGAATTACGGGGGCGGTTCTTTCCTGAGGACCGGAAATGGAACATCGAATACGGGTCTGTCCTTGATCGTTCGTATCTAGAGAGCCTCGGGCACTTCGACGTTGTGTATGCGTGGGGCGTGCTGCATCACACGGGAGCATTATGGGACGCCCTTGTGAATACGGTTTCCTGCGTGGGGGAGCGAGGGAGCCTTTTCATCGCAATCTACAACGACCAAGGCTGGACCAGCCGTTACTGGACGGGAGTAAAGCGTCTTTACAATTACCAATGTTGGACGCGCCCGATCCTCGTCGGCCTGCATGCGCCTTATCTGATCGCTGTGCCCAGCGTTGTGCGGAGTCTTACCGGAAGACCCGCAAAAGCCGACCGCGGGATGTCGCTATGGCACGACCTGGTTGACTGGCTTGGGGGGTGGCCATTCGAGGTTGCCAGACCCGATAAGATAGCCGGCTTCATGTCCAGGTGCGGCCTCGTGATGACTGGCCAGAGGCTTTGTGGGCGGCGCCAGGGCTGCAACCAATTTGTTTTTCAACGCGTGCCTTGAGTGGACCTTATGTTGTGTGTGGGAATCCGCTCGACTCGCGTTTGATCGGCCCGCGGCTCCCCAGGGATCGGGCCGCTTGAGAATATGGCTAGCTTCGCTTCGTTCAGAAATGCGCTTCTCGATCCGGTTCTGGGCGTGTATCACTGGCGTGCCCTGCACGGGCGGACGGCTCTGTTCAACCAATACTGCCGCCAGGCCTTGGCTGCCGGAATCGACCGGCTCTATTATGTTCTGTCCTTCGATTGCGACGCTCCGGAAGACATCGAGGCCGCTATGAGCCTGCACCAGAAACTGCTAAGGATCGGCGTACACTGCGCGTATGCCGTACCCGGAGAGCTGCTGGAGCGAGGAGCAAAGGTATACCGTGAAATCGCCGAGTCCGGCGCCGAATTCCTGAATCACGGTTATCGCCAGCACGTGAGTTGGGACGCCGGCCAGAATTGCTATTCGAGTTTGTACTTCTATGATCGTTTGTCTTACACGGAAATTCTGGAAGACATTCGCTTGGGAGACCTCGCCATCCGTCACATACTGGGAAGGCGCGCCCGGGGATTTCGAACACCGCATTTCGGCACCTTCCAGAGGCCTTCCCAGCTCCGCCTGCTACATTCCATCCTGCGCCGGCTCGGCTATCAATTCTCCAGCTCCACCACCCCCTATTTGGGATTCCGCTCTGGGCCGGTATTCAGCCGATTCGGCCTGCCGGAGTTTCCGGTATCGGGAATGTTTACGTATCCACTACGGATCCTCGACAGTTGGGGCTGTTGCGAGGCTCCGCAACGGAACATGACGATGCAAAACTACCTCGAAGAAAGCCGGCGGATGACGGTTGCCCTCACCAGAGCGGGCCAAGCAGGCATTGCAAATTTCTACGTCGATCCTCGGCATGTCGAGAAAGAGCCTCTGTTTATCGAAGCCGTCGAACGGTGGCTGGAAGTCGCGGAGAGTACCACGTACTCTCGGATACTCGCATCTTGTTGCTCGAACCAGGCTGAATCCGCAGTGGGCGTAGCATGCTGAAACGATTGCTGGTGGTGAGCTATGCTTTTCCACCGCTGTGCGTCGCGGAGGCCGAGCAGACGGCTCGCACTGTCCACCAGCTCGCAACACTCGGCTGGGAAATGACCGTGCTCACCATTAAGCCTCGGTCGACTACAGAACGCTATGCTGCGGACCGGTCGCCGGCTATGCCCGACTCCGTGAAGATTGTGAGAGCAGCCAGCCCTGAGCGCTTCCTGTTCGGGTGGATCAAGAACCGCACTGCCGAGCGCTTCGCACGCCACGGATTGCAGTTCCTGGGTCTGCCGGAAAAGCAGTTCTTATGGTTTCCGAAAGCTGTCCAGGCGGGCATCGCGATTCTGGCCGCTGAGCAGTTCACGGCCATTTACTCGCGGGCCTGCTACCACACCGGTAACGTCGTTGGCCTGGCGTTGCACCGAGCCACTGGCCTACCATTCGTAGCCCATTTCAGCGACCCTTGGATTGACAATCCCTACCACCAGCTGTGGCCGCTTCAGAAGCTTGCCTGCATGCGGCTGGAGCATAGTATTATCTCCAAAGCGGCCTTGATCATCTTCGTCACCCAGCAGGCGGCCGAGAGAGTCATGGCCAGGTATCCAGCTCGGTGGCGATCGAAAGTCGCTGTAATACCACACGGCTACGATCCTCAGGAGCCCATCGCACCCGCTCTGATCCGGAACCCGGTGGACCGGCTGCGAGTGGTCTACACGGGAAGCTTCTACTCCCTGCGAACGCCGATGAATCTCCTCTTGGCTCTTCGAGAACTGGCGCGAGTGGAGCGCCTGCAAGGCATCCTGGAGGTCTTTCTGATCGGCCCCGGCGCTCTCGAGTACCGTTCGACGGTGCGAAAATTCGGGCTGGACGGCGTCGTTCGCCTCCAAGGTCCTCAGACACGCCTCGAGTGCCTTCGAGCCACCGCTTGTGCCGATGTTCTTCTTCTGCTCGGTTCATCCGCGAAAGACGAAGGGCTGTTCCTTCCGAGCAAGCTGGTGGACTATATTGCCTTGCGAAAGCCCATACTGGGTTTGACGCCTCTCGAAGGTGCGTCCGCGGATCTGTTGCGCAGGCTTCAATGCCCAGTGGTTCCACCTGACAACATTGCAGCCGTAGCGGACAACATTGCGACAACAATTCATCGCTGGCGTGCCGGGGTCCTCACCGTCGGCCACGACTTCGAGACAGTTGCGCGCGACTACTCTATCCGTGCGACAACTGCAAAGCTCGAATCCTTTCTGACCAAGGCCGCCCTTCGAGAGGCGCCCGCCGATTCTCGCCTATGAGAAAAACGGCAACCCGCCCGGCACTCGTGCTGCGGCGGCCGGCAGTCCTCGACAGCAGCTCTGTTCTTCCCTCAAAACTGAGATGGTCCTTAGACACCATTCTCAACTACCTGATCATCGCGTCATTGATGATTGTGCCCTGGTCGGTATTCGTCGCCTACCAAATATCGCCGTTCCCCACCCTGTTCTTCCAGCGGATTTGTTTCTTTGCTTTGCCAGCCTTGTTAGTGGCTGCGAAGGTAGCTACTTGTCCACGTATGCAGCAGGCCCGTTTTCGCCCGTTGTCAAAGTACTTCGCCTATGTCGCATACGGGCTGCTGGCATCGCAGCTATTCGGATCACGCGCCGCTTGGGTGAACATTGAACACTACTTCCAACTGCTCTACTGGATGGCGCTAGCGGCAGTCTATATCTCCGTGACCGATCGTCCGGCAAGCTACCACTTGAACTTGATACGCATACTCTTTACCCACATCCCTTACTTTGCGGTCATCTTCGCGACGGTATACCTGTTTACTCCGTACCGGCCGGCCCTGTTGACAATCGTGAACTCCCAATACTCGGCGACGCTTGGAAACATCGATTATTCGTACAACCTATTGTTCAATGGGGCCTTGCCGCGATTCTGCTTCTTTTACGTAGAGCCACGGGTAGCCGGCACAATGATGACCCTGGGCGTCTTTCTGCAACTCGGCTGGATGATGGCCAGGCGGCGCTCGCACCTTCCAATTCGCCGGCCGGTTGTGGAGTTGGCGATGATGGGCGGCACCCTTTTGCTGATTTTCTCGCACTTGGCGTTTCTAGGTCTGCTCGTCGCCATCCTGTGTGGGTTTGTGATCTGGGTCGTACGGTCGGAGAGCTGGGGCTGGTCGTCGCTATTGCTTTGTGGCGCCGTGATCGTTGTCGTAGCCGCTCTCTACGTCAACATGACCACCAGCATGCTGGCAGATCTTTACCTGCGAACGGAATCGGCTCACGCTTCTGAGCAAATCGGAGAAATGCTGGAGGCGCATGGCGGCAAGATTGGCGCCGAAAGTACAATTCGCACATACTTCGATACATGGCTGGATGGCATGCCAACTCTGACATCCAACCCGTTGGGGCGTGGAGTTCGCTACTACCGGCCCGGCACCAAAGATCCCGCGGAATTCACAGCCAGCAACAACAGCTTGGGGAACGTGTACCTCCACGCAGGCATCGTCGGCCTCTTCTGCTCAGCCTGGCTGGCCCGACATCTGTTGACCACCTTGAGGATAGCTGCCCGGCGGAACAACCTGATGGTTTTGTGGGCCTGCCGCTTTGCAATCTTTATGATGGTCTTCGGCCTTGCGATCGACAGCATCAGCCTTGCTACCTGGTATTACTTCTTGCTGTTCCTGATCGAGCGCGGCCGGTGGGACAGTATCCGGCGAGAACACTTCGCCATCTGGCACGCTACTGGTTGCTGGTCTCCATGAAACGCTCATGGATTCCTTAGTTCAAGCGCTCACCTCAAGGTAGGGCAAGTGTTGGACTCACAGGTACGGATCGTCCACGTCATCACGAGCACGCGCGTTGGCGGCGCCGAGATGATGCTTTACAAGGTGCTTTCACGCCTGGACCATAAACGATTCCAGTCCATCGTGGTGTCCCTCGAATCCCCAGGAACGCTCAGCGAGTGGATCGAACGGCTCCCTCATCCGGTCTACAGCCTGCATGTAAGATCCGGACGCCTCAGGGTCCGGAACATCATCAAGGAGATTCGCAGGTTCCAGCCGGACATTATCCAGGGGTGGATGGTTCACGGCAATATCGCTGCCCAATTGATGACTGTTCTCCTCCCCCGGGACGTGCCGGTGCTTTGGAACGTCCGTCACTCTCTTCCATTCCCAAACAATCCCATGACTGCGGCCCTGGTCCGGTTAATGGCTTACACTTCTTCACGGGCGCGGTGGATCCTATACAATTCTCATGCCAGCGCCCTGAAACATGAGGCGCTGGGATACGATCCCAGGCGGACGCTCGTCATTCCCAACGGCTTCGACTGCTCCGCGTTCCGCCCCGATGCCGAAGCTCGGGCATCCATACGGAATGAACTGGGGCTATCGGACGGGGTACCTCTTATCGGGCTGGTCGCCCGGGTCCATCCCGATAAGGATCATGGCAACTTCTTAAGAGCGGCCGGACAGCTCGGCTCGCCGGGGGAGCCCGCACATTTCCTGATGGTTGGTAGAGGGACCAAGGCCTACCTGGCTGCTCAATCTGCGGCCCTGAAGCTCACTGGGAGGTATCATGCCCTGGACGAGGGCCGGGACATGCCAGCGATCATGAACGCCCTCGACATCGCCACCTGCAGTTCCCAGACGGAGGCCTTCCCCAACGTCATCGGAGAGGCGATGGCGTGCGGTGTGCCAGCCGTGGTCACGGATGTGGGAGATTCGGCCAGGTTGGTTGGCGGCATTGGGCGCGTTGTTCCCGCTCGAAATTCGGCGGCGCTGGCCGAAGCGTGGCGGGAGTTACTTGACCTCGGCCAAGTTGCCTGTCGTGAACTAGGCGAAGCCTCGCGCCGGCGCATCCTTTCCGAGTTCTCTCTGGAGCGGGTCGTGCCTTACTACGAACACCTGTACTGGGATGTGGCTCATGGTGGAAACTCCATCGCCGCCGAACAGCACGCCGAGTTCCGGCAGCCGGTCAATCTGAAACGGTAGCGGATAAGTCAAATGTGCGGTTTCGCAGGCTCACTCGACTTCACGCGTCATAAGCCACGTCAGGAATTAGTGGAAATCATCACAGGGATGTGCAGCGTCCTGAGTCATCGGGGCCCCGATGGATGGGGTGTCTGGGCCGACCAGCAGGCTGGGATAGCCTTGGGGCACCGGCGTCTCGCAATCCTGGATCTGTCCGACGCCGCCAGCCAGCCGATGATCTCTCAGAGTGGCCGGTACATCCTGGTGTTCAATGGCGAGATTTACAACTTCATCCAGCTCCGTGCCCTGCTAACCGGGCATACCAGTTTCCGCGGTCACTCGGACACGGAAGTCATGCTGGCCGCTTTCGAACGCTGGGAGGTAACCGAGGCCCTGCGACGATTCAACGGCATGTTCGCTCTCGCCCTATGGGACCGCCGGAAGCGCGTGCTCCACTTGGCCCGCGACCGCTTTGGCGAAAAACCCCTGTATTACGGTTGGGCTGGAACCTCGTTTGTGTTCGGCTCAGAACTGAAAGCGCTTCGCCTTTACCCCGGCTTTCCTGCCCAGATCAATCGAGATGCACTCGTACTCTTGCTCCGGCACGGATACATTCCCGGACCCCATTCCATTTACGAGGGCGTATCAAAGCTGGCGCCCGCAACTTGTCTGACGGTCGATCTGAAGGTCTCCGGTGGCGCTCCGAGAACCAGTAGGTATTGGGAGGCAAGGGAAATCGCCGAGCAGGGCTACCGTCGCGTATTCGAGGGCAACGAGCTGGACGCTAAATCCACCCTGGAGTCTCTGCTTCTGGATGCGGTCAAGCTCCGCATGATCGCCGACGTCCCGCTCGGGGCGCTGCTGTCGGGAGGCATCGACTCCTCCCTGCTGGTGGCCCTAATGCAAGCGCAAAGTAGCCGGCCTGTCAGGACATTCACCATCGGCTTCAAGGAAAGCGAATTTGACGAGGCCCCTTACGCTCGCGAGATCGCTCGCCACCTGGGCACCGATCACACCGAACTTTATGTCACACCCGCGGAGGCGATGGAGGTCATCCCGCGGCTTCCATCCTTATATGACGAGCCGTTTGCCGACTCGTCCCAGATCCCTGCGTTCCTGGTCTCACAGCTTGCTCGGCGCGACGTTACGGTGGTTGTTTCCGGCGACGGCGCCGACGAGCTATTCGGCGGATACCCTTGCTATTTGTGGGGAAATTCGGTTTGGGAATTCATGACCCGGCTGCCGCGCCCCCTTCGCGCGGCTTTCGCAACCATGCTGCAGCGCGTTGCACCTCGGGTTTCGGATCTCCTATTATTGGGTCTCCGGCCGATGCTGCCCCAACGCCTGCGCATGCTCGGGGTTCCGCACAGAATACACAAGTTGGGCACGATGATGGCGCAAGAACGTCCTGAGGCCATGTATTCCCATCTGATTTCCCAATGGCACGATCCGGAATCCCTGGTGCCCGGCGCAAGCGGCCTGGAGTCGGCCTCTGGCATCAACGCAGCCGCCGGAATTCCGGATGCCATTGGCAAGATGATGCTGCTCGACACCCTCACCTATCTCCCCGACGACATTCTCGTAAAAGTCGACCGGGCCAGCATGGCCGTCGGTCTCGAATCGCGAGCGCCCTATCTGGATCATCGTGTGTTCGAGTTTGCCTGGACTCTCCCCAACCACTTCCGCTGCCATAACCGGCAAGGCAAACGGATCCTCCGCTGGATTCTTTCGAAATATATCCCGCCGGAGCTGTTCGAACGGCCGAAGCGCGGCTTTGCGATTCCGCTCGGTGCATGGCTGCGAGGACCTCTCAGGGTCTGGGCCGACGACCTCCTTGATGAATCACGAATGCGTCGCCAGGGTTATCTCAACCCAACGCAGATCACCCAAAAGTGGAAGGAACATCGCGCGCGGACGAACAATTGGAGCTCTCTGTTGTGGACTGTATTGATGTTTCAGGCATGGGTCGCGGAAGAGGCCGTAACCGCCCGGGTGCGCGACATAGATATGGCAAGCATGTAGGCATATACGAAAAACAGAGCCGCGACCGGCAGGAAGCGCTACCACGAACGCCAGAACTAGCGGCACTGGTGCTATCGCTCCCTCCCAGTCGCGGCTCGGCTACATTCCATTTATGTCGCGCACCCATTCAGGTCCTGTGTCGTCCTAATCCAGCGAAATCCGATTGCGTTTTTACATCCGACTATGTGTGGAATTGCAGGAGGGTGGTCCCAAAATCCCGATGTCCATTGGGCGCTGGGAGCCGCCCTCGACAAAATGATTCACAGGGGGCCGGACGATAGCGGCGAATACCATCAGGGACCGCTCTTTGCCGGCATGCGCCGTCTCGCCATCATCGACCTGCCAGGCGGGCGTCAACCAATCGCCAACGAGGACGGCTCCGTTGTAGTTGTCTACAATGGCGAGATTTACAATTACCAGAGCCTCACGTCAGCGCTTCGGGAGAGCGGCCATAGGTTCGCTACCTCCTCCGATACCGAAGTGCTCGTCCATCTCTTCGAGGAGCAGGGTACCGATATCTGTAAGGCGCTGCGCGGGATGTTTGCGTTCGCCATCGTCGATACCCGCGCAAGAAGGCTATTCCTGGCACGCGATCGATTCGGCAAAAAACCACTCTATTATTCCCGCACCAACTCGGGGGAATTGGTTTTTGCTTCCGAATTGAAGGCGCTGCGGTGCTTGCTATATGCCGCCGGAAGCGCCCCCCTGGAAATCAACGATCAAGCTATCTACGACTACCTCTCCCTCGGTTATATCCCGCAACCCGAAACCGTTTTCCGGAATGTTTTCGCGCTCCCCCCAGCCAGTTGGCTGTTGTTTGATGGCGAAAAGCTGACCATCCAGCAATATTGGCGTTTGGAAATGTGTCCCGACGAGTCTCTTTCCCTCCCAGAAGCCTGCGAGGGCCTGCGCGAGCTTCTCTCTGAAGCCGTACGCCTGCGGCTCCGCAGCGACGTTCCATTGGGGTTGTTCCTGTCGGGCGGAATGGATTCGTCCGCCATCGCCTGGGAAGCATCGCGTTTCATTGGCGACAAACTGAGAACGTTCACGGTCTCTGTGGGCGCCGGCAACGATGAGTCGCCCATTGCGGACCGCACGGCCAGGAAACTCGGTGTGCAAAACACCAAGCTGGAGCTTGCCGTGGCGCCTTTGACCGAGTTGGAGTACCTGATCCGCCAGTACGATCAGCCTTACGCCGATTCCAGCGCCATACCGACACTAGCGTTGTCTCGCATGGCGCGCCAGTACGTCACGGTCATTCTTAGCGGCGACGGCGGAGACGAAGTGCTTGGCGGGTATCGAAGAAGCTCTGCCGCCCGCGCGATGGACTGGCTGCCTTGGATTCCGAGCGTTCCGTGGAAGGCCCTCCAGAAGTTCCACCCTCACCGCCGCTCCGCTTACGGGTTCGTCTTGAGATTCGCTCGCGGACTTTCTCTGCCGCCGGCGTCCCGGTATTTGGTCTGGACCTCCGATCTGATGCTTGAATCGGACAAGAGCGCCACCTGGCTCAAGCCTCCGGTAAGGCCTACCGAAGAATGGATTGACAGCATCCTGCCTTCTGGAAAAGGTGCGTTTGAAACACAACTACTCGCCGATATCCGTATCAATCTTCCCAGCGATCTTCTCGTGAAGATGGATATGGCAACGATGGCTTCCTCGCTTGAGGCTCGTTCTCCGTTTCTCGATCACGTCCTTGCGGAATTTCTCGCCACGGTCCCGCCCCGATACAAATTCAACCGGCTTAAGACCAAGTTTCTGCTGCGAATGGCTTATAAGGATCGCCTCACGCCAGAAGTCATCAGTTGTCCCAAGCGGGGGTTCGAAATACCGCTGCAAGCCTGGCTCGATGGTCCTCTCCGGAGCGTAGTTCTGGATACGGTCGGCTCCCCGATGGCGCGAGTCCGCGACTATGTGGCGCCGGAGTTTGTAGACGCAGTCCTCCAGGAAGGAGCTCCCAAAGGACGGAACAGCGCTTTCCTCTGTTATACATTTCTGGTTCTCGAAATGTGGCTTGCACAGTTCCATTCCGACATGAGCACTACCGCCGCGGAGACTTTGTCTGCTGGACGCTGCCTTTGATTCGTCACCCAGGCCGGCCCGCATGAAGATCGCGCTGGTAGTGACCGATAATTTTTCCGCGTGGAACTTCCGTCGAGGGCTGTTATCGTCCCTGCTCGAAACAGGCGCCGAGGTCGCCATCATCACACCATCCGGAGCGTGGGACCAGCATCTTCGCGGTCTGGGTGTCCGGCATATTCCGATTCAGATCGATCGGTTCATCAACCCGGCAAAGGATCTGAAATTCGCCTGGTCACTGTACCGTATCTTGAAGCGCGAGCGGTTTTCAATCGTACATAACTTCTCGATCAAACCCAATATCCTGGGCGCATTTGCGGCGCGTTGGGCTGGTGCCGGCGCGGTGCTCGGTTCGGTGACCGGTGCGGGCGCCATGTTCAGCGGCGATGCGCCTCGCCTCTTGCAACTCGTCCGGCCCATCATTATCACCGCTTACCGCGCAGCCTTCCGGCGTACGGATCGGGTTTGGTTTCAGAACCTGGACGACCTGGACTTGTTTGTACGCAGCCGCATCGTGGCACCCGATCAAACTGTTCTGATTCGCAGTTCCGGGGTGGACACTAACCAGTTCCGCGGAGATCGCTGCGACGCTGCCAAGCTCGGAAACATACGGGCCAGAATCGGTGCGGGCCCAGATACCGTAGTTGTCACCATGGTTTCTCGCGCGTTGTGGAACAAGGGAGTATCCGAATTCATCCAAGCGTCCCGTGTTCTCGGCAACGGATCTGGTATCGACGTTAAGTTCGTCCTGGCCGGTGATGGCGAAGCCGGCAACCCGGCCACAGTACCCGCCGCCTACCTGAGAGAGCGCGAATCATCAAGTTTTGCATGGCTGGGTTGGACTTCCGACGTGCGAGAGCTTCTTGGAGCATCCGATATCGTAACTCTGCTGACTTGGGACCGCGAAGGTGTCCCGAGGTCGCTGCTCGAGGCCATGGCAATGGCCAGGCCGATCGTAGCCACCGACGTCCCCGGTTGCCGGGAAGTGATCGATGCCGGACGGAACGGGTACCTGGTCAATCCGAAAAACGCTGCGGGTGTCATCGAAGCGTTGCGGCCGCTGATTGCGGATCCCGGCCTGAGAAGGCGGTTCGGCTCCGAATCGCGCAGAAAAGTGGTGCGAGAATTCGACCTCGATTATGTAAATCGCCGCCTGCTGGCGGAACTCTATCGCTTTCCGGCGCGCCGCGAGCCACCTGCTACGGCACTGGAACAACACACTCATGTCTAACGGCCTGATTGAAGACGGCGCCCTACTCGACGCGGGCGTTCGCCACGGCCACGGTGAGCTTCTGAAGCGAGTCTTTGACGCATGCTCGGCAGCCGTGGGCCTGCTGCTGCTGTCGCCTGTGCTTGCGTTGGCTGCCTCTGCCGTGCTGATCGACTCCCCAGGACCGGTCTTCTATCGGGGAACCAGATCCGGCCGAAATGGCGCGCCGTTTCGCATTTTCAAGTTCCGGAGCATGGTGGTAGACGCCGAGCAGCTCGGCGGTATGTCCACCGGCAAAAACGATCCGCGCGTAACTCGGGCCGGCGCGTTTCTACGGCGCCACAAGATCGACGAGCTTCCGCAGCTCATCAACGTGCTCAAGGGCGATATGAGCATTGTCGGCCCACGGCCCGAGATGCCCGAATACACCGCGCTCTATTGCGGAGAAGAGCGTCTCATTCTCACGGTCAGACCCGGAATCACCGACTACGCATCGTTGAAATACTCGCGCCTCGATGAAGTTTTGGGAGATACGGCCCCGGATGCGGTTTATGAAAATCGGATTCGCCCGATCAAGAACGCCTTACGTGTGAAATACGTGAAAGTCCGGTCATTCCGCGGCGACCTCAGCATCCTCGCTCGAACCATTCTCGTCGTGTTGGGACTGCACAAATGGAGTACACCCGGCTCGGAAACAGTGGTTTAGTAGTCTCGCGTGTCGCCTTCGGCTGCGAACCTCTGGGGGGTACGGATTGGGGCAGCTTCGACATCCAGGAGGTGATGACCGCCGTCGGGGCCGCTGTTGATACTGGCATCAACCTTTTCGACACCGCCGACGTGTACGGCCTGGGGCTTTCCGAAGAACGGTTAGCGCAAGCGCTCGGCGAAAACCGCAAGAAAGTGTTTATTGCTTCCAAGTGTGGTGTCGCGTGGCTAGAGACGGGTCACCCTAGACGGGCGGCGACATCTCTTGATGCAAGCGCCCGACATATCTATCAGGCACTTGACAGTAGCCTGCGGCGGCTCAAGCTCGACTGCGTTCCTTTGTATTTCGTGCACTGGCCGGATCCAAAAACACCTCTCGATGAGACGCTGGGTGCTCTCGACCGGTGCAGACAGGCGGGCAAGCTGCGGCATATCGGTCTATCGAACTTTCCCCTTGAGATGATCCGGAAGGCTGCAGCCATCACGGCCATCACTGCGGTCGAACTGCAATACAATCTGATTTCAAGAGAGGCCGAAGCGGAGGTTCTACCTTACTGCCGCGAGGCGGGCATCGGCGTTCTCGCATATGGGGTCCTTCGGCAGGGACTACTATCTGGAAAATACAATGAGACAGCATCGTTCGACTCCTCGGATCGCCGCAGCCGGTTGCCGCACTGTTCGCCGGCAAATCTTGCCCGCCTCGGAGAGACTGTGCAGCGTCTGAGAGACGCGGCTGCGGCCATTGGCAAATCCGCCGTCCAACTTGGAATTCGCTGGGCGCTCGAAAATCCGGCCGTATGCTCCGCGATCGCGGGCGCCAAGAGTTCGCTGCAGATTCGCGAAAGTGCCGGCGCTGGGGATTGGGCCGGGCTGCCGGCTGCCAGAAGATGTTTGGAGTCCGGCCAATCCGAGGACGTGGTCCCTTGCGTCTCCGAAAAAGTTTGCGCCTTCTAAAGGAGGCGGTGATAGCCGCTGCCTTCATACCTCGACGGAAGGCTTGAGCCCCAGCGCCCGGTAATCGGTAACCCGTGGTTACTCGGACCGGAGTGCCTCGATGGGATCAATGCGCGTGGCGCGGCGGGCGGGCAGATAGTTGGCGGCCAGGGCCACGGCCGCCAGGAACAGCGACGCGGCGATGAAGACCAGCGGATCGGTGGCGCTCACATGCACCAGCAGACTTGCGGCAAGCCGGGTGACGGCCAGCGCAACGGCCACTCCGATCGCCACGCCAAGCAGCGTGAGGCGCATGCCGCGTCGCACTACCAGCACGAGCACGTCGGTGGGACGCGCGCCCAGGGCCATTCGCAAGCCGATCTCGCGGGTACGCTGAGCCACCGAGTATGCCGTCACACTGTAAAGCCCGGTGGCTGCCAGCAACAGCGCGACCACGCCCAAAACGGCCAGCATGACCGCCGCTGTCTTCTGCCCGAACAGCGAAGCGCTGATGTATTCGGTCAGCGGCATCACGTCGAAGATGCCAACACCCGGATCGATGGACCTGGCTGCGTTCCGCACAGCGGAGGCCGCCCGCTCCGGCTCGCCCATGGTGCGCACCAGCAGGTTTACTTCTGAGCTCATAAACACCTGCCGGTACGGAGCGTAGAGATATTTCGTCGCGGCCTCGTTCGGGCTGACGTATTTGCTGTCTCGGGCGACGCCGGCTATGGTGAACCATTTGTCCCATGCGTGCACGCGGCGGCCGACGGCGGTGCGGTTCCCGAAAAAGTGCCGCGCAAAGGTCTGGTTGACGATCAGCACCTGCAGCGCGTTTTCATCGTCGTGCGCGGTGAAATCGCGGCCCTCGACGATCGGAATCCGCATGAGATCGAGGTATCCGGGGCCCACCACATTGCGAAAGATCTTCATGCTCTCTTTCACGTCCGGTACATAACCTTCCACTTGCACATCAGCCCAAGGGTTGCCGGTGAACCACAGCGGGACCACGTTGGCCCAGGAGACGCTGACGATGCCGGGCTGAGAAACCAGACGATCGCGCAACCGTTCGCAAAAGTGCAGCCGATCCAGTGCGGCAGAGCCGACCGACGCGAGCTCCAATTGGGAAACCAGCACGTTCCTGGCATCGAAGCCGGGGTTAATCTGGCGGGCCATCTGGAAGCTTTTGGCGAACAGGCCGGTGCCGATGATGGCCATGAGCGCAAGCGCCACTTCGGAGATCACTAACAGACCGCGAGTGCGTTCGGAGCGCGCGCCTTCCGTTCCACCCCGGCCACCCTCTTTCAGCGCTTCGTTCAATCCGGCGCGAGCGCTGTGTAGCGCCGGCGCGATGCCCGACATCACACACGCCGCCACACACAGGAGAATGGTGAAGGCAAAAATCTCGCCGTTCAGCGGAATGTCCAGCGTCAGGGGGATGCTGGCCCCGCGCGGCATCAGATACCCGAGCGACTGGCTCATCCCCATGGCCAGAGGCACGCCCGCCAACACTCCCAGCACCGCCAGGATCAGGCTTTCGCTAAGGAGCTGCCGCGCAAGCCGCGCGTGGCCAGCGCCCAACGCCATTCGTACGCTAAACTCCTTCCGCCGCGCGATGGAGCGGGCCAGCAGCAGACTGGACACGTTGGCGCACACAATCAGAAAAACCAGGCCGCATACGGCCATCAGAATAGCGAGTGGGCCGGCCATGGTGACCTGACCGCCCCAGTGGCCCTCGCGGATGGGAAGCAGCGTGGCCCCAATGCCGGCGTTCGTGCGTGGCTCTGATTGCGCAATCTGGTGGGCGAGAGCAGAGCATTCCGCGCGCGCCTGCGCGAGATGCACACCGGGCTTCAATCGCGCGACGCCCATAAAGTAACGCTTTCCACGGTCGTCCAGCGCCTCTCGCGGAACAGTGTTGAGCAGCGGCGCCATGGTGAGCGGAGTCCAGATGGAGAGCGTTAAACCGGGCAGGCTGCCGCGGAACTCCGCCGGGGCGACGCCGATGACGGTCAGCGGCTGATGGTTCAGCAAGACGGTAGTACCGATGACGCCGGGATCACCATGGAAGCGGTTCTTCCACAGTCCATAGCCGAGGATGGCTACCGGGCAAGCGTCCACTTTATCGCCGCACTCTCGCTGGGAAATCGTCCGGCCCAGCACCGGCTTGACGCCGAGCACCGCGAAGTAGTTGGCGGATACCAACTCGCCCCAGATGCGGTCGGCGTGATCGCCTTCTCCAATGGTCATGGTCATCGGAGTAGCGGCGGCGAGGGAGATCAGCTTGAGGTGATCGCGGTGGTCGCGAAAATCGGCCAGGGACGTGGGTAGGGCAACGCCGTCCGGGGCTACCGTCTCGAAGGCCGCCAGCTCCCCGCCGTTGGGCACGCCCGGGATGGGCCGCAGCAGCATCATGTCGGTCCAACTGAAGACCGTGGTGTTGACTGCGATACCAATGGCCAGCGTCAACACGGCTACTGCGGTGAAGCCCGGGCTGCGCAGCGCCATGCGGAGACCGTAACGAAGGTCCTGCAAGAAAGCAGACACGATGCTTTCTCGGTA
This sequence comes from Bryobacterales bacterium, assembly GCA_003162425.1. Classification (GTDB taxonomy): domain Bacteria; phylum Acidobacteriota; class Terriglobia; order Bryobacterales; family Bryobacteraceae; genus Palsa-89. The sequence goes on along the minus strand of PMOK01000267.1, from coordinate 4,955 downwards.
TGCAATCGCGGTGCCACGCCCGCATATATATCGATATTGCCTGGCGGAGTCTGGAAGCTGTGCGGATGTGGGATTGCGCGGGCGAAAGCGGACAGCGGGATATGACGCAACCGCCTCCGATCGAGCGACAGGAGCGGTAATCGACGCTGTCTAGTGCGCCAAGATGCGCAAATAGCGAGTTGCATTCGCGTATTGCAACTGATCGAGAGATGATCGCTACCGAATACATTTGTTCAGGTAGCTCTGCCTCAAATGACAATAGTTCACTCGCGCGGTGACCGTAAGTGGGCCCTTAACGTCGGGAACGCGGAATTCGTTCTCCCCACTCGCGGTAATTTAGTTGTGCGGAACGGCCGAGCGAAGGTTAGCAACCTGCGGCGCCCCCGCGATCTGCGTGGCGCGGGGCTATGCCCCGCGAAGGCTCCACGGTGCAGACGATTGACTTGCAACCAACCAATTCCTTAAGCTTGCGGACTGGAGGCTCTCATGCGCCGTACGCTTTTATTGATTGTTCTGGCGATTCCAATCGCAGCCGAACTCACGTATCAGAAACCGCCTCAGGAAATTCTGGATATTCTGAACGCGCCCGTTCCGCCGGTGCTCGGCGTGAATCCACCGCGAACCTTCGCGACACTGTCGCAGACCGAGCGCTACCCATCCATCGCCGAAGTCTCCGAGCCCATGCTGCGGCTGGCCGGGTTGCGCATCAATCCTCGCACGAACGGCCTGCATCTCGCGCCGAACAGCATCTCTATCACGCTGGTGAGGCTCTCCGATGGCGCAAAGATTCCTGCGTCACTCGCTCCCAACGCCCACGTAAGCAGCTTGCGCTGGACGGCTGACGGAAAGCAGTTCGCCTTCGCGAACACAACCGCGACGGGCATCGATCTGTGGATTGGCGATCCGGCCACCGGCAAGACTAGAAGGATTGAAGGGATCAAGCTGAACACAGTGCTAAGCGATCCCATCGACTGGCTTCCCGACAACCGCACGCTGCTGGTGAAAACTGTACCGGCGGCCCGGCGGCCGGCTCCCGCGGAACCCACGGTGCCCACAGGACCGCGCGTGCAGGAAAGCGATGGCCATGCGGGCCCCGTTCCCACGTATGAAGACATGCTGCAGAATCCGCATGACGAAGATCTGTTCGAATACTACGCCACCGCGCAACTGGTGCGCGTTGACACCGGGAACAGTACGGTCACGCCGATCGGCAATCCCGGATTGCTCGAACAAGTGAACGTTTCGCCCGAAGGCAAGGATATCCTGGTCACTCGCTTGCACCGGCCGTTTTCCTATCTACATCCGGCGCGTGAGTTTCCTAAAGAAGTCGAGGTCTGGAACACCTCCGGTTCGCTTGTCTACAAAGTGGCCAGCCTGCCGCTTCCGGCGCGAGTGCCGCTCGGAGGCGTCGAGACCGGGCCGCGCCAGATCCGTTGGATGGCGAACCAGCCGGCCACCATCTTCTGGGTGGAGGCGCTGGATGGCGGCAACCCGAAAGAGAAAGTTCCGCATCGCGACCGCATGCTGGCGATTCGCGCGCCGTTCAAAGGAGAACCCGAGGAGATCTTCAAAACTGAGGAGCGCTTCGCCGGTATCCAGTTTGGATCGAACTTCGCATTGGTGGAGGATCTGCATCGCGTCACAAAGCTGGTCCGAACGTTCGAGATTGATCCTTCGAAACCCAATGCGGAGGGCAAGCTGATCTGGAGCCGCAATCAGCAGGATCGCTACAAGGACCCTGGCCGTCCGGTGGAACGCAAGCAAGTTGCGCGTACGTTCTTCGGAGGCGGTGGCAGCGACTCAACTCTACTCCAATCCGGCGACTCCATTATTTTGTCTGGCCCCGGAGCGTCACCGCAGGGCGACCGCCCATTTCTCGACCGCTTCAACCTAGCCACAGGCCAGACCGAACGGCTGTTCCACTGTCCGGAAGACAAATACGAAACGGTGGAGGCGGTTCTTGACGATCAAGGCTCACGCTTCATCACGCGCCGCGAAAGCCTCACCGATCCGCCCAACTTCTATCTGCACAACGGAACTTCGGAAATCGCGCTCACGGAGTTCAAGGATCCGGCGCCTCGACTCCGCCGCATCAAGAAAGAGCTGGTCACGTACAAGCGCGCCGATGGCATGCCGCTGTCCTTCGAACTTTACTTACCTCCGGATTATAAACCCGGCACGCGGCTCCCGGCCGTGGTGTGGGCCTATCCGCGAGAATTCAATGACGCCGATACCGCCGGACAGGTCAGCGGGTCCTCAAAACGGTTCACCATGATGAGCGGATATTCAGAGCTGTTCTTCCTGCTGGATGGCTACGCCGTACTCGAAAACGTAGCCATGCCCGTGGTTGGGACCATTGACGTTGTGAACAATACCTACGTGGAGCAGATCGTAGCGGATTCCAAAGCGGCCATCGACAAGGCAGCCGACATGGGTGTGATCGATCCGAACCGCGTGGGCGTGGGCGGGCACAGCTACGGCGCGTTCATGACCGCGAATCTGCTGGCGCATTGCAACCTGTTCCGCGCAGGTATCGCCGAGAGTGGAGCCTATAATCGGACGCTGACCCCGTTCGGATTCCAGAGCGAGCGGCGTTCTTTCTGGGAAGCGCAGGATACTTATCTGCGCATGTCGCCATTTATGTTTGCGGACAAAATCAAGGCTCCCATTCTGCTGGTCCATGGCGAGGCTGATGACAACTCCGGAACGTTCCCCATACAGACCGAGCGCATGTATGAAGCGATTCGCGGGAACGGCGGTACAGTGCGGTTGGTATTCCTTCCGAATGAGGCGCACGGTTATCGCGCCAAGGAGACCATCGAGCATTTGCTTTGGGAGAAGTTCACGTGGTTCGACAAATATGTCAAGCACGCGGAAACGCAGCAGGCGCGCACGGATTGATGTCCTTACTAGTTGGCAGGCGGAAGCGCCTGCCCCACATTACTGCGTCACGCTAATTGTGCCCGGATTGCTGGCCTCGCCGGCAAGTGTCAGGATCAGCTGATAAGTTCCCGTCTTAAGCGCGGACGGCACCACAATATCCATCTGCGACAGTCCAACGAATCCAGGCGTCAGGCCAGCGAAAGTCACTTGCGCGGATAACGATCCGATAGTAGCGGCGGCCACAGACGTCGCAGCAGCAGGAGGCTTCCCGGGGGACGCGGCTCCATCGGCCACAGCCGGACTCACGGGCCCGGAACCGGTAAAGTACGCAGTGATGGTGGTTCCCACTTTGGCTGGATTGGTCGAAGAATTGGCCGACGAATCGGCGTTCTGAACTGAGGCTTGGCCGGTTGAAGAAACAAACAAGCCCGGTGCGGCCGTCAGAAGTGGCACACTGACCGCGGGGCTAGTGCGGCCATTCACCGTCACTATAATGCTAGCCGAACTCCCGGATGTCTCCCAGGGAACCTGGAAGTTGATCTGATAGGGGGCTACGAACAGGATGGGGGCTGCTTTTCCGTTGACAGTGATGGAGACACCGCCGAGCGTATTTGTTAGGGGCAGACTAGCGAGGGCGCTCTGGTCTGCAAAACTCGTTCCGAAAATGCTGGCCAACTCGCCTGGGGAGATCTCCGCCCTATACCTGGCAGCATTGACGACACCACTCGTGAAGATAGCCGGAGCCGCGGGTTTCAGCTCACGAATCCGATTGTTGCCCGTATCTGCGATGTAAACGTTCCCCGAGCTATCTACCGTGACATCGTGGGGAAAGTACAATGCGGCCTTCGTAGCCAAGCTGCCGTCGCCGAAAAAAGCTTCGATGCCGTCGCCGGCTATGGTGTTGATGACACCGTCCGGCGTCACCTTGCGGATTTTGCTGTTGAAAGTATCGGCAATGTAAACGTTCCCGGCGGCATCCACGGCAACACCCATCGGATCGCCTAGGGAAGCGTCCACAGCAAGCCCGCCATCACCTGAACTACCCAGCGTGCCGTTGCCGGCGAAAACCGTAGGCCCTCCTCCGTTCACAAGCCTGACGATGCGGCGATTTCCGGTATCGGCGACGTACATCACGCCCTTCGAATCGAAGGCGATACCGTCTGGTTGATTCAGCTGCAACTCGGTGGCGGCGCCTCCGAGCACCGTGAAGATATTGGCGCTTGAAACCTTCCGAATCACGTTATTGCCGGCGTCGCAAATAAAGACGTTGCCGAACGAATCTACCGCGACAGCCGTCGGGTTGCTTATTTCAGCATCCACCGCAAGCCCGCCGTCCCCGATGAAGCCGGCAATGTGGTTGCCCGCGAAAGTGGAGATGGTTCCGCCCGACGTAACCATCCGAATCACATTGTTGGTGGCATCCGCGATATAGAGATTGCCGGAGGAATCGAACGCCATTCCAGTGGGGTCGTTCAATTCGGCTTTCGTGGCGGCGGCGGTGTCGCCCGTGTAGCCGTAGGTACCATCGCCGGCGATCGTGTTAATGGTCCCACTGGAAATCACTCGGATGCGGTCATTCACACCGTCGGCGATGTAGATCTTGCCTGAGGAATCCAAGATTATCCGGACCGGCGTGGCCAGCTCCGCGCTGGTGGCCGATCCGCCGTCGCCCGTGAAGCCCGAGGTTCCAGTGCCCGCTATCGTGGAGATCGTATACTGTTGAGCCCAGGCTCCCATACCGCAAAGAATGGTGAGAGAGAGCCTGACAAGAAAATGCCTTACAACCATGTGTAGATGTAACCCGCTTCGAAAAGGATAAGTTGCTTGTTCTATGATGCCACGAATCAGGTTAGAGGCTAGTGAGTCAGTTGTTGCTGGTGGCTGGTTGCCGGTTGCTGGTTTTCAGCATATGGCGTCGACGCTATTGAGGATTCGCGCGTTGCGCGGGGTTCGGAATCCGAGGAGGGTGAAACTTTCGACCTTCCAGGCCTGGTTCAGGCGCATGGTGCGCTGGGCGAACGCTTCAATTTCTGTTTTGGAAAAAACGAAGCTCGCGCTCGAGGCGCTCGGCC
>PMOK01000287.1 GCA_003162425.1 Bryobacterales bacterium | reverse complement strand
TACGGTCGCGGTTCGGTTACGCACCCGAACCGAACCGCGAGCGTCAGCGACCGGTGCCTCGCGCGAGCGTGGCTTCGATATACCCGGACGGCTCGTCGATCGGCAGGAACACTTCGTTCGGATTATCCATACCAAATGGCGAAAGATCCACCAGCAAGGCGTGCTTGTTGGGCATGGTGAGCAGGATCTCCGCGATGTCTGGGAACATCGCCAGTACTTGCCGGCCCAGCGCGTGCAGCGTGTGCTGCACCGAGAGGCTGTCGTGCGCGGCGAAAGTATCCAGAATCACCTGTCGCACTCCCTGCCACACAGCGTTGAAGTCCAAATTCGTGGATGCATAGCGCCACGTGGCGCGTACGGCCGTTGCAAAGATGCGATCTTTGGTTTCCTTCAGCGTCGTGTACGGATCCTTGATGTAACCTTCAAATGCCGAGCCGCTGCTCTTCAAGATGGTGAGATCGTCGATACCGGCTTCGATTGTCAAACCGTTCCGTCCGCCGCTGACCACCGCAGTGCGCTTCTGGCTCTCGCGCGTGAAGGCGGCTGGCGCGATGTGCGACCAAAGATGCTCGGTCATTTCAACCCGAACATTCGTGACCTGCGCATTGTTCGCGAGAAAGTGCTCGATCAATCGCTCGCCAAATTCCTCGATGCTCACGATGTCGTGCTTGCGCGCCAGCACGTAGACCGTATTCTTGATGGTGTCCGTGGGCAGAATCTTACTGTTGTCGCCGGTTTCGTAGCAGCTCTTGAAATCACCTTGAAAAAGAATCTGGAAAGTGATCTCTTTGAGATCGTGACGATCGGCATGCCGCGCGAGCTTGATCAACCGGACGCGCGATTTTCCATAAGTGTCCCGAACCAGGACCGGATCAACTGCCGCGATAGGTGGTGTATCCATAAGGGCTCAATAGAAGTGGGATGTGATAGTTGGCGGACGGATCGCGCACCAGGAATTGCACGGCGACCTCAGGATAAAACGAGCTTTCAAAGTAATCGCCCGTGCGAAACACCAGGCGATAAGATGTTGCTTCGAGCGTTTCACCGCTTCGCAGCAATTGGGAGACACGACCGTTGCTATCGGTGATGCCTTCGCCAACCAGGATCCAATCGGCAGCGTCCGACTGGCGCTCCAACATCACCCGCAGGCCTTGTGCCGGTTGGCCTTTTGCAGTATCCAAAACGTGCGTGCTGATCCCGCTCATGGCTTTAACAATTTCTCCAGACGGAGGCGAGCAATTTTATCCTGCTCCTCCGCGGCAATCCGGATCTCGCGTTCGGGAGGATTGGCCAGGCGCGATCGCAAAATGGCCAGCATCTCCTCGGCGCTTTTGCCGCTCGCGCACACAATGAAGATATAACCGAACTTTACAAAATATTCCTGATTGGCTGCTTCCAAGTCCATGGTCAAGCCAGCGCCCGCCCGCCGCATGCCTGATTGTTCCTCGGCCGACCACGCGCTGGTAGGCGCCGCGCCAATTTTCGGATGTGCATCGAACGCCTCCCGCCAGTCAGTTTCATCCAGACTCCACCATACTTCACTAGCCGCACGCAGAAGCCGGTCGAGGTTACCAAAAGGCCTGCGCCCCGTAATGCCGCGCACCCAGGCCCGCGAGCCGCAGACTTGGATGAGTTCGTCCTCGGCGCGATAGCGCGGCACCATATTGAGCTCAGCCAGAGTCATGGTCTTACGCTCCCTCCCGGTCGCGGCTCGAAAAGGAGTGCGGTGCGTGTTACATGCGCGTGGCCGAGCCGCGACCGGAAGGGAGCGATCCTGGATTTCATGGGAGAAGGCTGGTCAAAAACTCATCCAGCAAATTCACCGTCACGTGTTTGCGATAATCCGCTGTTGATCGGATGTCGTCAATAGGGGAGATTTCGGTCACAATTGCCGATTTCGCTTCCTCGATTGTGGCCCGGTCCAGCTCTCGATCCACCAGTACGGCTTCCGTCCGATAGCAGCGAATCGGCATGGGAGCAACGCTACCCAGCGCAATCCGGATGCGCTCGATGGTTCCATCGTTGACCTTCGCAAGACCAGCCAGAGCGACTTTCGAAATCGCCTGCGCCTTGCGCGTGCCCACTTTCCGCAGATAATGCACGCAGCCCGCGGTGGTCCTTGGAAGCGAGATGTGACTGATTATTTCGTCGCGCTCCATCAGGTTGGTCTTATATCCGGTGTGAAAGTGAGAATAACGCAACCAGCGGGGATCGCGCTCCGACAACAGCACGATGTCGGCGTCGTACACCAACAGAGCGGGAGGCGAATCCGCCGCGGGCGACCCATTCGCAATGTTCCCCGCCAGCGTCCCACGGTTTTGAGTTGCCACCGCACCGGTCCAACTGGCGGCTCTCACCAGCAGTGGAAACTCGGCCCGCATCAGCTCGCTTCGCTGGATCTGGGTATACGTGGTCAACGCGCCGAGCGTGACATGTGTTTCGCTGGCGGTGATTCCATGCAACTCCGGAATCCGCCACAGGCCCACTAAATTGCGGTAGGGGAGCTGGCCCGCCTCAAACAACACCATCAGGTCCGTGCCGCCTGCTATGGGCCTCCACACGCCGGGTTCTCGCGCCAAGAGACGAAGAACCTGATCCACGGTACCGGGCGCTTCGAGAGTGTAATCCGGCACGTAGACTCTCATTCGTCGCCTGCCGTTCGCTGGCTTGCTTGCCTCACTGCATCGAATATTTTCTGATAGCCCGTGCAGCGGCACAGGTTGCCCGCCAATCCCGCGCGGATTTGTTCGTCAGTGGGATGCGGATATTGCTCCAGCAGTTGATAGGAAGCCAGGATCATCCCAGGAGTACAAATGCCGCATTGTGTCGCACCTGTTTGCGCGAAAGCTTCCTGGAGCGGATGCAAATGGCCGTCTTTCTCAAGACCTTCCACAGTGAGGATACTGCTACCGTCCGCCTGCAATACCGGCACCAGACAACTATTCGCCAACTCGCCATCCAGAAGCACGGCACACGCGCCGCATTCGCCCTCGCCGCAACCTTCTTTCGTTCCGGTGAGGCCCAGATCTTCGCGCAGTACATCCAACAGTCGCGCCATCGGATACGATTCCACAGTGCGCTTGTGGCCGTTCACGTGAAGCTCGATCCGCAGCTTACCCAACGCTCGCCTCCAACGGCGCCTTTGCTCGCTCCAGCGCCCGCATCAACATTTCCGGCATTAGAGGGATCTCATTCACCGGCAGGCCGGTGGCATTCTCGATTGCGTTCAGGATCGCCGGCGCGGGTCCATCAATCGGCAACTCGCCGATACCTTTTGCTCCCAGCGGTCCGTACTCATACGGTATCTCTTCGAAATAAACCCGTATCCGCGGCACATCCACCGAGGTGGGCATGATGTAATTCGTCATCTGGGCATTCGCCATGCGGCCATTTTTCCAGACGACGTTTTCGAATATTGCATAGCCGATGCCCTGCGCGACTCCGCCTTCAATTTGACCGGCGGCCAACACGGGATGAATCACGCGGCCCACTTCCTGCAGCGCGACGAAATCGTCCACTGTGATTTCGCACGTCACGGTGTCGACGGAAACTTCCGCAACGTAGACGGCCCAGGCAAACGCTCCATAAGCGTCGCCACTGTACGTTTCGTCATCCCAGTGGATCCCGGGCGGCGCCTGATATTGACAGAAAGATTTCAGCGGCCCGAACCGTTCGATGTAACGCGCGCAAGCACCGGCGAAATCACCGCCGCTGTAGTTTTCCTCCAGGAGTTCCGCTTTCGTAAGTGTCTGTTTCAGCCCGATTGCAGCAGACTCGAGCAGTTTCCCCACCACCATGCAGGTTCGCGACGCCACCGTAGGACCGCTGTTTGGAACCTCATTGGTATCCGGCCGCGGGATCTCCACCTGGTCGTAATTAATGCCCAGAGTTTCGGCCACAATTTGCGCAAGGATGGTGTTGGTACCTTGGCCGATCTCGGTGCTCGACGCCAGAATTCGCACGCGGCCATCGGCCAATGCCTCCAGGCCGGCCACCGATTGAAGGTAACGCTCGCCCGAGCCTGTGAATCCCGCGCCGTGCATGAACGAAGCAAATCCGATGCCGCGCTTCACCCGAGAATGCTGGTTCTGCTCCGCGAAAGCCTTGGTCTTTGAATGATAATCTGCCAAGTCCAGGGCGCGATCCAGCAGATGCTCGATCTTCACTTTTTCGCGGATTACCTGACCGGTAGCAGTTGCCTCGCCCGTATGCAGAAAATTGCGGCGGCGAAGCTCTTCCGGCGCGAGGCCGACAGCGCGCGCCACCTGGTCCATGTGGCGTTCCATGGCGAAGATGCTTTGCGGCGCGCCGAAGCCGCGGAAAGCTCCGTGTGGCGGAGCATTAGTAGCCACCGCGCTGCTTCGAATGCGGACGTTCGGACATTGGTAAGGACCAGCGGCGTGAATCGCTCCGCGCGATAACACAACCGCTGATAAAGTCGCGTAAGCGCCGCCATCCAGAACGAATTCGATGTCTTGGCCAAGCAACTTGCCTTCCGCTGTTACGGCAGTCCGAATGCGCGTGCGCGAGGGATGACGCTTTGTGGTAGCGGCCAAATCCTCCGCGCGATCGTAAACCATCTTCACCGGCCGGCCGGATTTCCAGGCCAGCAACGCCGCGTGGCCGGCCAGCATGGACGGATAATCCTCCTTGCCGCCAAACCCTCCGCCCGTTTCCATCTGCACAATTCTGATTTTTTCGGGAGCCAGTGAAAATGCCTTCAGCAGCGCTTTGTGGACGTAGTAGGGGCATTGCATCGAACCCCAGATAGTGATGCCGTTCTCAGGCGATGCAATCGCGATCATGCCATTGGTCTCTATATAAAGCTGCTCTTGCGCGCCAGTGCGATATTCGCCCTCGACGATATGCGCAGCTTCTCCCCAAACGCCGTCCACATCGCCTTTTTCGATAACGAACGCCTTCAGGATGTTATCCTCACCCCAGATGATTTGCTGCTTAGCGAGCGATTCTTCAATTCCGAAAACAGCAGGCAGAGGATCGATATCCAAGTGGACGGCCTGCCGCGCTTTTTCCACTAAATACTTGTCCGGATGCGCCAGCAGCACCACCGGCTCTTCCGGATGATTCACGAATTCTCGGGCGAGATAAGGTTGATCGTCTGAGATGAGCGCGACCGAATTCTGGCCCGGAATGTCCTTCGCGGTGACAATTGTGAATTGCTCCCAGGGCAGATCGTCCGGGAATTCGATGTTGCGGATGCGGCCGCGAGCCACGGGACTGCGCACCGTGGCGCCCATCAGCATGCCGGGGAAGGTGATGTCGTCCACGTACTTGGCTTGACCCGTGACTTTCTCCCGCCCCTCCTTCCGCGGAACGGATTTGCCGACGGTCTGGAACATCACCTCTTACTCTACAATCTTGGCTACTCTACAATCTTGCCGAAGA
>PMOK01000092.1:96923-110533 GCA_003162425.1 Bryobacterales bacterium | reverse complement strand
GACCGTGAACGCGGCACGCAGGATTGCGTGCGCCACGAGTCGTCTTCATGACCTTTGGTGGGCAAGCCGACCCATCGAGAACTCCCTAGCTTTCTAGCTTGTACCTGGTGGCGGCCAGGACGTAGAGGCGGCGCCAGAGTAATCGGTTGATGGTGACTACCATGGCCGCCATCACTACGGTCGCGCCTAAGAGGACTGCGAAGTTGCCGGTGTCTGTGGCTTTACTGATTACTGCGCCTAGGCCGGTGGTGGAAATGGTTTTGCCCTGGAAATGGACGTACTCGGCGACGATGCTTGCATTCCAGGCACCGCCGGATGCGGTGATGAATCCGGTGACCAGGAACGGGAAGATTCCTGGCAGGAAGAGTCTGCGCCAGCGTTCCGCTTGACTCAAGTGGAATATGCTGCAAACTTCCTTCAAATCCGTCGGGATGGCGCTGGCGCCCGCGATCACGTTGAACAGGATGTACCATTGCGTGCCGAGCAGCATTAGAACGATGGAGCCGATCCCCAGGCCGCCACCGATGCGGATCAGAAATAGCAGCACGATGGGGAACAACGCGGTGGCGGGAACGGAAGCGGCGACTTGCGCGATGGGTTGGGCGACGGCGGCGAGCCGGGGGCGCAATCCCACGTAGACTCCCACCGGGATGGTCCACAGGCCCGCCAGCACCAGGCTGACTTCAACGCGGAGAAACGTGGCGCCGGCGCCGCGCAGGATGGCGCCGATGTCGGGCCGCGATAGCGTAGCCAGCATAGCGCCCATTTTTACGATGGCGAAAATGACGGCGAGGGACGCGGCCAGGAATAGCAGCCGGGTTAACCATTTGTTCAGCGTGCTGGCGGCTTGATTCGGCTGGAACTTCGCGCGCTTTCTTGCAAAATATAAAGCCAGAGCTTCGCGGGCTGGCGCTACAGACACGCGGCCCACGCGGTGAACCAGTCTCGAACGGCGCAGCAGATCCAGAATGGGCGAGCGCGAGGTTTGGGCAGCTTCCACCTGCTCGAATTTGAATTTGTCGCTCCAGGCGATGACGGGGCGCCAGATCAACTGATCCATCAATACGATCACAGCGATCATCACCAGCAAGCCCCAGAGAATGGCTCCCATGTCGCCGGCGTTGGATGCGGATTGCAGATAGGAGCCGAGGCCGGGCAGCCGGAGGTCGCGGTTTCCGAGGACGAACATTTCGCAGGCCATCAGGAAGAACCACGCTCCGGCGACGGACATCATGGAATTCCAGATCAGGCCGATGGCTGAATACGGCAGCTCGAGTTGCACGAATTTCTGCCAGGCGCTCAAGCGGTAGACCTCGGCCGCCTCCAGCATCTCGCGCGGGATATTTTTCATGGAAGAGTAAACGCTGAAGGCCATGTTCCATACCTGGCCGGTGAAGATCAGCACGATGGATCCCAGTTCCACGCCCAATTGCCGGCTAGGGAAGAGGGCCACCATGGCAATCATGACGGTGGGCAGGAAGCTCAAAACTGGAATGGATTGCAGTGTATCCAACAATGGGATCATGACTCGCTCGGCTTTGGCGTTATGAGCGGCGACATAGGCGTAGACCAACGTAAAGATCAGGCTGACGAAGTAAGCGAGGGTGATGCGCGCGACGGAGTAGAATGCGTATTTCGGCAGCGCGCTGGCATGCAGATCGATGGCTTGCTGCGGCCCCACCGGGCTGGCCCAGTAATGGGCCAGCGAGAGCAATCCGTAGAACAGCGCGAGGCCCGCCAACATTACCGGCAAATCTCTCAGCAGCGATGCGGCGGAAGTGGGGAGCGTCGCCCAAGGGGGAAGTCCGGAGGCCGCTTTTTGGGACTGCGGCTGCATTAGTGTGACTGCACTTCTCCGCTCTCAACGTGGCCGGCGGGCTGATGCAGCGTCAGACGGTCGCTAGCGGAGTCGTATTCGAAAATGTCGGCGTAGCGGCCCCAGTCCAAGGCGGTATCAACCTGCCGTTGCGTTTCGTCGCTCGCGAAATGCTCATCCAGAATATCGCGGAAAAACTCCAGCGGCATGGTGTGATCGGCTTTGCTGTGCAGCGTATTGTGAATTTGCTTCAGCAGGGAGGTATGGGCCAGCACGGCGTCGCGGAATAATGCTTTGCGGGTGGAAATATCGGCCTCGGCGAAAGCTTTACCCTCGGGCGTCATCTCGACATCGCCTTTGTCGGATTTGGCGAATGAAAGCAGCACGGCTGCTTCCACGATGGGGAGCAGGTCGTCCACCTCCATTTGCAGCTCGTCCGCAACGTGATAGAGATCTTCATTGCCGCCACGATCGTTGAGGAGTTCGAGCAATCCTGCGATACCGCCGGGGCGTGCGTGCGGCAATCTTTGAAATACTTTTTTCACTGCGGGTCCCGCGGCGGTGGGAGCCGCGGCAGCCTCGAGGTCCGGCTCGGTCATGAGTTTGTAGATGTAATCCACGTACAGCAGGAACTCGGCTGCGTTGCGCTCTCTTGGTTGCGAAAGCGGGATACGGAAATCCGCGCGGATGCTGGCCGGATGACGACCGAGAACGATAACACGGTCGGCCAGCAGGACGGCTTCCTCGATGTTGTGCGTAACGATGAAAATGGAGCGCGTGGGTATTTTCTTGCCGATCCACAGCTCCAGCAGCTCGCCGCGGAGGTTTTCCGCCGTAAGAACGTCGAGGGCGGAAAAAGGCTCGTCCATAAAAAGGATTTCGGGTTCGACGGCCAGCGCGCGTGCGAAACCCACGCGCTGTTTCATTCCGCCGGACAGCTCCTTGGGATAGGCATTCTCGAAACCATGCAGCCCGACGGCGGCGAGTGTCTTTAGGGCGCGTCGATGGCGCTGTGGGTGCTCCAGACCGCGGGCGAGCAGCGGCATTTCCACGTTGTCGAGTACGGTGAGCCAGGGGAACAGCGCGAAACTTTGAAAGACGATGGCGACGTTCGGGTCAGACTCGGCCAGCGGCCGGCCGTGCCAGAGCACTTCGCCACGCGTGGGCGCCGTGAGTCCCGAGAGAATTCTGAGTAGCGTGGATTTGCCGGATCCGGAAGGCCCGAGCAGCGCCGTGATCAAGCCGGGCTCTACGCTAAGATCGGTGGGAGCAATCACCTGCATTTCGCCGCCGCCGGGCCGCTCGAAGCCTTTTTCGATCTGGCGAGCCTCGATGATGGGCGGCTCAGGCGCGGCCGCGGGGGCCATGGGTTCGGGAACTTCGACGGCTGACGGCGCGGGTTCTTTGGCGCCGAGTTCGTCCATCAAAGTTTGCCAGGTCTCTTCAGGAAGCTCGTCGAAGAACTGCATGCGCTCGCCGGGATGCATGGAGTCGACGACCGCTTTCATTTCCTCAGGCGGGCGCGAGTGCAGCAGCAGATACGCCTGGTAGTACGGAAAAGCGGGGACCAGCGTGGCGGCGAAATCGACGGGCAGCTTGCGGAACAACGCCTGTTGCTCCTCATAAGGGAGGCGCATGAGCAAGGCTACGGCCGTGTCGACATCCCACTGATGGAGGATTGCGATGGCTGCATCCCAGCGGCCTTGGGCGAGGCTAGCGCGAAGTTTCTCGACGGCGGGAGGAACGGCCATGGTGGGTAAGATTTAGGCTACTACAGTTGCTGGTTTCTGGTTTCTCGTTTCTCGTTTCTCGTTGGGGACGGTAGGATAATTTTATGGATACTGATGCTGGAGAGATTCTGAAGCGCTTGGCGGGGGTGGAGCAGGACTTACAGCAATTGCGGGATGGGCTTGCGTTGCTGGGGGTCAAGCGCTGCGAGAATTGCAAGAGATTCTATCGGTCGTCTGATGCCGCTGCGTTGTTTGATGACGGGGTGGAGATGGTTTGCTATGTCTGCATTCATGAATGGTGGCCGCGCCGCGGTGGAGAAATGGAGCTGAAGGATCGCGAAACGACCGAACATAAACTGGTGCGCTGGCTGGTGGCCCATCACAACGCGCAGTTGATTCAGCAATCCCATAAATTGCCCGATGAGCAATCGCAGGAATTCCGGTTGGCCGCTGACTGCGATCAATGCGAGGGAACCGGAACGTTGCTGGGCGGGCATTGCCGCTATTGCGGTGGCGAGGGAACGATGTGGGTGGTTATCCCGAAAAGCCTGGAGCGGTAACGTCCACGAACCGAGGGCAAATACCAGCAGCAGGCCGACGTGGGCGTCGGCCGCGGACCAGGGGGTCCGCCCCACTTTTATTCCGCGGATTCGGTCTCGGGGAACGGGAGTGCGTCGCGGGTACCGGCCACCCATACGTAGAGAGTGGGCAGTAGATATACGCCCAGGATCAGGGCCGCGATCAGGCCGCCGACAATTACAATGGCGAAGGGCCGTTGCGAATCCGAGCCAATGCCGCGCGAAAGCGCTGCCGGCAATAGCCCGAAGCTGGCCACCAGCATGGTCATCATAATGGGACGGAGCCGGAGCACGGATCCCTCCACGGCGCCCTCCAGAATCGTGTAACCTCGGGCGCGAAGCTGGTTGATGTATTCAAGCATGATGACGCCGGTCTGAACCGCGACGCCGAACAGGGCAAGGAATCCGACTCCCGAAGAAACGCTGAAGTGCGTATTCGTAATCAGCAGCGCCAGTAATCCGCCGATGGGAGCCATTGCGACGTTGGCGAGAATCAGCAACACCCATTTGGCTGAATCGAACATGGTGTAGAGGATGATGCAAATGACCAGTATGGTGAGCGGCAGAACGATCAATAGTCGTTTTTGGGACCTTTTCTGGCTCTCATACTCGCCGGCCCAATCGATGTGGTAGCCGGTGGGAAGCTTCACTTGCGCATTCACTTTGCTGATGGCTTCCTCGACAGTGCTGCCGAGATCGCGGACCGGCACGCTGTATTTGATCGCCACGTAGCGGGAGTTTCCCTCGCGATAGATCTCGGATGCGCCGTCGTGAACCCGGATGGTACACAGTTGCGCCAGGGAGACGCGTTCGCCGGATGGCGCCAGCAAGCGTATGTTCTCGATGGCTTCCTTCGTGTTGCGGTAGGGCGCCTGATAGCGGGCCACCAGGTCGTAACGCTGTTCGCCCTGCAGCACCTGGCTGACAGCTTTTCCACCCACAGCCGTTTCGATGGCATCCTGCACGTCGGCAACATTGATTTGATAGCGCGCGGCCTGCTTGCGATCGACTTCGAATTCCATGTTCGGTTGCCCGATGACGCGAAACAGGCCGAGGTCCGCAATACCGCGGATGTGGCGCAGGACGTTGACAATTTCGTCGCCTTTGGCTTCCAGGGTCGGGAGATCGTCACCGTAGATCTTGATGGCGAGTTGGCCCTTGACGCCGCTCACCGCTTCTTCCATGTTATCGGCGATGGGTTGGGAAAAATTCCACAAGGCGCCGGGAATCTTTTCGAGCTCGCGATCCATGGCGCCGACCAGTTCTTCTTTGTTCTGGCGAAACACGGGCCGCCACTGGTCTTTGGGCTTGAGGTCGACGAAATATTCGGTATTGAAGAAGCCCGTAGTATCGGTTCCGTCATCCGGGCGTCCGACTTGGGAAACCACTGTGGTGACTTCCGGGAACGACGCGAGAATAATGCGGGCCTGGTTCATGACGCGCGCGCCCTCGGAGGGGCCGGTACTGGGGGCGAGAGTGGCGCGGGCCCAGATGGCACCTTCATCCAAGTGCGGCAGGAATTCGGAACCGATGGCCCCGCTGAAGCTCAGGTAAGCCGAGGCTCCCAGAGCGGCTGCGGCGACGCCTACCGTAACCCAGCGGAAACGGATCGCCATTTCCAGCGTCTTGCGGTACATCTTGGTGATCCAGGTCATCACCGGGTTGTGCCATTCGCGAACGTTCTTGCCGAGAACGTAACTGGCAAGCACGGGCGCGATGAGCATGGAGAATATCAGGGAACCAAGAAGCGCGAAGGAAACGGTCCAGGCCATCGGTTTGAACAAGCGGCCTTCCACGCGCTGCAGGGTGAAGATGGGTACGTAGGCCGTAATAATGATGCCGATGGAATAGAACACGGGCCGTTGCACCTCATGCGCCGCCCCGCGGATGGAGATCAACGCGCCCGCGGAGTCCTGATGCTGCCGGCGGCTCTGATAGCGAATGATGTTCTCTATCATTACCACCGCACCTTCCACCACCATGCCGAAATCCAGCGCGCCCAGCGACAGCAGATTGGCGGGAATGCCGGCCAGACTGAGACAGATGGCGGCGAACAGCAGGGAGAAAGGGATGGTGAGCGCGACGATGAATGCGCCGCGCAGATTTCCCAGAAAGAGGAAAAGAATCACGGCTACCAGGATGATGCCATCAGTCAAGTTTTTAAGTACGGTCTTGGTGGTTAAGTGCACCAGGTCGCTTCGGTCGAGGAAAGGCACAATTTCCACGCCGTGCGGCAAGATATGTTTGTTCAGCTCCTCGGCTTTGGCCTCAATGGCCTTGAGCGTCGTCTCCGCTTCGGCGCCTTTGCGCAACAGCACAATGCCTTCCACTACATCGTCGTTGTCGAGAATTCGGCCGTCGGATCTGTGGATGGCTTTGCCGATCTGTCCGAGCCGGATTCTGGAACCCTGCACCACGGCAGCGACGTCGGAGACGCGCAGGGGTGTTCCGTTCTGGGTTTTTACGACGGTCTCACGGATATCTTCCACGTTGCGGAAAAGGCCCAAAGCGCGCACATTGATTTCCTGCAAGCCGGACTCGACAAAACTGCCGCCGGCATTGACATTGTTGGCTGCCAACGCTTGTTCTATCTGGCTGAGATTCAGGCCGTAGGAAACCAGTTTGTCGGGATCGATGCGCACCTGATATTCCCTGGTTGTGCCTCCGAAACTGACAACGTCCACCACGTTGGGAACCGACTTGAATTGCTTTTCCAGGGTCCAGTCCTCTAAAGTCTTCAGCTCCATCAGGTCGTATTTCGGATTGGTGGTGTGCAGCGTGTACCAGTAGATCTGGCCAACGGGACTATAATCGCTTCCAATTTGAGGCTGCANNTGATCGTCGAAGATCAGCATCAGGCTGGATAGGCCGAAAAGTGAAGTGGACCGCAGATGCTCCAGGTGGGGAATGCCGTTCATCACGATCTCGATGGGAATGGTGACCTGCTGCTCTACTTCCTCGGCGGCGCGGCCGGGCCATTGGGTGATGATCTGAACGTAGTTGTTGGCTACGTCGGGATAGGCTTCGACAGGTAGATTGTGAAATGAAATGGCGCCCCAGATGAGCAGCAGGAGGGCAGCCGCGAGAACGAGAAAGCGAGTATTGAGGGCGTAGTCTACGAGCGCCCGAATCATTCAGGTTCCAAACTGTTTCCCAGCCCATTGAAGACCGCGGCTCGGGCGTGGGCCTGGACGGTTCGCTGTCTTCGAGAGCTATTTCAATATAACAGCGGCTGAGGGTGTGGGGTGGGTTGCAGTTTTTTCGTTCTCCTCCGCGTGTGTCCAGCGATGACTTCTGATCTTACGCGCCATGTTGAGCACCGGTTCCCAAAGTCCGAATGCCTGGAGCACTCCGACGCAAGTTGCGATCACGACAACGATATTGAGAATTCCCTTGATGACGCCTGCCATCGGAACGTAAGCGTTGATGAGCCACAGGCCGATTCCGACTACTATCAGGCCAAGAACGACATTGAGAAGCGTCTTAATTCTGCCTGCTGGGATCGGAATGTAACCGTTTATCAGCCACAAAATCATTCCCACAAGGAATAGCGATAGAACCGCCGCGGCGGGCATTGTAAGCATCATAAGACCTCGCCTTGTAAGTGGCAATTAAGATGCCAACGGTGGGAACCGCACTATCGCGCCTGTAATCAGTCAATAAGCCAGAAAGCGCCAGGATGCTGTGGCTGTAAATCTTACTTTTATGACCATGGGCGGTCGCTGTTGGCTATCCCGGCGAAACCGGAACCAAGAAAGGCTCTTCACAAACCACAACAACCGACTCCCTGACGGTCGCGGCTCGGTAACCGCTATGCTTCCTCGAAGTCGGCGTCCGCCGAGGGGAGCACGTCCCGATTGCCGGCGATCCAGACGTAGAGGGTGGGCAAGAGAAAGATGCTCAGGAGCATGGCGGCCACTAAGCCGCCTACGATGACGATGGCGAAGGGGCGCTGGGAATCCGACCCAATGCCGTGCGAAAGGGCGGCCGGTAACAGACCCAGAGTGGCTACCAACATGGTCATCATGATGGGGCGGAGACGCAAGACGGCGCCTTCTATGGCGGCGTCGATAATGGTGTGTCCACGCACGCGAAGCTGGTTGATGTACTCCACCATGATGACGCCGGTTTGAACCGATACTCCGAACAGTGCCAGAAAGCCGACGCCGCTCGATACGCTCAAGTGCGTGTGGGTGATGAGGAGGGCCAACAATCCTCCTACGGGCGCCATGGCAACGTTGGCCAGCAGCAGCGCCGACCATTTGAAAGAGTTGAACATGGTGTAGAGAATCATGAAGATCACGAGCAACGTGACGGGCAGCACGATCATCAGGCGCTTTTGCGATCGCTTCTGGCTTTCGTACTCGCCCGCCCAATCGATGTGATAACCGGTGGGCAGCTTAACTTGCTGGTTCACTTTCCGGATAGCCTCTTCGACGGTGCTGCCCAGATCGCGGCCGCGCACACTGTACTTGATGGCGACATAGCGGGTGTTCTCCTCGCGATAGATTTCCGAGGCGCCGTCCCGCACTTTGATCTGGCAAAGCTGCGCCAGAGCCACGCGCTCGCCGGAAGGCGATAGAAGGCGAATATTCTGGATGGCCTCCTGGGTGTTGCGGAAGGGGGCGAGATACCGCACCACCAGGTCGTAGCGTTGCTCGCCCTGCAAGACCTGGCTAACGGCGCCGCCGCCGACAGCAGTCTGAATGGCGTCCTGGATATCGGCGACATTGATCTGAAATCGAGCCGCCTGCTCGCGATCCACCACCAGATTCAAATTGGGCTGGCCGAGGACACGAAAGAGCCCGAGATCTTCGATGCCCTTAATTCCGCGCATGATATTCACCATCTGGTCGGCTTTGTTCTCAAGGAGCGGCAGATCGTCGCCATACAGTTTCACGGCGAGCTCGCCCTTCACGCCGCTCACGGCCTCCTCCATGTTGTCGGCGATCGGCTGCGAGAAATTCCATATCACGCCCGGCATCTTTGCGAGTTCGCGATTCATGGCGCCGATCAGTTCTTCTTTGTCCTCGCGAAAAACCGGACGCCACTGCTCTTTCTGTTTTAGATGTACGAAGTATTCGGTATTGAAGAAGCCGGTGGTGTCGGTCCCATCGTCAGGACGGCCCACCTGGCTGGTGGTGTCGAGCACTTCGGGAAAAGACGCCAATATCACGCGAGCCTGATCGGCCAGGCGGATACCCTCAGTGGGTCCCGTGCTGGGCGCCAACGTGCCGCGCACCCAGATATCGCCCTCATCGAGATGCGGCAGGAATTCGGAGCCGATCACGCCGCTGAAGGCCAGATAACCCGCACCGGCCAGAGCGGCGACGGCCACGCCGGCGGTGACCCATCGGAATTGAATGGCCAGCCGAAGCGCGTGCCGGTAGCCGGCGGTGAGCAGCGCCAGTAGAGGATTGCGCCATTCGCGGATGCCCTTGCGGAAGAAAAAGCTGGACAACACGGGCGCGATCAGCATGGAAAACGTGAGTGCTCCCAACAATGCGAAGGCCACGGTCCAGGCCATGGGCTTAAACAGTCGGCCTTCCACGCGTTGCAGCGTGAAAATGGGCACATACGCGGTGATGATGATGCTGATGGCGTAAAACACTGGCCGTTGCACTTCGTGAGCGGCGTCGCGGATGGTTTCAAGAGTGGTTCGATTGCGGGGATCGCGATGGCCCATGTGGCGGACGATATTTTCCACCATCACCACCGCGCCGTCCACCACCATTCCGAAGTCTAGTGCGCCGAGAGACAAGAGATTCGCCGGAATTTTTCTCAGGTCGAGACATATGGAAGCGAACAGCAGTGAAAAAGGAATGGTGAGTGCGACAATCAGCGCTCCCCGGGCGTTGCCAAGGAAGAGGAACAGGATGACGGTTACCAGGATAATGCCCACCGTCAGGTTATGCAGGACGGTGCGAGTGGTGTGGTGAACTAGCTCACTGCGATCGAGAAACGGCACTACTGTGACACCGGGGGGAAGAATGCCGTGGTTCAGCTCGTAGACCTTGGCCTCGATAGCCTTGAGCGTCGCTTCCGCTTCGGCACCTTTGCGCAAAAGCACAATGCCTTCCACCACATCGTCGTTATCTATGATGCGGCCATCGGCGCGATGAATGGCCTTCCCGTTCCGCCCGAGCCGGATTTTCGGTCCTTGCGTGACGGCTGCTATGTCGCGCACGCGAATCGGCGTGCCATTCTGAGTCTTGATCACGGTCCTTTCGATGTCGATATCGGAATCCACCAAACCAATGGCCCGCACGTTCACCTGCTGCAGGCCGGCCTCGATGAAGCTGCCGCCGGCGTTGACATTGTTGTTGGCCAACTGCTGCTCCACCTGGCCGATGCTTAATCCGTAGGAAATCAGTTTGTTCGGATCCACGCGCACTTGGTATTCGCGCGTCATGCCGCCCAGGCTCGAGACATCCACGACATTCGGCACCGATTTGAACTGCTTCTCGAGAGTCCAGTCCTCAATGGACTTCAGATCCATGACGTCGAACTTCGGATTCGAGCTGTGCAGAGTATAGAAATAAATCTGGCCGACCGGACTCCAGTCCGTGCCCATTTGGGGTTGCAGGCCGGGCGGCAGCGTCACCTGAGCCAGCCGCTCGAGGGTCTTCTGGCGGTTCGTATCGTTGGCCGATTCGTCATCAAAAATTAATGTGATGCTGGAAAGCCCGAACAGCGACGTGGAGCGCAGGTGCTCCAGATGGGGAATGCCGTTCATCACGATTTCAAGGGGAATGGTGACTTGCTGTTCCACTTCTTCGGCAGCGCGTCCGGGCCATTGCGTGATGATCTGAACGTAATTGTTGGCGACGTCGGGATAGGCTTCCACCGGCAGATTGTGAAAGGAGATGGCGCCCCAGATGAGCAGCAGCAGGGCCGCGAACAAAATCAGAAAACGATTATTGAGAGCGAAATCGACTAGACCGCGAATCATTACTGCTCTACCGTGTTCTCCAGCACCAGCGCATTGGCCACCACTTGTTGACCGGGTTTGATCCCTGAGAGGATTTCCTGGAGACTGCCGGGCAGCATTTTGCCGCCCACCACTTCCACGCGCCGGAATTGTCTGCCTGCGGAGGGCACATAGACCCAATCGCGGTCATGCAGGTGAAGAACAGCGTTGGCCGGAATCGTGACGCGGATTTCTTTATTCAGGCCGTGGAACGTCGCGGTGACAAACATGCCGAGACGCAGCACGCCAGGATTCGAAACTTCCAGCCGGACCTTGGCGGTGCGGATGTTCGGGTCGAGGCTGGGGCCGATATTGCCGACCCGGCCCTTCAGAATCAGGTTCGGATAGGCGTTCAAATGAATGTCGGCGTATTCCGAGAGGTGCACGAAGGAAAGATCGTTTTCATACACGTCACATACCACCCAAACTTTCGAAAGATCGGCGATGGTGAACAGGTTGGGAGAATTATCCAGAGTCTTCACGCCGGCCGAGGCGGTGACATTTTGCTCGACGATCACGCCGGAAACGGGAGCCTTGATATCGACGATGGAGCTGGGATGACTGATGTCGGCCCCCAGCACGCGTATTTTTTCAGTGGCATTCTCGACGGTGATTTTTGCTTTGTCATCGGTATCCTGGGCCACTTCCAGGTCCTTCTGCGCGATTGCTCCCTTCTCGAAGAGCAGCTTGGAGCGCTCCAGTTGGGCGCGGGACAAAACTTCGTCCGCAACGGCGCTGCGATAGTCGGAGAAGGCCTGCGAGATATCGGCGCTTTGCACACGCATCAATAGTTGGTCTTTGGTGACCGAGTCGCCGATGCGGGCGTGAATTTCCACGACACGCCCGGATGCCAGCGAGATGACTGGAATATTTCGCGACACATCGGGATTCACGGAGCCGGTGACATTGAGTTCCGGCGCGCTGTCGTGTTCGCCCGCGGTTGCCAACGGGAACTGCTCGGGATGATCCACCTTGACAACATTGGCGTCCCCTTCGCGCTCCACTTTTGCCGCAGGCGGCGCCTCTGCCTTGCCGTCGGCCTCCACTTTCGAGCCACAGCCGGTGAGGGAAAGGTCAGCCACCAGGCACAAAGCTGCGCCGATCAGGAGCGCGCACTTCATTGGAAGACACATCATTGGATAACTTCGCGTCCCACCGCGAGATTCAACTGACTGGCCGCGGTGAGATAGGAACCAATCAGGTTCAGATAATTCAGTTCAATGCTGCGGTAGTCCTGTTGTGCTTGCAGGAAGTCGAGCAAGGACGCTCCGCCATGCTGATACGCGAAGGAAACCGTATCGCGGACCTCGACGGCTTCCTGCAGATAGCTGGCCTTGTAGGGACGCAGCAAAGTCAGATTGCTATCCAAAGTGGCGTACGCGGAATCGACATCACTGAAGACCTGGGCCACATTGGCGTCGCGTAGGCGCTCATTGTGAGCGATGTCCAGTTGCGTTTTCAGCTTTTCACCTTGGTTGCGATCAAAGATGCGGAGCGGAATGTTGACGTTGACCCCAATGAAGACGGGGATGGGAGGATTGCGCGCGAAGTCCATGCCAAAGGTGGGATCGGTGGAACCGTTGGCGACTGCCAGCCGGTGATCGGTCTTGGCCTTGTCGATAGATTCGACGGCGGCCTTGAGGTCGGGCCGTGTATCCATCGCGACTTTGCGGAATTCATCCAAAGGCGATATTTGTTCCGTGAAATCAAATGGACCGTTGATGTCGAACTGCTCCAAGGGGGTTCGCTCGTTCAGCAGCATCAGGAGCTGAATTTTGGCCGTACGCAGATTCACCAGCGCGGTTTGCACGTCAGTTTCAAACTGAACGCGCTGCAGTTCCAGGCGAACAAGATCCACTTTCGCGATGTCGCCGGCTTTGAATCGGTCGCGGCTTACGGTGAGCAGACGATCGTAATATGCCAGGCTGTCCCGTGTTAGCGCCAGGACAGCCTTCTGTTGCAAGGTGGTTACAAAAGCGCTGCGCAGGTTGAAGATAAGATTTCGCTCCTGGTCCGCGAGTTGGGACTCCGCGATGGCCGTGGCTTTTTGCGCGCTCTCGAGCCGCAACCCGCGCTTATGCCGGCGTTCATACAGGTAGCTGATGGAGGCAGATGGAAACGCGAATGCGAAGGGCCGATACGCGTCCGTACCCCCGCTGGGCGTGGGTTGCGTGGAGAAGAAATTGATCTGATCGATTCCCGCGGTCAGGTCTGGGTTGGGGCGCAGATAGGCCGTGATTTCGTCGGCCTTGGACTCGTCGATGCCAATCTTAGCTGCGAGCAGCGTAGGGTTGGTGACTTCAAATTTGTCTCGAATCTCCTGCCAGGTGTAGGGATGCGGCGGAGGCGGGGTCTGGGCGAAGCAGGTGGCGAGCATCAACGAAGACAGGACCCCCAGTGCCACGGTGGGGTGGACCCACGGTCGGCTTACGCCCTCATCGGCCTGTTGATCCGTGACCGAGAGGCGGGTCCAGGGGGACCCGCGCGGACCAGGGGGTCCGCCCCACAGTTTCCAG